>DASWUU010000067.1:0-57948 GCA_036401515.1 Steroidobacteraceae bacterium
AAATAGGCGAGGGCGGCCATGCCTTGGACCTATTGCAGCTAGCCGGTGCGGCCGCGCTTTTGCCTAAGTCGTCACAGTCGGGGGCTACCGCCGAGCAATTTAAGGGCGGCGGCGGCACATTCGGCGGCGGCGGCGCGGATGGCAGTTACTGATCTCGCCTCAACGATTTAAAGTGTCGGTGCCTCGACAACCTTGGGTGCGGCCACAAAGGGCTGAATACCGAACTTCGGATATACCTCGCTGGGATAGTAAAAGGTGCCATCCTTGACCACCATGCTGATGGTCTTGATTGCTTTGAGATTCTTGATCGGATCGCCGGGTATCAAAAAGAAATCGGCAAGTTTGCCTTTTTCGATCGACCCCATTTGTTGGTCTTGGCTCACATAGCGAGCCGAGTCGAACGTTGCACGCTTCAAGATCTCGCCGGGCGTCATTCCTGCGAGCTGATAAAGCTCAAGCTCACGATGATAAGTAAACGAGCCGCCCGTATCGGTGCCGAAAACGATAAACACGCCTCGATCATGCAGCATTCTGACTACCGCAACGAGCTTGTCGAAGGCTTGGCGATAAGCCAGGTCGTCCCCGGGCGCGGAGGTATCGGCCAGCGCCTTCATCGCATCGCGCCGCCATCCGATCGGCATGTGATCGATATAGTCGACGGCGCCCGGAGGAACCTGCCCGTCGCGCCGCTGCGTCAATTGTTCGTGAATTCCCAAGGTGGGGTCGATGGCGATCTTTCGCTCCACCATGAGATTCATCGTGTGCTGCACCTTGGGGCTCTGCAGATCGAGACTGGGTAGCCGCTTCAACGCGGTAAGCCTGAACAGTGTTCGCGTATCCTCGCCGGGCTGCAGCACCCATCCCAGCGAGAACTGGTTGATATGGGTGATCTCATCGTAGCCTGCGAGAATCATCGTGTCCGCAGTCGAGAATGCGGGAATATGCCCCGCCAAGCGCATCCCCAGCAGATGTGCTTCCTTCGCCATGGCGGGCAACCAATCAGGATTCATGCTGTTGTAACTTTTGATTTGCCAGTAGTTTCGAGCGCCGTACCACCGGACCGCCTCGACCGCCTTTGCCTCGCTGTCGACCAGAATGCCGTTGTTGGCGCTGAATGGACTCTTGCCCTCGATGAAGCCGGAGCGAATGACATGAGGGCCGCCGATAGTACCGCTGTCGATCTGTTGGATCAGTTTGTCGAGCACGGCATTGTCATTGCCCATATCCCTCACCGTGGTAATGCCCGCCGCCACCTGGAGCAGCGCATCGCTTTGGCCCAGATGCGAGTGCATTTCATATAGGCCCGCGATCAGCGTGCCGCCTGCGCCCTCTATGGTGGTCTCTCCCGGCGTTGCGGGACTGTCGAGCGCCTCCACGGCGGCGATGACCTTGTCCCTCACCAGGACCGAGACCGGTTGCGTCAGGGACGAAGTCCGGGGGTCGAACAGCCTCACGCCGTGGATGCGGATGGGTCCTGCGTAGTGGTGGGCGACCTCGCGCTCGATGTTCACGAAGCGTTGGCTCGACCAGGCCGCCGCCATCTCGCGCAATCTCTTTTGTTCGCCTTCATATCCTGCTCGCACCAGAACGAATCTGGCATCTACGTCGGCAAACAGGTTGTTGTTGGCATCGAGCAGAACGGTCTCGGGATCCAGATCGATGCCGATCAGATCGTAGCGTGTGACCTCGAGCGGGCCCGAATTGCCTTGTACCGTGAGCGTTTCGCCCTTCTCCAGACGAACATCCCCGCCGGGTAGCGCCGGCAAGCGCTTGTCCGCTGTTCTTAGCAATGCACGCGCGTAAATGCCATTGGCCCAGGGACTCCCGCTTTGCGCCAAGTAAATGCTTGGCGTGTGAATTGTCGTATGCCCCTTGCCGGTGGAGTCCTGCCACTCGCCCTGGGCGCCTTTGCGCTTAAAATGTTCTGCAACTTTGCTGCCGAACGTCGTGCTTCCCATCACCGTCCATTCGGTAGGCAATCCGGCCGCATCCAGCGTGATTGATTCGGCGATCGTCGGGCCGCGACCGTTATTTTTTACATCGTAGTCTACGGTGGTTTTGTCACCTGCGGTCTCCGCGGTCAGGTGCCCTACGTTCTTGTCGCCGGTGATAAACACGTAGTGGAAGGTGTCGCTCAGCGCCAAAGAGGGCAGACTGAGAAGCAGCATGAACGCGATTTTTGGTGCAGGCACTTTGGGACTCGCTAATGTGAGGAAATTTTTTATGCGCGCGAATTCTAATCGCAAATCCCGTACCATTGATGACTGCGACCGATGAGTTCGCGGATTGTTTACTCGACCGGCCTCGGGAGCTTGTGCCCCAACTGCCGCCGGCCGGTCCGCGAGTGCATTTGCCCCAAAGGCGCGCCGGGCGCGGGCAAAGTGGCCGCCGTACGCGTTGCGCGCGAGACTCAGGGGCGGGCAGGGAAGGGTGTCACCACCATCACGGGTCTGCCGCTGTCACTTGCCGATATCGAAGCGCTGGCAACCAAGCTCAAGAAGCGCTGTGGCTCGGGCGGCACGGTGCGCGCCGGCATCATCGAAATTCAGGGAGATCACCGTGACGCGATTGTCGCGGAACTCATAAAAATGGGATGGCCGGCGAAAAAATCCGGCGGGTAAGCGCAAGATATATGAGGCCTTGGCGCTTCATGTCCGAGAGTCTCTTCTGTATCATACCGTGCATCGCGATAAGAGCTGTCTGGAGAGAGTCCTGATTTAAGGACCGCCGAAGGCGCAACCGCCCGGAAACGCTCAGGCACACGAACGGCAGACTCTCGCGGTCTCTGGAGAGCGGTCGCAACAGGCGATCCACCGAAGGGGAGCAACGCTTGGCATCAGGCGCGCAATCTCTCAGGTCTTAAGGACAGAGGGGCGAAGCACGAAGGTGCACGCGTCTTTGTATACTTTTGCCGCGAGGTTGCGATGGGCCTTAGGACTCCCCTCTACGATTCCCACGTCCGGTTGGGCGCAAAAATCGTCGACTTCGGCGGCTGGGACATGCCGCTGCACTACGGTTCGCAGATCGAAGAGCATCATGCCGTGCGCAAGGATGCCGGCATGTTCGACGTTTCGCACATGTGCATCGTCGATCTGACCGGCGGCCGCGTTCGGGAATTCTTGCGCTTTCTGTTGGCGAATGATGTTGGCCGCCTCAAAAGCTTCGGTAAGGCGCTTTACTCCTGCATGTTGCTGCCCAACGGCGGCGTGATCGACGATCTCATTGTGTATGTCATGTCGGAGACGTGGTACCGCATGGTCGTTAATGCAGGGACGCGGGACAAAGACCTGGCTTGGATACGAAAGGAAGCCGTCGAGTTCGATGTCACCGTGGCTGAGCGCAAGGAATTGGCGATGATCGCCGTCCAGGGCCCGAACGCGCGGCGCAAGGCAGCAAATCTGCTCCACCCGGAGCAGCAAGCAGCCGCCCTCGAATTGAAGCCATTCTTCGGCGCCCCGTTCGGCTCTTGGTTTGTCGCGCGGACTGGCTACACCGGCGAAGACGGTTTCGAGATTATGCTCCCCGCGACCGATGCCGCGGAGACTTGGCAGCGCTTGCTGGCGCAAGACGTGAGGCCCGCAGGGTTGGGCGCCCGAGATACGCTCAGGCTGGAAGCGGGCATGAATTTATACGGCAACGATATGGATGAGAATTACCACCCGTTGGAGTCCGGCCTTGCATGGACGGTGGCCTTCGACCCGCCGGACCGCGACTTTATAGGACGCGAAGCGTTGGAACGCGCGCGGCTCGAGAGTGGAAAAGAACTCGTCGGTTTGCTGCTTGAGGACCGGGGCGTGCTGCGCAGTCATCAGCAAGTGCAGATAGGCAGCGACGCTTCGAACGGTCTGACCGGTGAAGTCACCAGCGGAACTTTTTCACCCACGTTGAACCGCTCCATCGCTTTGGCGAGGGTACCCAAAACGTTGCAGCAGAGCGTGCAGGTGGACATACGGGGAAAATTGCACGCCGCGCGCATCGTCAAGCCGCCCTTCGTGCGCCACGGAAAGCCATTGATCGACCTTCATTAGGAGAGCTGAATTTGAGCAACAATATACCGGCTGATCTTAAGTACACAAAAAGCCACGAATGGGTGCGCCAGACCCACAACGGCACACTGGAGATTGGCATCACGGACCATGCCCAAAGCGCATTGGGCGATTTGGTATTCGTAGAGGTGCCGGACGTGGGCCGGAGCTTGAGCGCCGGTGAGGCCTGCGCCGTCGTCGAGTCCGTCAAGGCGGCCTCGGATGTGTACTGTCCGTTGGCGGGCAAGGTCGTTGCCAATAATCCTGCATTGGCGAGCAAACCCGAGCTGCTCAACGAAGATCCGTACGGGGCAGGTTGGCTATTCCGGCTGGAGTCGAACGCCTCCGGCAACGCGACGTCTCTGATGAGCCCGGCCGCTTACGAGACTTTTTTGGCCGAAGAATCCAAGTAAGGGACGCGTATGGCATTTATTCCCCACACCGCCGATGACATCGCGCGCATGTTGGACGTCATCGGCGTGAATGGCATCGAGGATTTGTTCGACGAGATTCCCGCGGCGCTTCGCGCCGGCGCATTGAAGTTGCCGTCGCCGCTTTCTGAAATGGAAATCGCTCGGCTTATGAGCGAGCGTGCCGCGATCGACGGACGGCCCTTGAACTTTATCGGGGCGGGCGCCTACGAGCACCATATACCGGCGCCCGTCTGGTCCATTGCAACGCGCGGAGAATTCTATTCCGCATACACGCCATACCAGGCTGAAGCCAGCCAGGGGACCTTGCAGCTCGTTTATGAATACCAGTCTATGATGTGCGCGCTCACCGGCATGGAGGTGTCAAACGCATCCCTGTATGACGGCGCTTCTGCGCTTGCGGAGGCCTGCCTCATGGCGGTGCGTTCCAATCGCAGCTCGAGTTCCAGACGAATCCTAATGCCGCGTGCCGTCAATCCGACATACGCTCAAGTGGCTCGGGCCATTGCCGGCAACCAGGACATCAGCTTTGTACCGGTGGACTATGACAAATCCGCGGGTGTCACGCTTCCTGAGGCGCTCGAACCTTACAGCGGGCAGGATTTCACGGCGTTGGTGGTTCAGCAGCCGAATTTCTTCGGTAGCCTCGAAGAAGTCGACGCCCTGACCAACTGGGCACACGAGAACAAAATCCTCTTGATCGCCGTCGTCAATCCGATCTCCTTGGCGCTTCTGAAGCCGCCTGGCGAGTGGGGCGCCGAAATCGCAGGCGTGCGCGGCGCCGACATTGTCTGCGGGGAAGGCCAATCGCTGGGGGTGCCGCTGGCTTCTGGAGGACCTTATTTCGGGTTTATGGCAACCCGGATGCACTACGTGCGGCAGATGCCGGGCAGAATCGTCGGGCGCACCGTGGATTCGGAGGACCGTCCCGGCTTCAGCTTGACGCTGCAGGCGCGCGAGCAACACATACGCCGCAGCAAGGCGACTTCCAACATCTGCACCAATCAGGGTTTGATGGTGACCGCCGCAACCATTTACATGAGTCTTCTCGGTCCCAGAGGTTTGGAAGCAGTGGCGCAGGCCTGCATGCAGCGCACCGGGGAGCTGATGGAAGCCTTGAGTCAAGTCGCCGGCGTGAAGCGAGCTTTTACCGCCCCACACTTTCACGAGGCCGTCCTGTTGCTGGATCGGCCGCCCGCTGAAGTTCTCAGAGCTCTATATCGCAAAGGAATTGTCGGGGGCTTGGACTTGAGCGAAGGTTATCCGGAATTGGGACATGCCCTGTTGGTATGTGCAACCGAAACCAAGCTCGGTGTCGACATTGACAAATACCGCGCAGCGCTGACCGATGCCATGAGCGCATCGCGCGCCGCCTAGGAAGCTCTCATGACTGAATTGAAATTGCGCGAGCCTCTGATATTCGAGTTGAGCAAACCGGGACGCGGCGCTGTCACGCAATTTCCGCCGAAGGCCGCAGGTTCGGTGCGTGTACCCGAGAATCTGCGCCGCAGAAGCCCACCGGCATTGCCTGAAGTCTCGGAGCTGCAGGCGGTGCGCCACTTCACCCGGCTCTCGCAGATGAACTTCTCCATAGACACGCACTTTTATCCTCTGGGCTCCTGCACCATGAAGTACAACCCCAAGGCCTGCAACACATACGCGATGTTGCCGGAGTTCTTGGGCAGGCATCCACTCGGGCCTGAACCGCAGGGCTTTCTCGCCTGCATGTATGAATTGCAGGAGATGCTGCAGGAGATCACGGGCATGCCGGCGGTGAGCCTGACGCCGATGGCAGGCGCACAGGGCGAATTTGCCGGTGTGGCGATGATCCGTGCCTATCATCGTGCGCGCAACGATACGGGGCGCACCGAAATTATCGTGCCGCAGGCCGCGCACGGCACGAATCCTGCGACAGCGACCATGTGCGGCTACACAGTCAGGGAGATTCCCTGCGATGCGAACGGGGATGTGGATATTGAGGCGCTCAAGGCGGCTGTGAGCCCCGCCACCGCGGGCATCATGCTCACCAATCCTTCAACCTTGGGCGTGTTCGAACGCAAGATCGTGCAAATCGCGCGAACCGTGCATGACACCGGCGGCCTTCTTTACTACGATGGCGCGAATCTAAACGCCATTCTCGGCAAGGTGCGCCCCGGCGATATGGGCTTTGACGTCATTCACATGAATTTGCATAAGACCTTCTCGACGCCGCACGGCGGCGGCGGCCCCGGATCGGGCGCGGTTGGTGTAAGCGCCCGTTTGAAGCCATTTCTGCCTCTGCCGATTGTCGGCAAAGAAAACGCGCGCTATCGATGGTTGACGGAACGCGATTTGCCGCAATCCATCGGCCGTCTATCGGGTTTTATGGGCAACGCAGGCGTGAATTTGCGGGCCTATATCTATATGCGGCTGCTGGGCGGGGAAGGCATGGTGCGAGTCGCGGAATTTGCTGCGCTGAACGCCAATTACTTGATGAAACGGCTGCAGGCACTTGGCTTCGAAGCCGCCTATCCCGAGCGCCGCGCCAGCCACGAATTTATCATTACTTTGAAGCAGGAAAACAAGGCCTACCACGTTTCGGCGATGGATGTGGCCAAGCGCTTACTGGACTATGGATTCCACGCGCCTACAACGTATTTCCCTTTGCTGGTGCCCGAGTGCCTTTTGATCGAGCCCACGGAGACGGAAGCCAAGGAAGACCTCGACCGTTTTTGCGATGCGATGGCTTCAATTCGGGAAGAAATGCGCCATGACCCCGAGAAACTCACCTCGGCCCCGCATACAATGCCGGTCCGACGATTGGATGATGTGCGCGCCGCGAAGCAGTTGGACCTGGTTTGGAGGCGAATTCCTGCTTAATAGGAACCGCGAGGGTCCTAATCTGTCCGATCCGAAGTCATTGAACGAAATCTAACCCTAGGATCGGCATGTCCCGTATTTCGCTGTTGTTGTCTTTGCTTGCGTTGTCCATTACTCCCGCCTTCAGCGCCCCGCCCGCCACTCCAGCACCCGGCATTCCCAGTACCCCGGCGAACTGGGCTCAGACGCTCGAAAGAATCGCCACCGGCGTGGTGACCATTCAAATCGATAGCGCTCGCGCTTTCGATACTGAGTGGAACACGACTGCCCAGGCTACCGGTTTCGTCATCGATGCCAAGCGCGGGCTGATCTTGACCAATCGGCACGTGGTAACGCCCGGCCCAGTGACTGCGCAGGCCATTTTCTTAAATCGGGAAGAAGTGCAGCTGTATCCGATTTATCGGGATCCGATCCATGATTTCGGCATTTATCACTACGATCCGGCAAAGCTGCACTTTATTCAGCCGACCGAATTGCCGCTGTCTCCGCAAGGCGCGGTGATCGGCCGAGAAATTCGCGTCGTGGGCAACGATGCGGGCGAGCAGCTATCGATCCTCGCGGGGACCCTGGCGCGTTTGGACCGCGAAGCCCCAGAATACGGTTACGGCAAGTACAACGATTTCAATACTTTTTATTTCCAAGCCGCTTCCGGCACCTCGGGCGGTTCTTCCGGTTCGCCGGTGATCGACATCGAAGGGCGCGTCGTGGCGCTCAATGCCGGTGGCGCTACCGGCGCTGCCTCAAGCTTTTACTTGCCACTGACTGCGGTGGTCCGCGCGCTGAAATATATCGATGCCGGCAAGCCGGTGCCGCGCGGCACGCTGGAAACCGTCTTCAAGTACACGCCCTACGATGAGCTCAAGCGCCTCGGCCTGCACGCGGAGACGGAGGCCTCCATGCGCAAAACCTATCCGAAGCTGACCGGCATGCTGGTGGTCGAGGACGTGCAGCCCGGTTCGAGCGCCGACGGCGTGTTGGCCCCCGGCGATGTCCTCGTGGCCATCGACGGCAAGCCGATCCCGGAGTTTTTCTCGCTCGAAGACGTGCTCGACGCTCATGTCGGCGAACGGGTGAAAGTCGAAGTACAGCGCGGCAGCCAGGTAATGCAGCACGAGCTGCAAGTGCAGTCCCTGAGCACCATTACGCCGGACGAATTCATCGAATTCGGCGAGGCGGTGGTGCATACGCTGTCCTATCAGCAGGCGCGTCACTTCAACGTGCCCATCAAGGGCGTGTACATCGCCAATCCGGGCTACGTGTTCGGCGCCGCAGGCATCCCTCGCGCCGCCTTGATCAGTTCGTTCAACGGCAAGAAGGTCGACAACGTCGATGAGTTTGCCGCAGCATTGGCCGAACTCGCCGATGGGGCCAGAGTGCCCGTGCGCTACGTTACGCTTGAGGATCCGCGTGCGGTTCAGCTCAAAGTCATTCGCATGGATAGGCGCTGGTTTCCGGGACGAGAATGCAAGCGCGACGATACGCTAGGAACCTGGCCTTGCAGCAGCATCAGCTCCGGGCCGCCCGCGTCGCCGCTCAAGCCCGCTTCGACGCAATTTGCCAAGACCGGCGATGCGCGCATCGATCGATTGGCACCGTCCCTAGTGATGGTGAATTTCGATATGCCCTATTCAACTTCCGGCGTTACCGAAAAGAACTATCACGGCACTGGAGTGATCGTAGACGCGAAGCGCGGATTGGTGGCGATCGATCGCAACACGGTGCCGGTGGCGATGGGCGATGTGCGCATCACCTTTGCAGGAACGATTGAAGTCCCCGGCAAAGTCGTGTTCATTCATCCGCTGCATAATCTCGCGGTAGTCTCCTATGACCCGAAGTCGATCGGCACCACGCCGGTGCGAGCGGCGACGTTAGTCACGCGCCCGTTGAGTGCCGGCGATGATGTTTGGGTGGTCGGGCAGCGTGCCGACTCGAAAATACTCTCGCAGAAAACGCAGATATCGAGTGTCGATGTGGTTTCATTTCCCCTGTCGCGCACGCTGCGCTTCCGCGACAGCAACTTGGAGGCGGTAAGCCTGATCAATCCGCCGACGGACTACGACGGCGTGCTCACGGATGAAAAAGGCGACGTGTTGGCGCTTTGGTCGAGTTTTGCCTTCGAGTCGCAGCGGGAATTGGAACAAATCAATCGCGGCATACCGGCCGATCTGGTCAGCGAAATGATCGGCGTGGTTGCCGACGGACGGCCCCTATATTCCTTCGAAGCGGAATTCGACGTGCAGTCCCTCGCCGGCGCTCGCGAGTTGGGACTGCCGGATGCATGGGTGCGGCGCTTCGAAGAGCACAACCCGCAGCACCGCCAAGTGCTCGGGGTCAATCGACTGGTTGCCGGCTCGCCTGCATCTTTGTTGCTCGAACCGGGGGATTTGCTGTTGGCCATCGATGGCAAAGTGGTGAATCGTTTCCGTGAAGTCGAGCGCGCCGTGCAAAGTCCCACGGTGAGCGTGACGGTATGGCGCGATGGCGCTGAAAAAACCTTGCCCTTGAAAACCGTGGCGTTGAACGGCGGGGACATCGACCGAGTGCTGATCTGGGCGGGCGCGACCTTGCAGGCGCCGCATCGCGCCATGGCGGCACAGCGCGGCATCGCACCCTACGGCGTGTTCGTGTCGTTTTTCTTTTACGGCTCTCCGGCCACCCACTACGGGTTGTATGCCGGCCGGCGCATCACCGAAGTCGACGGCCAACCAACGCCGGATCTGGACGCCTTCATCAGAGCGGTTAGCGGCAAGCCGGATCGCGCCTCCTTACGTCTGACGACGATCAGCTGGAATGGGCAGACCGACGTCATCACCCTAAAGCTCGACAAGCACTATTGGCCCGCCTATGAGCTTAACCGCAAGGGGGACGGCAGTTGGACGCGCACGGCGCTCGATCCGCCTGAAGTCACGGTGGAGGCAAGGCCCCCGCCTTCGGAGTCGGTGAAACCCTCGCTTTAGGCAGGCAATTTCCGGACCAGCGATTCGAGCGCCAGTAACCAATGCTGGTAATAGGTGTCGCCGTGGTCAGGGTCGCCGGCGGCTTGCGCCAAACCGATTTGGCGACTCAGCGCCTCAGCCCATTGTGCCCAGGTGAACAGTCCCCGCTCATGCAGCGCCAGCACCATGGCGAAGGCTCTGGCTTCCCAGGGCTCATTGAACACCGGACTATCGGCCTCTAAGGGCATTCCGGGCAGCCTCAGCAGTGCCTCGGGCGTCATGCGGGTTGCAGGTACGGCTCGAAGGCGTCCACTGAGACCACGGAGCGCTGCGGCGGCGTTTGCTTGCCCCACAGTTCCTGCTCCTCGAAGACCACCGTATATAGCCATTGCGGAGATTCTCCCAAGCCTCGGGAGTTCGTATCCGGGAAAACATGGGGGCCATGGATACGCTCGACCACGCCCGATTTGTCGCGGGCGTAAGCGGGGAGACGCGTGTGGTGCGCAGGCTGCGCGGCAACGGTTCGCACGGCTTGCCCGACCGCATACCGGGCAGGATTGGGTGCCGTGCGAAGAGTGCGGGACCCCCTCGCGATCGTCGCAGCAACGAGATCGGCCCGCATGAGCGGCGCCGGCGGAGGAAGCGCATCCTTAAGCACACCCTTTTCCGACAATAGCTTCTCTAGTGCCGCCAACCAAATCTCGTAGTAACTGAGTTCACGGTAATTCGGCAGCGTTTCGCGGGCCGCGCGATTCATGTCGATGTTAGACAGGCCTGTCGGCCCCATGGCCACTACGAGAGCCATAACTCGCGGCTCCCAGGCTGCGTGGAACAGCTCGCCCTCAGGCTCTTGAAGGATGGCGCCGCGCACATCTTGGCCTCCTAAATCGGCGTAGGAGTGATAACTCATGCTGTGGCGCCAGCCAGCCCGGTTCCGATCATGGAATCGCGCGTGACGAGATTTGCAAGTTCCTCCTCACTCATATGCAGCGATTCCGCCGGCCGCTGGGGTAGCACGAGGTAGCGGACTTCCGCAGTCGAATCCCAAATGCGGATCTGCGTCGAGGCGTGGAGTTCAACACCGAAGTCCCGAAGTACGCCGCGGGGATCCTTTACCGCACGTGCCCGATAAGGAGCGCTTTTGTACCAAGTCGGCGGCAGCCCCAGCACCGACCAGGGATAACAACTGCACAGCGTGCAGACCACCATGTTATGCACCTGCGGCGTGTTCTCGACCGCCACCATGTGTTCACCTTGACGGCCGCTGAATCCCATAGAGGCAATCGCCGCCGTCGCATCCATCAGCAACCAGTTTTTGAAATCAGGGTCGCGCCAAGCGCGCGCCACGACTCGTGCGCCATTGCGTGGACCTATTTTTGTCTGATAGGCATCGATCAGCACATCGAGGGCTGCGGGATCGATGTAACCTCTTTCGGTCAATAGCGCCTCCAGCGCGCGAACCCGCGATTCCAGTGCGCTGGTTGCCGGCGAGGCGTCGCTTTCGCCATTGGGATGGTGATGGGAATGGTGCATCTGCTCGCTCATTGATGGTCTAGTATAAGGCATGATCGATGACGCCTGCCGCCAAGATCTTGCCGCGATACTGGCGATCTATAACGAGATTATCCGCACCTCGACGGCCGTTTACACCGAGTTGGAACTCAGCCCGGAGCGCGGGGAATCTTGGTTCGACTCGAAGCGTGCCGGCGGCTTTCCCTTCATCGTTTCCAAAGACGCTTCCGGCATCACAGGTTTCGGCACCTTTGCAGATTTTCGTGCACCGCCTTGTTATCAGCATACCGTGGAACATAGCGTTCACGTGCGCAGGGATTGCCGCGGGAAAGGCATCGGCCGAATGCTGGTCACCGAGCTCATGGCTCGAGCTTCGGCTATGCAGAAGCACATCATGATCGCGGGGATCGATGCCGACAATGTCGTATCCATCCATCTGCATCAAAGCCTGGGTTTCGTCAATGTGGGCCATTTCCATGAAGTGGGATTCAAGTTTGGTCGTTGGCTCGACTTGGTGTTCCTACAATGTCGCCTTCCGGCTACACAGCCCGCGGCATCCGGGGTCGGAGCTCGATCGGAACCCTGAAAGGCGGCCAAGGAATCGAAGCGTCCCCTTGCTCGCAGCTGAGTCTTGATATCATGAGCATGTGGTAAGAGCTACACAGACAGACATTGAAGCCGCGGTCGAAGCGTTGCGCGCCGGGGAATTGGTCGTGTTTCCGACCGAGACCGTCTATGGGCTTGGCGCGAATGCCGCCAACCCAGCGGCAGTGCGCAAGATTTTCGAGGTCAAGGGGCGCCCGCCCGATCATCCCGTGATCGTGCACTTGGACGATCCGCGCTATCTACATCGCTGGGTTTCTCATATGCCGCCCGTTGCCCAACAGTTGGCTGATCGATTTTGGCCGGGCCCTTTGACGCTGATTTTGCCCAAGGCGGAGAATGTCAATGACATCGTCACGGGAGGGCAGGACAGCATCGGCATCCGCGTTCCCTCGCATCCCATGGCGCAGCAGCTGCTGAATGCCTTCGGCGGAGGTATTGCGGCACCATCCGCAAACCGCTACGGACGTTTAAGTCCGACCAAGCCTGAGCATGTGCGGGATGAGCTCGGCGATGCGATCCAGGTAATTCTGGACGGGGGCGACTCGCCCATCGGGCTTGAGTCCACCATAGTGTCCTGCTTGGACAATCAAGCGAGGCTCCTGCGACCCGGTTTCATCACGCGTTCGCAACTCGAGCAGGCGGTGGGAGTATTGGCGATCGGTGGGCCTGTTCCTCGTGTTCCGGGCGATCGGGCATTGCACTACGCGCCCTCCACGCCGCTTGAAATCGTGGATTCCGACGAACTCGAAGTACGGGCCGGTGAGATCGTGGCGCGGGGCGAAAAAGTCGCCGTATTGGCCATGCGCCCGCCGCTGCAGACCCAGCGGCATATGACTTGGATCAACGCCGGCAAAAAGGCGGACACCTATGCACATAACCTCTACAATCACCTACGCACGCTCGATCGAGTAGGTTGCGTAAAAATCTTTGTGCAAAAATTGCCACTGGATGAGAGATGGGCGGCGATTCTCGATCGGCTGCAGCGCGCCAGCGGCATGGGAGATGATTCCTTGGAGCTGAGCGTCGGCTAGCAGATGGAACTTGATCCCAGTCAAGACCCTTTCTCGCGAGAGGCAGTTCGACATTTGGTAGAGCGCTACGGCTCCCCGCTGTTCATCATTGATGCCGAACGCGTGCGCCGGCAATATCGCCGGCTCGCCGCGGCGCTGCCGGGCGTCGATCTGCATTACGCATTGAAACCGCTGCCGCACGCATCGCTCATCACTACCCTGGACGCTGAAGGCGCATTCTTCGATCTCGCGACCAACGGCGAAGTGGAACTGGTGCGTCGCTTAGGGGTTGAGCCCGCACGCTGCATCCATACTCATCCAATCAAGCGCGACAGCGACATTCGAACGGCTTTAAGCTTCGGAGTGGGCCTATTCGTCATCGACAATCCGGATGAGTTACGCAAGTTCACCCAGTTTCGCACCCGCTGTTCGCTTTTGATCCGCGTTTCATTTCGCAGCCCCGGCGCCCAGGTCGATCTTTCGCGCAAGTTCGGCTGCGATCCGGAAGCGGTCGGGGATCTGTTCCAGCTTGCTGCTAGCTTGCGCATAAAGATTGACGGCCTTTCGTTTCACACGGGCTCTCAAAATGCCGACCCGGCCATGATGGTCAGGGCGATCGACGTGTGCCGGGAATTGCTGCAGAGCGCTGAGCAGGCGGGACACGCTGCGCATATTCTCGACATCGGCGGCGGATTTCCAGTGGATTACCTAAAACCTGCCATGCCCATCGAAGAGTTCTGCGCGCCCTTGAAAGCGGCGCTCAGTAAATTGCCGTCCGGCACGCGCGTCATTGCTGAGCCAGGCCGCTATATCGCTGCTCCCGCCGCAATATCCGTGGCCTCCGTGATGGGCCGTGCTTTGCGCGACGGGCGGTGGTGGTATTACCTCGATGACGGGGTCTATGGCAGCTACAGCGGCCAAATGTATGATCACTCGGTATTTCCCGTTGAGGCGCTATCGTCGGGTGCGGAAACTTTCCCATCGGTACTCGCCGGACCGACCTGCGACAGCATCGATGTCATCCGCGAGAGAGTCGACCTGCCCAAGCTCGACATGGGCGACCTGGTCGTCGGCCGCATGATGGGCGCCTACACTTGGGCATCGGCGTCGGAATTCAATTTCTTCCCGCGGCCCACCGTGCTCGCGCTCGATCAAGGCCAGTTGCTGAGCGAGGATGCCTAGGTGATCTCTCGACGCTGCATGCTGATGGCTACCGGCGCCTTGGCGGGCGCAGCCGTATGCTCGCGCGCTTGGAGCGCCGCCATCGGCGCGCACTCCAAGCGCATCGCCCTGCTCAATTTGCATACCGCTGAGCGGTTGGATATCGAGTACTTTCGCGATAATGCTTATGTGAGCGATGCACTGGTCGCGATCGAGAGTCTGCTCCGAGATTTCCGCAATGGCGAAAAACACGCCATTGATCCCAAGCTTCTCGATTACTTGGTGGATGTCGCGGCGCAAGCGGGCGCACCCGCCGCCTACAGCGTCATTTCCGGCTATCGCTCGCCCGAGAGCAACGATGCGCTGCGCGCGCACAGCACGGGAGTATCGCAACACAGCCTACACATGCAGGGGCGCGCCATCGATGTACGCATGAGCGGCGTGGATACTGCGGATCTAGCCGCTCACGCGTTGGAGTTGAAGCGTGGGGGCGTGGGCTATTACCGCGCCTCGAATTTTGTGCACTTGGATACTGGCGGCTTTCGGACTTGGCGCGGCTAGCGATGCGAGTCGCTGCGCTCTGGCCGCTCTTGCTGTGCCCGCTCATCGTCGCCTGTTCATCATCATCAAAACCCGCCGGGTCCGCGGATGCTCCCGCTCCAAATCCGGCTGACCGAGGCGAGGCGCTATACCTACAAAACTGCGCTCCATGCCACCGAGACAAAGGCGAGGGCGTGCCCAACGTTTATCCGGCTCTCTTGGGGTCTGCCGCGGTCCGCGGCGATCCGATTGAATTGACTCAGTGGGTTTTGAGCCAGCAGCGGCCGGCCACCATTCCAGCGGGCCGCTATCCGACGCAGATGCTGTTGTTCGGGTGGATGAAAGATCAGGATGCCGCTGCATTGCTCACCTATATTCGATCCAACTTCGGTAACTCGGCACCGCCGGTCGATGCCGCAACGATTGCGAGGGCTCGGGAAAAATATGGCAATGACCACCATTGATGATTTAGTGGAGCGCTGCCGCTTGAGCCGCTTGCCGGCAGCCATTGCGAAGCTGCCTTCAGGCTGGGTTGTCATGGGCGAGCGCCAGGTATTGCCCGGATATTGCCTACTGCTTCCCGATCCGGTGGTGCCGCATCTGAACGCATTACCGGCCCAGGCGCGCAGCCAATTTCTCGACGATATGGCCATTATCGGGGATGTACTCTTGCTCGTCACCGCTGCGGCACGAATTAACTACGCCATATACGGGAACGTGGACCCAGCGCTGCACGCCCATATATTTCCTCGCGACAGCGCTGAACCTGAAAGCACGCGCACCGCACAACCTTGGGCATTGGACTGGAATGCGGCGCCGTTTTACTCCGATGCGCTGCACGGCGACTTCAAGCGCCGCGTTGGGGCGGAGCTTCGCAAGCGCTATGCCTCTCGGTAACGGCCAGAACGAGTGATAATTCTGCGAAATTCGCCACGGGTGCGGAGCAGCTCATGCCGCTGCACAGGTAGGCCAGCGTTTCGCTTCCCGCTCGCTTAGCCGCAAGCAGCGGTGGCAATTCGGCGTCCGCTGGGATGGCGAAGATCATCCGGGTCGGTGCGTACAGCCGGCTCAAGTCCTGGGCCCATTGCTCAACGCCGTCTCTTTCGCCGCGAATCACCACGATTTGCATCGAGGACAAGAAATCCTCCAGCGCGCTCACTAAGCTCATGTGTGCCTGGGGGTACTCCTGCAACCCGGGCCATGCGGCCTTGAGTGTTCGCTCGGCCGCGTCGAGGTAACGAGTTTCGCCCAGCAAAAACCCGAGCCGGCACATCGTGGCGGCCGCGACGCCGTTGCCCGAAGGGACTGATTCGTCGCCGAATGTCTTGCTGCGGTGAATGAGACGCTCGTGCTCCTTGGCGGTGAAGAAAAATCCGCCTTCCGGGTCCTCGAACTGCTCGAGCATTACCTCTGCCAGCTGGCACGCAAAGACAAGATCGCTGCTGCGCCATCGGGTCTGCAGAAGCTCCAATAGGGCGTCGGCCAGGAAGGCGTAGTCATCAAGATAGGCGGGCAGATGAGCACGGCCATCCTTGTAAGTTGCGAGCAACCGGCCGTCGCGCCACAGGTGGCGCTGCACCAAGTCCGTGGCGGCGAACGCTGCTTCCGCCAGATCGGGCCGCTTCAGGACCCGCGAGGCAATGGCCAATGCCTTGATCATGAGCGCATTCCAGGCGGTGAGTATTTTTTCATCGCGCGCGGGCCAAACGCGCAGATTGCGGACCTTCAATAGTTTCGCACGCGAAGAATCAATCAATGATTCCACGGCCGCAGGCGACTCCCCGAGTGCCGCGCCAATATCATGAATCGACCCGTAGGCGTGCAGATGCCACCGGCCCTCGAAGTTGGCCGCACGATCTAGGCCGAATCGGGCTGAAAACGCCGCGTATTCCTGCGTCGATAGCAGTCCTTGGACCTCGCCCGGCGTCCAAACATAGAACTTTCCTTCGTGGCCTTCGGAATCCGCATCGAGACTGGAATAAAACCCGCCCTCGTGCGAGCGCATGTCGCGCACGGCCCAATCGGCCGTCTCATTCGCCGCCCGCGCAAACAGTGCTTCGCCCGTCGCAAGATGCGCACGCGAGTACTCGCAAAGCAGCTGCGCATTGTCGTAGAGCATTTTCTCGAAATGCGGAATCATCCAAGAGCCATCGACGGAATAGCGCGCGAATCCTCCGCCGAGTTGATCGTAAATGCCCCCTTCCGCCATGCGTGTCAGCGTAAGACTGGCCATGTACAGCGCTTTCAGGTCGGGCGTGGACAAACCCTGCGTCGCATGCCATTGCCGCAGGCAACGTTCAATGCTGCTGGGGTGCGGAAATTTTGGAGCCCCGGTGAAGCCCCCGAAGGTGGCATCGAACGAGCGCTCCAATGCCGCGCGCGCCTGAGTGAGGGGCGAGTCATCAAGCGCTACTCCAACAGCCGGCTGCGGCACGAGACTCGCGAGCGCTGCCTGAAGCTGAGCGTTTTGCGCGGCGATCTGGGTACCTTGAGTGCGATAGTACTCAGCCACGCGGCGCAATATCGCACCGAATGCCGGCATGCCATAGCGAGCTTCCTTGGGAAAATAGGTGCCGCCGAAAAAAGGCTGCTGCTTGTCGGGCGAGAGAAACATGGTCAAGGGCCAGCCGCCGGAGCCTTGCGTCAGCATTTGTTGCGCGACCTGATAAATCTTGTCCAGGTCGGGGCGTTCTTCGCGATCGACTTTGATGTTGATGAATAACTCGTTCATCGAGGCTGCGGTAGCGGGATCCTCGAAAGACTCGTGCGCCATCACGTGGCACCAGTGGCAGGCCGAATACCCGATCGACAACAGGATCGGCTTGTTTTCCCGCAGGGCGCGAGCCAAGGCGGCCTCGCCCCAGGGATACCACTCAACTGGATTGTCGGCATGCTGTAGCAGATACGGGCTGGTCTCGTCGGCAAGATGATTGCGCAGCATCTTCGCGGCCTTAAGTTGCTAGAATGGCCTTTACTATAGCCGAAGTACTTTTCATGTCCGATTCCGGTAATGTGGCGCAACTGCCTGCGCTGCGTCTCAAGCGCAACGAAGATCGCCGAATTCACGCGGGACATCTGTGGATCTTCAGCAACGAGGTTGATACTGCACAGTCGCCTTTGCCCAAGTTCAAGGGCGGCGAGCTGGTGCGCGTTCTGGCTCATAATGACCGCGCCTTAGGGTTAGCCTACGTCAATCCACGTTCCTTGATTGCCGCACGCCTGCTGCAAACTTGGAAGATTCCCGATACGGCATGGCTGGCGGAGCGCATCCGAACGGCCTTGACGCTGCGCGAACGGCTGTACCCGAAACCCTACTATCGATTGGTGTATGGGGAGTCCGATGGACTGCCAGGCCTGATCGTCGATCGCTACGGTTCGGCATGTGTCGTGCAAATCGGCACCGCCGGGATGGAGCAGCTCAAGGCGCAAATTCAAGAAGCCTTGATTCAAGTACTCAAATGCGATTCGCTGCTTTTTAAGAACGACAGTTCCGCGCGGGTTATGGAGGGGTTGCCGAGCTATGTGGAGACCGCCAAGGGTAGCTTCGACAAGCCTGCGGTCGTAATGGAGGAGGGTCTTGAGTTCCTGGCGCCGTTGGTGGAAGGCCAGAAAACCGGCTGGTTTTTCGATCAAGCGGCTAATCGGCGCGACCTTGGGAAATACGTGCGGCGCGGTTCCCGCGTTCTGGATGTATTCAGTTATGTAGGAGCTTGGGGCGTGCGCGCCGCGCACCAGGGTGCGCGCGAGGTGATCTGCGTGGACAGCTCCGCAACAGCCCTTGAATTGGCCGCGGTGAATGCCGAGCGCAACCGGGTCAAGGTGCTCACCCGCAAGGGGGATGCCTTCACGGTTCTCGAAGAGCTCTTCAGTGAGGGCGAACGATTCGATGTCATCATCGTTGACCCGCCGGCCTTCGCCAAGCGCAAGAAAGATCTGCCGAAAGCACTGGCGGCTTACAAGCGCCTGAACCAGCTTGCCATTAAATTGATTGCAGACGAGGGCATTCTGGTCTCTTGTTCCTGTTCCTATCACCTCAGTGCGGAGGATTTACAGGACGCCATTGCCAAGGCGGCGCGCGGCGCAGACAAGCACCTGCAAATCCTGCAATTGGGCGGCCAGGCACCGGACCACCCTATGCATCCTGCCATCCCGGAGACCCGATACCTGAAAGCCTATTTCTGTCGCATCAACGAAAGCTTAAAGTAGACCTATGCTGACCTATCCGCACATCAACCCCGTCGCCATTTCCATCGGCCCTCTGCGTGTGCATTGGTACGGAATCATGTACCTGATCGGGTTCGTTGGAGCCTGGTGGCTGGCCCGGCACCGTGCTCGCCGGCCGGGCTCAACTTGGAATCCCCTGGAGATTGACGATCTCATTTTCTATTGCGCCATCGGGGTGATTTTGGGCGGCCGATTAGGCTGGTGCCTTTTTTACGGCCACGATGTGATTGCCGAAAGCTGGCTGAATGTCTTCCGTATCTGGGACGGAGGCATGTCGTTCCATGGCGGGATGACCGGTGTTCTGATGGCGTGCATCGTATTCGCCCGCGTAAAGCATAAAAACGTCGCGGACGTGCTCGATTTCGTAGCGCCGCTGCCGGGTCTTGGCTTACTTTTCGGCCGCCTCGGCAATTTCATCAACGGCGAGCTGTGGGGGAAGCCCACGGATTTGCCATGGGGATTTGGCGTTCCGGATGCACAGGGTGTGTTGATTTCCCGCCACCCATCGCAGCTCTACGAGGCCACTCTCGAAGGCCTGGTGTTATTCCTCGTTTTGCTGTGGTTTACCTCTAAGCCTCGACCGCGGCTCGCGCCTACCGGTCTATTTCTGGTGGTATATGGCTGCGGGCGTTTCGTGGTGGAATGGGTGCGTCTGCCGGATGCCAATATCGGCTACTTGGTCGGCGATTGGCTGACCATGGGTATGCTGCTGACGACGCCCATGATCGTAATCGGGGCCGCGATGATGATTTATGCTTACCGCCGCAATGCACCCACGGGCAACCTCACGCCAGTGAACGCCTGATGCGAGAGTATCTCGATTTCCTGCGTCACATCCGTGAGCACGGCAGTCCCAAGGAGGATAGGACCGGCACGGGGACCTTAAGCGTATTCGGGTATCAAATGCGCTTCGACTTAAACGCCGGGTTCCCTTTGGTGACCACCAAAAAGCTGCACCTGCGCTCGATCATTTATGAGCTTCTATGGTTTCTACGCGGCGATACCAACGTCAAATATCTGCATGATCACGAGGTCAGCATATGGGACGAGTGGGCGGATGAGAACGGGGAACTTGGGCCCATCTATGGCAAGCAGTGGCGAAGCTGGCCGACCCACGATGGCCCGCAAATCGACCAGCTATCTCAGGTTCTCGAGCAGTTAAGAAGCAACCCCAACTCCCGTCGCATCATTGTCAGCGCCTGGAACGTGGGCGAATTGGACCGCATGGCGCTGCTGCCGTGCCACGCCCTATTTCAGTTCTACGTGGCGCAGGGCCGGCTTTCCTGCCAGTTATATCAGCGCAGTGCCGACGCGCTGCTGGGCGTGCCTTTCAATATCGCCTCCTACGCGCTGCTCACCCACATGATTGCGCAGCAGTGCGATCTTTCGCTCGGGGACTTCGTGTGGACGGGTGGAGATTGCCATTTGTATTTGAACCATTTGGAGCAAGCCGATTTGCAGCTCTCCCGCGCACCTTTTCCTTTACCGCACCTTAAAATACTGCGCAAACCGCCGAGCCTGTTCGACTATTCTTACGAAGACTTCGCAATCGTCGACTATCGTCATCATGCCTCGATCAAAGCACCGATCGCCGTATGAAAAAGGAACCGCGGCACCGAACGCCTCTATTTGAGGTTCGTCACTCACGCGTCCATGGCAATGGCGTGTTCGCACTGCGGCGCATCCGCAAAGGTACGACAATCCTTGAATACCTGGGCGACCGAGTGACCCACGCCCAAGCCGATGAACGCTATGCGGACAAGGACCCGAAGGACGGCCACACCTTCCTGTTCACGGTGGATGCGAGGACGGTGATCGATGCGGGCGTCGGCGGCAACGATGCGCGTTTCGTAAATCACGGTTGCGATCCAAACTGCCAAACGGTCAATACCAACAAGCGGATTTTCATCGAGGCCCTGCGCACCATTCAAGCCGGCGAGGAACTCGCCTACGATTATCAGATTGGGCGCGATGATGATGATCCCGCCGATGTGGATGTCATATTCGCATGTCGCTGCGGAGCGAAGGATTGCCGGGGCAGCATGCTGGAAGCGCCTAAGAAGAAGCGAAAGAAAAGCACAAAACGAAAGCGCAAGGAAAAGCCGAAATCTCGGCGACGAGCCTCGGCGCCAATGCGCAAAGCCTTCCGCAAAAGTTCGCGGTGAATGCGAGCGCTGAGTTAAAGGCTTGGGGTATCTCGATTCGAGATCAATTTGCTTCGCCCGCGGAAGTTGGCCGGCTCAAGAAATGCGCGAACGATCGCCGGTCGCGGGGAGAATTCGCCGCTGCCCGGGTTGGCGCCCGAGCCAGCGCGCAACGCCGTGAAGAAGTCCGAGGCGATTTCACATGCTGGTTGCGAGAGCCGTTTCATGAGGCCGAGAGCGCTTTATTAGTCCGATTGGAGGATTTGCGCCTCGAATGTAATCGCGAGGCCTACCTTGGGCTGTTCGAGCCGGAGCTTCATTATTCGCTCTATCCGCCGGGTGCCGCCTATGCGCGCCATGTCGATCAGGCGCAAGGCACGACGCAACGCAAGGTTTCACTGGTGCTCTATTTAAATGAGGGCTGGGAACCCGGCGATGGAGGCGTGCTGCGCATGCATGAGGCAAACACCGGCGTGCTGGACATCGAGCCCCTTGGCGGCCGGCTCGTATGCTTTCTAACATCGGGACGCGAACACGAAGTGCTGCCTGCACGGCGCGACCGCCTCAGCATCAGCGGCTGGTTTCGCGCGCGCGAGTGACGTTAGGAGCGCCAGCATCGGGCGGCGTTCCTCGCCATGCGCCCGCCAATCAGGCACACAGTCACTCTATGTCAACTGGACGTGGTCAATTTTGTGGATTTGGGCGGCTGGCATGAATGTTGCTAGGTCAGGTTACTGTATTATAGGTCGCCTCTATGCGTTTGCCCTCCCTCAAATTTTTGAAGACTTTTCAGGTCGCCGCCAGGCTGCAAAGCTTCAAGGCCGCCGCTGAGGAGTTATTCGTTACGCCCTCCGCGATTAGCCACCAAATCAAGGCCCTGGAGGAGCAGCTGGGGGTGAGCCTGTTCCAGAGAGGCGTGCGGACCTTGACGTTGACCGATGCCGGGGCGAACTACCTTGAGCACATCAACGATATTTTCTCGAAGCTCGAATCGGTCACCGAGCAGCTGCAAGTTCGCTACGGGCGAACGATTATTCGGCTGAATGTTCCCTCGTTCTTTGCGAACGAATTGTTGCTGCCGAGACTCGCCTCCTTCTCGCAAGCGCGCGAGGAGACCGATATCCGCATCGAGACGACATTTTCAGCACCGAAAACCCACCCCCCTGAAGCAGATTTGTCCATCGTGGTGGGGGCAGGTCCGTGGGACGGCCTGATTGTCCATGAATTGTTCGCACAAAATTTCATCGCAGCGTGTTCTCCGGCGTTTCTGCTCGACAACCCCATCGATAATTACGGCGATCTCAATGGCAAGACGCTGCTGCTGCACGAAGAACGCCGCGAGGCTTGGGAGCGCTGGGCGGCGGGCTTAGGAATCGAACCCATCATACCCAACCGCTTAGTGCGGCTCGACACCATGTCCGCCGTGGTGCGTGCCGCGGAACAGGGCGTGGGCATTGCGCTGGTTCCCTCTCGCTTGAGCGCTGATCGATTCAGTGCCGGGGGTCTGGTGAAACTTTTCGATGCGGAGCTCACCACCAATGAGAGCTACTACCTGTTGCATCGGCCCGAGGATCGCGCGCGCGAGGATCTACAGGAGTTGACTCAATGGATTTTGAGCGAGTGCCGTGTCGCCTAATCCTTGATTTTTTGGGACACATGAGAGAAATCGCGCAACAGGGAAAATTTTCTCGTTTGTTTAGACGATAGACCCGGTCTAGTCTGCCGGCGGGGTGTTGGTATTTTCGCCAAGAGGAATACCATCATGACGATCCGCAAAGTTCTCTTAGCTGCCGTATCCGTGGCAGCAATGACTCCCGCCATCTCCAATGCAACTCCCGAAAATGCCGCCATGAAGGCCTGTGCAGAGGCATTTGCGGCAAGCCTCGCCTCTGGATCCGTCACACCCAAATTCACGCTGAAGTATCACCGCGAATCGGACAGCATGTTGAGCTATTACTATTCGAGCCATGACTTCACCTTCAACCTGCAGGCCAATGATCCGAAGACCGGCTTGGCGCTGGCTCGCGCGGAGTGTTCTGCCGACGTGCACGGTAAGATATTGGCGCTGACCGCGGCGCCGTTGGACAAGTCTTTGGCCCTCGCGGCTGAATTTTAAGCGCAAGAGGCCTAAAATCGCGGGATGACGGAGGCTGCGGTAGAGCTGGTGGTTGCGGTTTCGGAAAATGATGCTATCGGCCGCGCCAACCGGTTGCCGTGGCATTTGCCGGCGGACCTGAGGCACTTTAAGGCACTGACCATCGGCCGTCCCATTCTCATGGGACGCAAAACCTACCTGTCCATAGGCAGGGCGCTGCCGGGGCGGACCAACTGGGTGTTGAGCCGCTCCGCAGACTTCGCGCCTGCCGATTGCAAGGTCGTTCGAACACTGCAGGATGCGCGTTCAGGCGCCGGCGTTGAGTCACCTTTGATGGTGATCGGAGGGGCCGAAGTCTACGGATTGTGTCTTCGCCTGGCGCAGCGTATTCACCTCACGCTGGTGCACACCGAAGTTGCCGACGCAGACACTTTTTTCCCGGAGTGGCGCGGCGCGGACTGGCAGGAGTCGAGCCGCGAGCGCCACGAGCCGGACATGCAGAATCCATACGCTTATAGCTTTATCACGCTCGAGCGTGCATCGGGGAGCTCATGAATGCAGGGGCAGGAGCCGGGCATTGATCAGCCGCTCCGCGGCCGCGAAATCCACCTCAGAAAGCCCTTGCACCGAACCTTGCGTGAGATCCGACAATATTTTTGCCTGGATTGACCCGCGCCGCTGCGCGGTCAAATACGGAATCTCGTGGTGAAACATCACCATCGAATAGCGTGGTATGAAGCGCTGGGGAAAGCGCCGTTCAAGCTCCAGGGATAGCGCTTGTTGCAGCTGAAATTTCGGGACCGCGACGCTTTCGCGCATTTCCAAATAATTCTCCTGCGCCATGGCTGCGATGGCATCGGTATTCGGCTTGCGGGCAGTATCGAATTCGGAGAACGCCGGCTCCCACGAGGCATGCCGGGCAGCGCAGGCGTCGAATTCGATACAGTCCTCGAAGCAGCAGTTCATACCTTGACCATGGAAAGGCACCATGGCGTGCGCCGCATCGCCGATGAGCATGGCCTGGGCACCCACGTGCCAAGGGCTCGCAGACACGGTGCCCAAGAACCCGACCGGGTGAGCGCTGAACTCGGCGATGGCATCAGGCATCAGTGCGCGGGCGTCGGGGAAATTGAGCGAAAGAAACTCGTCTATTGCCGAGTCGTGCCGGAGCACTTCGAAACTGACTGGGCCGCGCTTCGGCAGAAACAGCGTCGCGGTAAAGCTGCCGTCATCATTCGGCAGCGCGATGAGCATGTAGTTGCCGCGAGGCCAAATGTGCAGTGCGTCTTTCGCCATCCGATAACTGCCCGCCGGACCGGCCGGGATGGACAACTCTTTGTAGCCGTGTGCCAAATCCGTCTCGCTGGCTTGGATCAATTTTTGCGCGCTCATCTCCCGGCGCATCAACGAGCCGGCGCCATCGGTGGCCAACATCGGTTGCATCGGCACGCTAAGAACTTGATCCTGGCGCAGGTCGCGGATATGCGCGGTTCGAGCTGCGAAATCGGCTCGCTCGAACCGATGCTCGAAATGCAACTGGATTCCGGGAAGCCCCGCGGCGGCTTCAATCAGCGCCTGATTGAGCCGATGCCGGGAGACCGAGTAGATCACTTCGTTGGAACGCTGCCCATAGGGCTGGAATGCCGTGTCTCCGCAGGCATCATGAATCAGTCGGCCGCGCATGGGCAGCAGTGCCGATCCTAAAGATTCGAACACGCCCGCCGCATGCAGCGCATGAATGCCTCGATCGGCGAGTGCCAAATTGATGGACCGGCCCGATTCGGCATGCGCGGCGCGCGGGTCGGGACGCAGTTCGTAAAGGGCAATCTCCTTGGCCCGCCGCTGCAGAAGAATCGCGAGAAGCGAACCTGTTGGGCCCGCCCCGACGATGCGTATCACGAGAAACTCATGCGCTGATCGCCCGTGCTAAAACATCGACCGCCGCGGACACGTCGGCGAACGAGTTGTACAACGGGATCGGCGCGAGGCGCAGCACATCCGGTTCCCGCCAGTCGCCTATTACGCCCTCTTGGGTGAGCAGCGTTTGACAGCGTTTCGCCTCCGCGGCCGGACGTGCAATGCGCAGGCTCAATTGACAGCCCCGCTCGGCAGGCGCGTCGGGGGTGATGATCTCCACAAGCTGCGGCAGGCGCTGCTGGATGAGGCGCGCCATGAATCCGGTCAGGGCAATCGATTTCTTGCGCAAAGCCGGCATGCCGGCGCAATGAAAGAGATCCAATGATGCCAACAACGGCGCCGTCGAGAGGATGGGCGGGTTGCTCAGCTGCCAGCCCTGAGCACCCTCGATAGGGTCGAACTTCGGATCGTACAGAAATCGATCCGCTTTGTTATGGCCCCACCAACCCGCGAAGCGGGGCCGCTTGAAATCGCGTCCGTGCCGCTCATGGACGAAACATCCGCCGACGGCGCCGGGTCCCGCATTTAAATATTTGTAGCTGCACCACACGGCGAAATCCGGATTCCAATCGTGCAATCGCATTTCAATATTGCCGATGGCGTGTGCGAGATCGAGGCCAAGCATCGCACCGGCGCGATGGGCTGCGGCAATGAGGGGCTGAAGATCGAAAGCTTGCCCGGTGAGATATTGAACGCCTGGCAACAGCACCAGTGCAAGACGAGACCCTTCGCGCCCGATGCGATCGATGACATCTTCGGTTCTCAAGTTTCGCTCGCCGGGGCGCGCTTCAATTTCAACCAGGCACTGCTGCGCGTCGAGGCCGTGATACTCGAGCTGAGATACGACGGCGTATCGGTCCGACGGAAATGCCGAGCGCTCGATCAGTATTTTATTACGCATCCCATCGGCGCGAAAGAAACTGACCATCATCAA
Organism: Steroidobacteraceae bacterium; assembly: GCA_036401515.1. Classification (GTDB taxonomy): domain Bacteria; phylum Pseudomonadota; class Gammaproteobacteria; order Steroidobacterales; family Steroidobacteraceae; genus Bog-1198. Next base: position 26,395 of record DASWUU010000067.1, read on the forward strand.
ATGCAAATTCACGGTCAGCGAGTTCATGGCCACAACTTCACTTTGCTCGGCACCCAGTAGCTCTGCGAGGACCGGCGCCGCGCGTTCGTGATATGGGATCCAGGGACGGACAGCATCGTGATGACCCATGACGCCCAGGCGCCGCCAATCCGCAAGTTCTTGCTCAACCATCGTTGCCGCGGATTTTGGCTGCAATCCTAAGGAATGGCCGCCGAAGTACAACACTTTGCGCCCCGCGGAATCGCTGGGGTGATAAAACTCCGCGGCAAAGTCGGCCAGAGGGTCGGCCGCATCCAAAGCGGCCGCATCCGAGGCGGCTGCGGATGCCGAACTGAGGTCTGCCCCGTTCAGGGCGGAGCCTGCATGACCGTGCCGCAAACACTGCAGGTGCGATGTTGCAGGCTTGAATAGAATCGCGAGAAAATCTGCGGAAGTTGGGTTTCAATGTTGTTCACTGCCACCCGTTCCATGAAAAGGCGGTTGCCGCAGTTTTCGCAATACCATGAAAATGCATCCAGTTCCTGCGGTGCGCGGCGCCGTTCGACGACGATACCGACGCTGCCCGCAGGTCGCCGCGGCGAATGGGGGACCTCCGCCGGCAACAGATACATCTCGCCTTCGCCAATGGCTACATCCGTCAATCGACCGGCCTGCACCGTCTTGAGCACCATGTCGCCCTCGACCTGGTAGAAAAGCTCATCGCTCGGGTCGTGGTGAAAATCTTTGCGTGAATTAGGCCCACCGACCGCCATGACGATAAAAGTGCCATCCTCGAAAAGTAGTTTGTTTCCTACCGGCGGCTTGAGCAAGCCGCGATTCTCATCGATCCATCGGCGCAAGTTGAAAGGCGGGACGGCTGACATGGGGTCATTATAGCGCTACACGCCTTTCGGCAAGCCGCACGCCACTTGTACGGGTTCAGCGTCCGGGACATCCAGCCGCAAAGCGGTGAGGCGGTCACCCCATACGCAGCCAGTGTCGAGTCCCGTGACATCGGCGTTGTTGAAGAATCCCAAGGTAGACCAATGGCCGAAGACAATGCGCGATCCGCGCCACCGCGCATCGCGCGCTTCGAACCATGGAATGAGCGACTTGCTTTGTGCCTTCTTGGGAGACCCCTTCGCGCGCAATGCCAAGCGGCCATCGGCGTCGAGGTAGCGCAGTCGGGTAAGACAATTGGCGATGAATCGCAGCCTTTCCTCGCCTTCCAGCTTATCATCCCAGCGGTCCGGCTGATCGCCGTACAGCCGGCCGAAAAGCTTGACAGGATCCCGCCTCAAAGCCCTTTCGAGCTCATGCGCGCAGTCTCGTGCCAAAGGAAGATCCCATTGCGGCGCTAACCCGGCATGCACCATGCACAGTTTGAGACTCGGATCCTCATGCATCATGGAACGGCTACCGAGCCATTCCAGAAGCGCAGCACGGTCCGGGGCGTTCAGTACCTCATCGAGCGTATCATCGTCGCGCAAACGTGCCCCGCCGAACGCGACGGCCAAGAGATGCAGATCGTGATTGCCGAGAATCACCGCGGCGGCATCGCCCAAGGCGCGGATCCTGCGCAGCACTTTCAGCGAGTCGGGGCCGCGGTTAACCAAGTCGCCGACGAACCAGACAGAATCGCGATCCGCGGAGAATTTCAGCGCACTTAAGAGCTCCCCGAGTTCCGCGTCGCAGCCTTGCACGTCGCCGATCGCATACAGCGCCATGAAGCTAGTTCGCCATGAATCTAGTGCAATACCCCGGGAATCGCCAGCCTGAACGGGGCTATCGGCGCATCGAACTGCTGGCCGTCATCGGCGACCATTTGGTAGCTTCCCTGCATCGTACCCACGGGGGTTTCGATGACCGCTCCGGTGGAGTAGCGAAATCCTTGCCCGGGTTTCAAATAGGGTTGTTCGCCGACCACGCCATCGCCGCGCGTCTCTTTAACATTGCCATTGGCGTCGGTGATAATCCAATGGCGCGTGAGCAAACGTGCCGGAACCTGTCCTTCGTTGCGAATGGTGATCGTGCACGAGAACACGAAGCGCTTATCGCGCGGATCTGATTGCTCCTCGATGTAGGAAGTCTCGACTTCTACCCGAATTCTTGGATTTATAGGTTCGAGTGGCGGGCTCTGCATGGTGTAGATTAACCGTCGATGTGCTCAGCTTTTGAGTATAACCGAGAGCGCTGCGCAGCGAGCAGACCGAATTGTGCCGGCGTAAGCGCTTCCGGCCGAAGCTGGGAGTTGATGCCACAGGATTCAATTTCAGCAGGCGTGAGCATCCCTTTGAGCCCATTGCTCAAAATCTTGCGCCGGTGCGAAAATGCCGCGGTGACCAACGTGCGTAGGACACCGGCGTCGCCGATTTCGAAGCGGGGCTTTGGTGTCGGGCGCAACCTTACAACGGCCGACCACACCTTGGGCCGCGGTTGAAAGGCCCCGGGACCCACATCGAATAGCTTCTCAACTTCAGCGACCGCTGCCAGCATGACCGTCAAGCGGCCGTAGGTCTTGTTCGCGGGCTGCGCGATCATTCGATCCACCACTTCTTTCTGCAGCATGAAATGCATGTCTGCAATCGCTGCGCGCTGCGCGAGCAGACGAAACAGCAGCGGCGTCGAAATGTTGTAAGGAAGATTGCCGACGATGCGCAACGCTTCGCCGCCGGCACGCAATCGCTCGAAGTCCGTATCGAGCGCATTTTCAACATGGACGTGCAGGGCGCTGGTTGCGCGCGCATCGCTCTGAAGTGCTCGAGCGAGGTCCCGATCGATTTCAATGACCTCGAGCGCTTGCGCTCGGCGCAGCAGCTCCCAAGTCAGAGCGCCTCGACCCGGTCCGATTTCCACAATACGCTCCCCGGGTGCCGGCGATATTCCCTCGATTATTCGTCGAATGACCCCAGGATCATGCAGAAAATGCTGACCGAAGCGCTTACGTACCGGCATGATCGCTACGCGAGCTTGCCAACTCGATGGCCAGGGCGAGAGCGGCGCTCAAGCTTCCGCTGTCGGCTTTCCCGGTTCGCGCCAGACTTAGGGCCGTGCCGTGGTCGACGCTGGTGCGCAAAATAGGCAGGCCCAAGGTCATGTTTACGGCATTGCCGAATCCAACATGCTTGATCACCGGTAGGCCCTGATCGTGATACATGGCCACGATCACGTCGGTGGTGTCGACGAAGCGTTTGGTGAACGCCGTGTCGGCCGGAACGGGTCCCTGTAGTGCCAAGCCCTCGGCTTTGAGTTCCTCAATGACCGGCTCTATGATGTCCAGTTCCTCACGACCCAGATGCCCGGCTTCGCCGGCATGCGGATTGAGTCCCAGCACCGCAATGCGGGGCGGCTGCAACGAAAAATGCCGTTCGAGATCCATGTGCACGATGCGCAACGTAGCGCGTAGCCGATCCTTAGTGATGGCGCGCGGAACATCGGCCAGCGCGAGGTGGGTGGTCACCAGAGCCACGCGCAGCCGATCGTTGATGAGCAGCATCACCGGCATGGCCGCCCGTGTTCGCTCCGCCAGGTATTCGGTGTGTCCGCTGAAAGCGTATCCGGCATCGAGCAGGGTGCTCTTTTGCACAGGCGCGGTCACCATGGCTGCAAACTCGCCGTTCATGCATCCATCGCAAGCACGATCCAGCATTTGAATGACGTACGCTGCGTTGCGCACATCCAGTTGACCCGGGCGCACTTTGCAGGCGGCGGGGAAGTGCAGGACTTGAAGCATGCCGGCGCGGTGTGTTTTCGCGGACCGGGTGCGATCGTAGGGTTCGATTTGTAAGGGCAGTCCGAGGGCGGATGCCGTGGCCGCTAGCACCGAGACGTCCGCGGCCACCACCAGATCGGCTTCCCAATCTCTTTGCGCCAAGGCGACACAGGCATCCGGCCCCACCCCGGCGGGTTCCCCCGACGTAACGACGATGCGAGGTATGTACACTACATCTTGGTTTCGACGAAGGCGTCGTCGCGCAATCGGCGCAACCACAACTCCGTCTCTTCGTCAGCTTTGCTCTCGCGGATTGCAGCAAACGCTTTCTGACGCCTCACATCGTCGGTGTTGTCGTAGGTACGGGTTCCCAGCATCTGCACGATGTGCCACCCATAACGGGTCTTGAAGGGCTCGCTGATCTCATTGTCCTTCAGCTCGGCGATCGCCTTATCGAATTCAGGCACGAAGGTACCCGGACCGCTCCATCCCAAATCACCGCCATCCGGCGCGGACCCGGGGTCTTCCGAGGCGGTCGAGGCGATGCCGGCGAAACTTTCTCCCTTTTCGATGCGCTCGCGGAGCTTCGCGAGCTTCTGGCGCACGGTTTCGTCATCGTCCAACTCGTTCGGTTTCATAAGAATGTGCCGCACGTGTATCTGATTGATGATGACCGGCGCTTCGCCATTGCGCCGTTCGTTGAGCTTCACAATGTGGTAACCGCTGGGTGTGCGGACCGGCTCGCTCACTTCACCGGGCTTCATTTTGACGACCAGATCCAAAATGAACTGCGGCAGCTGAGTGCCTTTGCGCCAGCCCAGCTGGCCGCCGTCCAAGGCCGTTTGGCTGTTCGAATTGGCAATGGCCAGTTGGCCGAAATCCTCGCCCTTGCCTGCGCGGGAGGCCACGTCCTGCGCCTTGTGCGAAATCTCTTCCAGCTGTTGGGGCGTGGCGGCGGCCGGCAGCGATAATAAAATGTGCGACACGTTGAATTCGTCGTTGGACGCGGCGTTTTGTTGGCGCGCGATATACTGTTCGAGCTCGTGCGGGGACACATTGATGTGAGCGATCACATCACGTTGCCGCAAGGTGCTTAGGGTTAGCTCCTTGCGCATCGATTCGCGGTATTGCTTGTAGTCGACACCTTGGGCCTGAAGCGCGGTGGGCAGCTGATCGAACGGAATCTTGTTCCTCGCGGCAATTTCCTGAAGCGCGCCGTTCAATTGTTCATCGGTGATGGTCAGGCCGACGTGCTTCGCTCGCTGCAACTGAATTTCCTGCAATACCAGGCGATCGAGCACCTGCTGTTGCAATACGCTTTGCGAGGGTAGCTCCACCTTCTGTTCCTGCAGGCGCTTCTGAACCGAGCTCATCTGAACGTCGAGTTCGCTCTTCAAGACCAGTCCGTCGTTAACAATGGCGGCAATACGGTCGAGCAGCTCGCCGTGAACACCGATGTCTCGGGTTTGCGCGTGAGACGGGGATAGCAACAGCAACTGCGCGATGAGCATCGCACAGAGTTGGGCAATTTTACGCATGGTCAAAAATCCTGCACTACCTGTTTATTGGATGTTCGGGTCGCGGGTCGAATACCCCCGGATCGACTGTTCTAGGAAGGAATCCTCACGCTTTCCGACCGAACTCAAGCCCGTCAGTTCCAATTGTAATGCATACGAGGTATCCAGTGTGCCCCCCACCGTCGTGGTACCCGGACGGATGCTCAGGTAGCGGCGCTGCACCAGCTGGAGCTTGTAGCAGCAGCTCTTGTACTCAAATCCGGCGACTTGTTCGATAGTTTGACGGTCTAGCATCGAATAGACCCAGCGGCCCACGGTATTCCAATGTTGTGCGATCGGCCAGGCAAAGGAGCCGTCCCACTGCTTCAGAATGCCTGTCTGAAAACTATACCCGATGTTGACCACGCGACTCGGGTCGGGCCGATATTGCGCGGAAATCTCGGACTTCTCCGTCTGCGAAGTATACGGGTTCCATTGATAGTCGAGATTGACGCCCAGGTGCTTGTAGCCGGTCAGGGCGACTTCCGCGACGATGTCCGAGGCCGGAAACGCAGGGTTCTGCCCAGGAGCCAGCTGGCGAGAGGGACCTAATAACCCGAAAGGGTACTGAGCGAGGAAATACTGTCCCCCAATATATTGGCCGGGGTAGGCCACCATGGATTGACCGCTTAGGTTCGTTATTCCTCCAGGCAAAGCCAATGGATTCACCACGGGGATGGTGCCCTGTAGGCCATTTTGGTCGCGCAGGATGGTCGCCAGCGATGTCTGGCTCTGAGCCAGATCGACGCGCGGGATGGAAAAATAACGAATCTGCCCGACGGTCGCTGACAGGTATTGGGTTCCGGTCACCGTATCGAATAGCCGCGTGGTCACGGCGAGCGCCACTTGATTGGCATCGCCGATGCGGTCCCATCCGACGTACCGGTTGGTGCGAAAAAGCTCGGTTAAGTTAAGATCGGGCAGCCCGCTGTCGAAAATCGGCAGCTCGTCCTGATTTCGGTAGGGAACGTAGCTGTAGACCAGCCGCGGCTCCAAAGTTTGGGTGCGCTGGCCCTGGGCGCCGGCCTCGCGCTCGAACACCAGTCCGGTATCCAGGCGGGCGTAGGGCAGCGCACGCGACGGATCGCTCGGCCGGCCGAGCCCTGCATCTTGTAAAGCGTACTGGGTAAAGTCGTAACCGACGGCGGGTTCGAAAAAATACCCCCGTCCGCGGCTCGACCAGCGAATTTCCGGCGACAGGTTCATTCGCACGCCGTTCGGCCCCACGCCACGGAGGAAATTGACGGCTTCGCTGTCGAAGACGAACTCGAAGTTGGTGTTCTCGATCGGATAGAGCGCGTTCGCCTGCAGCCGCGGCACTCGCGAGTAGGGCCGGTCGACGGGGCTCACCGAAATGTCGATGGTCTGATAGTTTTGCAGCTCTCCGCGGATCCGCCAGATGTCATCGTAGTACAGCAAGTCCGCGCGGCGCTGCAAGAAGGTCACGCTCGTTTGCTCCGTTCCCACGGCAAAACTTTGAAAGTAGTTGCTGTCGCTGACGTCGGCGATGTCCGCATCGAAGCGCAGGCCATGCTTGATTTCCGTTATATCCGTGTAGCGCAGGTAGCTGCGGTCTTCATGTAGCTGCTTATCGTTCGGCAGGAACGTGGCGTCGAGTTGGCCGTGGGAGCTCGCGGTCAAGTAGCGAAAATCCTCGGTCAGCTGCACGCCGCGCGCAGTCAATATTCCAGGCGTGAACGTCAAGTCATAGTTCGGCGCGAGATTAAAATAGTAAGGCACCTCGGCATCGAAGCCATTGCTGCCGGAATGCCCCAGGCTTGGAAACAGCACGCCGCTCTTGCGCTCATCGCCCAAAGGAAACGAGATGTAGGGCGTGTAAAAAATCGGCACGTCCTTGAATCGCATCGTCACATGGCGTGCCACCCCTTCCTGCAGCGTGGTATCGATTTTGAGCTTAGCGGCGCTCAAGCTCCAGTCCTCGTTGCCGACGGGACAGCTTGTGTAGCGGACCTGATCCAAGATCAGTTTGCCATCGGGTTCGAGGTCGATGTCCTGGGCGAAGCCGCGGCCGTTTCGGTTCATCAGTTGAAAAAACGCTTGGTCGAAACTCGCGCCTCCGTCCGACTCGTAGGTGCCGCCATCGCCGCGCACTTGCAACTTTGGATCGAGGAAATCCACTTTGCCCTTCACGGTAACTTTGCTGCTGTTGTAATCGTAAGTGAGCGAGTCCGCGGAAACGACTCGGTTATCTTGTCGGAGCGTTACCCGGCCGTTGAGCACCGCGCTGCCGTCGGCGCCGAGCACCGCGTCGTCGCTGTCGATATGGACCCGGTGATCGTCGGCCGGAATGTCCGCCGGCCGCGTAAAGTCAAATTTCGGCGGCGCCGGGCAAATATCCGCCGCGCGCGCCAGGGCGTTTGCCAGGCAGAAGAAAATGCATGCGGCCCGAACCTGAGAAGCCATAGACAAAATGCGTCGCCTTAGTCGGTATACTCAAAATCGCCGCATTTGCGGTTTGCGAATGGTCAAGCATGGATGTACTGGATGCAAGCGATTCCCGCCTCGCGCAGTTGACGGAGTGGGTGCTTCAGGACTTGGGCTTTGCGGGCAGCTCGATCGTGCCGGCATCGGTCGATGCAAGTTTTCGCCGCTATTTTCGGGTGCATAGCGGATCCGACTCCTACATTGTGATGGATGCGCCGCCTGAGAAGGAGGATTCAGCTCCTTTCCTGAAAGTGGCTCGTCTCTTGGCCGGCATGAACCTCAATGTGCCCATCGTTCTGGCGCGGGACATGCACCGCGGGTTCCTTTTGCTGTCGGACTTGGGCTGTCGCCAATATCTCGAGGAACTGCCTAAGGAAGGCGCCGCGGACAGGCTTTATGCGGACGCGTTGAAATCATTGAGAGCCATGCAAACAGCCGACGCGTATGTTTCGCGCGATCTACCGCGATATGACCAGCCTCTGCTGATGCGTGAAATGCAGCTCATGCCTGACTGGTTCTTGCGGCACCACCTGAGACTCGAGGCAGAGGCCGAAGAGCTATCCATGCTGCATGAGATGTTCGTCAATTTAGCGCGGGCCGCTGCCTCCCAGCCCGCCACATTCGTGCATCGCGACTACCACTCACGCAATCTCTTGGTCACGATTGATGACAATCCCGGCATTTTGGATTTTCAAGACGCGGTTTGGGGTCCGGTAACCTACGATTTGGCATCGCTTCTCAAAGATTGCTACATCTCGTGGCCGCCATCGCGTGTGCGGACATGGGTTTTGGCGCATCGAGAGCAACTGCTTGAGTCCGGCATGCCATTGGGCACAGATGCGGCCGAATTCCTGCGCTGGTTCGATCTCATGGGCTTGCAACGGCACATCAAGGTGCTCGGCATTTTCGCGCGGCTCTACTATCGCGATGGCAAATCGCAATACCTGCATGACCTGCCACGCGTGCTTGATTATGCGAGGGAAACTGCTGCGGCATACTCGGAAACTGCGCCGTTGGCCGATTTTATCGCCAAGCGCATCGATCCTAAGTTTCCGGAAGCGCAACTGCGTGAGCTCAAGTGACTGCGGCTAAGCGCCCGCAGGTGGCGATGATACTGGCGGCGGGGCGCGGCGAGCGCATGCGTCCTCTGACCGATTTTACGCCCAAGCCCTTGCTTAGAGTGCGCGGCGAACCTCTTATCGAACGGCACGTGAAGCGGTTAGTGAGCGCAGGCATGGTGCGCATCGTGATCAATTTGGCGTGGTTAGGCGGGCAAATCCGCGACTTCTTAGGCGACGGCGCGCGATATGGGGCCGCCATCACCTACAGCGAAGAGGTTCCAAGCGCACTGGAAACGGCGGGTGGCATATTTCGTGCCTTACCGCACCTGTCTCCCGGGCCCTTTGCCGTCGTCAACGGGGATATTTACACAGATTTTCCGTTCGAGACTTTGGCGTTGAACGCTGAGTACGATGCACATCTCGTGTTGGTGCCCAATCCTAGTTACTTGAAAGGCGATTTTGGAATTCAAGCGGTGCGCGGAGGCGAGGCGCGCAGTGTAGCGGCCGAGCTTCACACATTCTCGGGCATAGCCGTGTACCGCAGCACCTTTTTTGCCGAGTGCCTCGACGGCGTGTTTCCCTTAAAGCCTCTCCTGTTGCGTTCGATGAACGCCTGCCGATGCTCCGCGCAGCTGTATCGCGGACTCTGGGAAGACGTGGGGACCCCTGAGCGGCTTGCCGCTGCGAACGGAGTTCGCTAATACCGACCAACGCCTAATCCCGCGGTTTTGGTACAATTGGGGGCATGTCCGAGTTCAAAGGCATCCCGATTCGGCTGTCGGCGCGTGCGGCGCGCAGTGGCGAAAAATACACGACGCCGCTGGGCTTTACCGCCATCAAAGACGGTGTCAAACAAGCACCCATTGCGCGGGGCGCCGCCGCGGCGGGCGCCGGCGCGCCACAGACCCCCGCCGTGCAGCGCAAGCCTACCTGGTTGCGCGCACCTTTAGGCACGGGTGCGGCGTTCAGCGCGGTAACGCAAATAGTGCGCGAACATCGTTTGAGCACGGTGTGCGAGGAAGCTAAGTGCCCCAACATCGGCGAATGCTGGAACGCGGGGACCGCCACCATCATGCTGATGGGTGCGGTATGCACGCGCGCGTGCCGATTTTGCGCGGTCGATACCGGCAACCCGCACGGCTGGCTGGACGCCGACGAACCTGAGAACGTCGCCAAGTCGGTAGCATTGATGCGCCTCAAGTATGTGGTGCTTACATCCGTGAACCGCGACGACTTGAGCGATGGTGGCGCCGCGCACTATGCCGCCGCGGTCCGCGCCATCAAGCGTTTGAATCCCGGCACCGCGGTGGAAGCCTTAACGCCGGATTTTCAGGGTGTCATGCGCGATGTGCGCACTGTGCTCGATTCGGGCGTGGATGTATTTGCGCAAAACGTGGAGACCGTGAGGCGCTTGACGCATCCCGTGCGCGATCCGCGGGCGGGGTACGACCAAACGGTCGAGGTGCTGCGTGCGGCCAAGGCTGAGAAACCTGCGGTCCTGACCAAGACCAGCTTGATGTTGGGACTGGGCGAAAGCGATGCAGAAATCCGCGAGACCTTGGCGGACCTGCGCGCGGCCCAAGTCGACATTTTGACCTTGGGACAGTATTTGCGCCCCACGCCGAATCATTTGAATGTTGTGAGATTCGTCTCTCCGCAGGAATTCGATCAATACCGCATATCGGCGCTGGAATTGGGATTTCTGGAGTGCGTATCAGGCCCCTTGGTGCGCTCCAGCTACCGCGCCGAGCAAGCGCTGGCGCGCAACAATGCGGGTTTGAATAACGCGAAACTGGCCGCTGCGGCGCTAACCGGCTGACGATGGCCAGTGCGCCTATTATCCGCCAGCTTGGGATGGCAGCCTATGAGCCGGTCTGGCGGGCCATGCAAAAATTTACCGACGAGCGGCAGGACACGACGCGCGACGAAATCTGGTTTACCGAACACCCGCCCGTTTTCACCTTAGGCTTGAACGCCGGCCGGCAGCATCTTAAGACACCGGGTGACATCCCGGTGGTACAGATCGATCGCGGCGGCCAGGTGACCTATCATGGGCCCGGCCAGTTGATGATTTATCCCCTGCTCGATTTGCGACGTCTGAAATTGGGCGTTCGGGATCTGGTGATGGCGCTCGAAAATGCCGTCATCGCCTACGCAGCCGCGTTGGGATTGAAGGCCTCGGGTTCTAGGGCAGCTCCGGGGGTGTACGTGGGCGAGGCTAAACTCGCGAGCATCGGTCTGCGCATCCGCCGCGGCGCGTGTTACCACGGCATGGCACTGAATGTGTCGCTCGACCCGGAACCCTTCGACCGCATCAACGTGTGCGGCTATAAGGACTTGCGAGTCACGCGTCTGGCCGACTTTGGCGTGAAGGACGGGCTGGAAGCGGTAGCGAAAGATTTGACGCCGCATTTGCTGCGGGAGCTGGGTTACGGGCCCAGTTCCAGAAGCCTTGGCTACAGAGCCATCAGCACGGATTTGCACGCCGTCAATTCGCGATAAATATCGTCCATCTGCTCGCGGCTGGTGGCGAGCACCGTATAAGTGAGCGCCAAGAAATTGCCATCGGCACTGGTGCGGGTTTTCACGCGCGAATCCTCGAGGGGTCCGGTGTGACGTTCGATGATGGCTTGAGTGAGAGCGCGCAGCTCGCCACCGTGACGGCCCATGACTTTGATGGGGAATTCGCTGGGAAATTCCTGCGCCGTGCCGCTGCTCATAGTGCCGGTGTCTGGCCCAATTCGCGGATGTAATTCGCGAATGCAATGTTCATTCGTTTAAACAGAGCTCCAGGCGTGCCGCCGCCCACCGCTGCGCCGTCGAGTTTCGTTACGGGCAGCAACCCGCGGCTCGAGAAGGCCAGCCAAATCTCATCCGCGCCGCGCAGCGCCGATTCCGATACGGGAGCGCTGACGCTGCGAATGGACAAAAGATCGGCGAGCTCGGTGACGACATCGCGCGTCGTTCCGGGCAGAATATGGTGGCCATTCGGCGGCGTGTGAATGACGCCATTTTTTATCACATGAACTGTCGTGGAGGAGCCTTCCGTCAGCTCGCCTCGCTCCAGCAAGATGGTTTCGAACGCGCCGACGTCGGCTGCGAGCTTCTTCAGCAAAATGTTGGCCAGCAAGGCGGTTGCCTTGATGTCTCGCCGCTCCCACCGGGTATCTGTCGCGGTGATGGCGGCGACGCCCTTATCAAGCAGCGAGGCCGGCAATGGATCGAGTTCGGTGCAGTAGGCGAATATAGTGGGCTTCAGTCCCTCAGGCCACGCATGATTGCGGCCGATTTCAGTGCCGCGGGTCACCTGGATGTAAAGAATGCCGTCGAAGCTTAAGTTTTGCGAGATCAATTCCTGGCATACATGCGCCCAGTCGCCGTGGGTCATGGGGGGCCCTAGGCGGATTGCGTCAAGGCTTCGATTCAGCCTGTCCAAGTGCTGGCGTAGCCGAAATGGACGCGACGCAAAAACTGGCACCACTTCGTACACCGCATCTGCGAAAAGGAAGGCGCGATCAAAAGGGGACACCCTGGCGTCCTGGAGCGGCAGATAGATGCCGTTCAAATAGCAAAGGGGCAGCGGGCCGCTCACGCGAACCATAGCCGAATGGTGTCGATGAGGCGCCGCCACCAGCCCCCGGCGGGGACCGCGCTCAAAGGATGCAACGGCACACTGGCTAGGGGCTGGCCGCCGGCGAAAACCCGCAGCGTGCCGACTGCGGCGTCCGCACTGAGCGGCGCGATCAGTCTCGGCTGTACGTCCACTGCTGTTTTGACCTCGCTTTGGCCGCGCGCCACCGTCACGTACAGATCATTTTGGATACCTACCTCGGCGGGCGACTTCGCTGCCTTCCACACGCGCGGCGTGGCGAGCGAGGTACCGCCCTTGACTACCAGCTTGGTCTCATAAAAAGAGAATCCGTATCCCAAGAGCGCCGCGCTCGCATTCTCGCGCGCCTTCATGCTGCCGGATCCGAGCACCACCGACACCAAGCGCATGCCGTCGCGATGCGAGGAGGTCACGAGACAGAAGCCGGCCGAATCGGTGTGACCCGTTTTCAAACCATCAACGCTCGGATCCTTCTCCAGCAAGCCGTTGCGGTTTTGCTGTTTGATGCCGTTATGCTCGAATTCGCGTATCGAATAGTATTTATAGTACTGGGGGAAGTCGCGAATCATGGCATTCGCCAGCAGCGACATATCGCGCGCGGTGGTGTAGTGCTGCGGCGATGGAAGACCCGAGCTGTTTTCGAAGTGCGTGCCGGTCATTCCTAACCGTGTGGCATTGGAATTCATGAGCTGCGCGAACGTGTCCTCGGTCCCGGCAATACGCTCCGCTAGAGCGATGGTAGCGTCGTTGCCGGATTGCACGATCATTCCCAGGATGAGGTCCTGAACCGACACCGGCTTGCCCAGTTCAATGAACGTACGGGATCCTTCCGACCGCCAGGCATGCTCGCTGACCGTGACCATATCCTCCAGCTTGAGCTTCCCCGCGGCCAGCTCCTGGAAGACGATGTAGGCCGTCATCAATTTCGTCAGGCTGGCCGGTTCCATGCGAGACATCTCTTCTTTCGCGGCCAGCACCTTGTTGGTCTGGTAGTCGACGAGAATGTAGGCGCGCGCGTCCACTTGCGGTGCGCTTGGAATGGGAATGGCGGGCAAAGCGGCAGCCGGCGGCTGCGGCGACGTCAGTGTCGGCGATGCCGCCAGGCAAGTTGCGATGACAGCCAAACCTAAGAGACTTGCAAGCGCTGAACGAAACGTAGTCATTGCATTACTCTGATAAAAGCCGGTTAGTGTACTTTGGTTCTCGGCGCGGCAAGAGATGATCGGTCGCGAGCCGGTCAGTCCAGCGCCAGGTGCGCATCGTTGATGCCGGCACGTTCCAGCGCCGAGACTATGCGGTCGAATTCGGCGACGTTGGGCACCGGACCGATGCGTACGCGAAACATCCTTCGCCCTGCGATTTCATTGTCGCGTACGAATATCTTGCCGTAGCCGCCACCGCGTAATTTTTCCACCAGACGATCGGCGTTCTTCGGATCGCTGAAGGCGCCTGCTTGAACGAAGAGTGCATTGGGGATCTCGGCCGGCGCGGCGTTCTCAGCCGTGACCTGGGCCGCGGCCGCGGCCGCGGGTGCGGCGAGCGAGGGGGGCAGCTCAATGTTGCGTACCTCGACCATGGCTGTGCCATTACGAAGCATATCCAGCTTGGAAGCTGCGGTGTAAGAGAGGTCGATGATGCGATTGCCGACGAATGGGCCGCGATCATTGACCCGAACCACCACGCTGCGTCCGTTTTGAAGATTAGTGACGCGCACGTAAGCCGGCAAAGGCAGGGTTTTATGAGCGGCGGTCATGCCGTACATATCGTAGGGCTCACCGATGGAAGTGCGCACTTTATGGAAGCCCGGGCCGTACCAGGATGCGACCCCACGCTCGACATAACCGACGCTCGATGAGAGCACGAAATATCGCTTGCCCAAGACATCGTAGAACGGCGGATTGCCTTTGCGCGAGCGCGGCTCAGGTCGCGGCACCGGTTCCGGCACGGATTCGGGCGGGGGCTGGATCTCAACTTCTGGCACAGGAGTGGGAATCGGTCGTTGAGGATGCGGCGGCGAACTGAAGCACGCCGCAACCCCGATGGCGACTGTGGCGCAGAACGGTAAGGCAAGCGCGCGGCCTAAGCTCACGGCGCGGTCGCGGTCGCGGTCGCGGTCGCGGTCGGCGGGGCGGCTGCAAGCTCCGCCGCATCATTCAAAAGCATACGTTGCTTCACCGCCGTGGCGAGGTCATAGACCGCCATGGCGTAAAGCGCGCTGTGGTTATACCGGGTGATCACGTAGAAATTGTTATAGCCGACGCGCCAGTGCACGCCGTCCGCTTCGTCGGCAGCCACCAAAATCGCGGGTGCCTCCGCAGGCAGCGAACTGTCGAAGCTCACTCCCTTGGCATTGAGCGAGCCCACCGTCTCGGATAGCGCCAGCTTGCGGCCATCCAAGTCCGCTGCTTTTTCAGGTACCACCGTGGCCTCGTCCAAGACCGGTTCCCCGGCGTTCCATCCATGTTCTTTCAAGTAATTGCCGACGCTCGCGCAAACATCCGGCCAGTCGCCCCACAAATCGACGCGGCCGTTATCATCCGCGTCGATCGCGTAGCGGCGATAATTCGAAGGCATGAACTGCGGCACGCCCATGGCACCGGCGTAGGAGCCCTTGACGCTTTTAGCGTCCAGCCGTCCGTCTCGCGTAAGCAACAAGAACTGCTCGAGTTCATCGCGAAAAAATTTACCTCTGGGCGGATATTCGAACGAGAGCGTAACCAGCGCATCGAGCACGCGATAATTTCCAGTGCGCCGTCCATAAAACGTTTCTACGCCAAGAATGGCGGCCAGGTATTCCGGTGCCACGCCGCTGCGCACGCTGGCCTGGTCGAGCGCTTGGCGGTGAGCCGTCCAAAACTCGACGCCTTCTTGAATGCGCCGTTCGGTCACAAAAATAGGCCGATACTCGTACCAGAGTTTGGCTTTTTCGGCAGGCCTGGCCATGGCCTCGACAATGGCCGGTTGAAACTCCGCGTTCTTCAAGAGCTTGCGCAACGCGCGCTTCTTGAATGCGTAGCTCTCGGCCATGTGGGAAATGAATTCCTTCACGTCGCTGCGTTTCGTATCGATGGCGGCGGCCGGTTCGAACCCTAAGGTACAGAGGCAGGCAACGCAGAGCACGGATTTCAAATAGACCGGGTAGCGCATTCTTTACGATCCAATGAGTTTTCGATGCGAATGCAGCGACATGAGGATGCCAAACCCGGCGAGCAGAGTGACCATGGAGGTGCCGCCGTAGCTGATCAATGGCAGCGGTACTCCTACCACCGGCAAAATGCCGCTGACCATCCCTGAGTTGACGAATACGTAAACGAAAAAGCTTAAGGCAATGGCGCCACCGGTCAAACGGGCAAAGGTCCCCTGCGCCTGCATGGCCAAGTACAGCGCGCGGCCAGTCACCAAGCCGTACAACGTCAGAATGAAGAGCTGGCCCATCAGCCCGAATTCCTCGCCGATGACGGCGAAGATGAAGTCGGTAGAACGCTCCGGCAAGAATTCGTAGCGCGCCTGAGTGCCCTGTAGATATCCCTTGCCGAACAGCCCGCCGGAACCGATCGCAATTTGCGACTGGATGATGTGATAGCCGGCGCCGAGCCGATCATTTTCGGGATTCAAAAAGGTCAAAATGCGCTGGCGCTGATAGTCGTGAATGAAGTGCCACGCGGCCCAAGCAGCCGCTCCCAACAGCGGTATGGCGATTAGAATGAGCCTAATTTGCAGTCCGGCTAACAGCATCACGATCAGACCCGAGGCCGCAATCAGCAGGGCCGTGCCCAAGTCAGGTTGCGTAACAATCATCGCGGTGGGAATCGCAATCAAGACTCCCAATACGATCAGATCCCAGAATGTCGGCGGTAACGGCCGTTCATGCATGTACCAGGCGCACGCCATCGGCACCGCCAGCTTCATGATTTCGGATGGCTGAAATCGCATGAAGCCGATATCGAGCCAGCGCTGCGCACCCTTGCCGATATGGCCGGTGACATCGACGACAACGAGCAGCAGCACCCCGATCACGTAGGCAACGGGGGCAAACATGCGCAGATATTGGGGCGTGGCGAACTTCGCCAGGGCAAGCATGGCCGTCACCGCGATGGCGATATTGACCAAATGGTGCTGCACCATTTTCAAGTTTTGCCCCGAGGCGCTGTATACGACCAAAATGCCGATGATGACAATGAGGGCCAACACCCCGGTGAGCGGCCCGTCCAGCCCCAAAGCGCGCAGCGTCCTGCCTCCCGCCGTCAGGGTTCTGCGTGTTCTCGATGGCGAGAATTCGTCGAAGATCATAGGTTACCGCTCATGTGCTTTGCCCATGACGCTGATGAGCAGCGGCCAGAGCAGGGCGCCGATGAAGGGCGCGAGCCAGCGGCCGAAGGTAGTCACCGGGTTGCCCGTGGCGCCATCGACCCAGAAGAGGACAAATTGATAACCTGTCAGCAATGCAAAAATGGTCAGGCATTGCGACAGAACAGAGAATACGCGAATGCGTAAGCGCAAGTGCGTTGCCCACGCGCCCATCAGGGTAAGCGCCAGGGCATGCTGCCCCAGCACCACGCCGTGGATCACGTCAAGAGCGAGGCCGGAGAAAAAAGCCAATGCCAGCCCCCCGGCGCGCGGAGATTCAATGCACCAATAGAAAACCACCAACACCAAAAAATCCGGACGGAACGCATCCAGCACCGCGGGCAGCGGCAACACCGCCAGGGCCAGGGCAACCAGGGCTGAGAGCGCCATCGGCAACCGCCGGATTCGCGTTTCGCGCATCATTTCTTGGGCACCAGGCTGGGCTTGGGGGGCGGCAACAATTCCGCGGCCTGGGGCTTGAGCCACACGAACATCAGCTCCTTGGAGCGATCGAGGGCGGCAGCGGGCTTCACTTCCACGTCCGCCAGCGACTGCGCCGGATCGCGCTTGACTTCGGCAATGACTCCTACCGGGTATCCGGCCGGGAATCCGCCGCCAAGGCCGGAGGTAACCAGCAAGTCGCCCACGATCACATCGGCGCTGGTGGGTAGATAGGGTAGCTTCAACCGGTTCGTCTCGCCTGTGCCCACCGCGATGGTGCGTAAGCCGTTGCGATTGATCTGCACGGGAATGGCGTGCGCTGCATCGCTCACCAGGATGACTTCGCTGGTCAGCTGGCCCACCCGGGCGACTTGGCCGAACACGCCGCCCGCATCAAGCACCGCTTGCCCCACGTAAATACCGTCGCCCGCGCCCTTGTCCACCAGCACGCGCTCGCGGAAAGCATCAAGATCCACATTCATCACATCGCCAATGAGGAAGCGGTCCGTCACACTTGCAGTGTTATCGCGCAGAGCACGCAGCCGCTGGGTTTCCGCCTCGAGGGCTTCATAGCGCTGCAATCGGAATTGCGCCATGCGCAGCTCCGCTTCTAACTTGGCTTTATCTGCGCGCAATACATCACGCGTCGTAACGCTGTCGCGAAACCAGTTCCAGCCCTCGAAGGGCGAGGCCACAGCCACTTGCACCGGGTAGGCGACGACGGAAAGCAGCCTTCGAATCTTTCCCAGGTGGTCGTAGCGTTTATCGACGATGATTAGGGCCAGGGCGAGCAGGGAATACAGGACGCAGCGGAACAGTAGTCCGGTGGTCCGACCCGAGGCGTCGGTACTACGAAAGGCGACCATGGGCGGAAGGCTCCCTCGTCGCTTGCATTACTCCAGTCCGAAAATGCCGGGGCCGTGTTCCTCGGTCAACTCGAGGATTCGGCCGCCGCCGCGCGCCACGCACGTGAGGGGATCATCCGCGATCACCACCGGTAAGCCGGTTTCTTCCATGAGCAATTTATCGACGTCGCGCAGCAATGCGCCACCGCCGGTGAGAACGATGCCGCGCTCGGCCACGTCGGCGCCAAGTTCGGGCGGTGTTTGTTCCAAGGCCTGCTTGACCGCGCCGACGATGCCTTGCAAGGGCTCTTGCAGCGCTTCCAGGATTTCATTCGAATTCAGCGTGAAGCTGCGCGGCACGCCTTCCGATAAATTGCGGCCTTTCACCGAAATCTCGCGCACCGTTTGTCCGGGGTATGCAGAGCCGATTTCGAGCTTGATGCGTTCCGCCGTCGCTTCGCCGATCAAAATGCCGTAGTTTCGGCGCACGTAGTTAGTGATGGCTTCGTCGAATTTATCACCGCCGATGCGCACGCTGGCTGCATAGACGATGCCGTTCAAGGAAATGACCGCGACCTCGGAGGTACCGCCGCCAATATCGAGCACCATGGAGCCGCGCGCTTCCTGGACGGGCAAGCCCGCGCCCACGGCGGCAGCCATCGGCTCAGGAACGATATCGACGCTGCGGGCACCTGCACCCTCGGCTGATTCTTTGATTGCGCGCCGCTCGACCTGGGTCGAACCGAACGGGACGCATACCAGCACGCGGGGGCTGGGGCTGAGAAAGCGATTCCCATGCACTTTCTTGATGAAATATTGCAGCATTTTTTCGGTGTAAGTGAAATCCGCGATCACCCCGTCCTTCATCGGACGCACGGCGGTGATGTGGCCGGGCGTCCGGCCCAACATGTTCTTGGCCTCGACCCCGACGGCAACAATAATTTTGCCGCCACGGGTGGGTTCATCCTGCACTGCGACCACTGACGGTTCGTTCAATACGATACCGCGCTCGCGTACGTAGATGAGGGTGTTTGCGGTTCCAAGATCGATTGAGAGGTCATTGGAGAAATAACCTCTAAGGCGTTTGAACATGGGGTATTTTCTTGACTAAATGGTGTTGAAAAAAGATCGGCTAATGTAACAACCGACACGACATATCACAAGGCAACGTGTATCATTGCTCTGGCTTAAATTGCGTGAGTTGCCGCGCACTTTCAACACACAAGCCATGAGCCTAACTCGTCAAGACGTCGAAAAAATTGCGCACCTTGCGCGGCTGTCCATCTCCGAGCAGGAGATGCCAGTGTACGTGTCCAGCTTGTCCAGGATTGTCGACTTCGTCGACGAATTGTCACGTGCCGAAACCGGCGATGTTCTGCCCATGGCGCATCCGCTCGACGGGCAGCATCAGCGCTTGCGCGCCGATGCGGTGACGGAGACCGACCACCATATGAAATACCAAGCCAACGCCCCGGCGGTCAGCGCGGGATTGTATGTGGTGCCGCGGGTGATTGAGTAACCTGACGTTATCCTTGAGCGATGCTTCATAACCTCTCCATCGGCGAGCTCGCCGATCGCCTTAGCAAGCGCCAGATTTCCAGCGTGGAACTGACACGGCACTGTTTAGAGCGTATTGATCGACTTAACCCGGCGCTTAACGCATTTATCACCCTCACCGCGGAGCGGGCGCTCAAGGATGCGGCTGCCGCCGATGCCCGGATGGCATCGGGCGAGAAAGGCCCATTGCTCGGCATCCCCCTCATTCATAAAGATATTTTCTGTACCGATGGCGTGAAAACCAGTTGCGGCTCGCGCATGCTCGACAACTTTATCGCGCCCTACGATGCGACCGTGGTCGCGCGCTTGAAGGCAGCAGGGACCGTCATGCTGGGCAAATCCAACATGGACGAGTTCGCCATGGGCTCTTCCAACGAAACCAGCTACTACGGTCCGGTCAAAAATCCGTGGGACACCTCAAAGGTCCCCGGCGGCTCCTCGGGCGGTTCCGCTGCGGCCACCGCCGCACGCATGGCTCCCTTTGCCACTGGCACCGATACCGGCGGTTCGATTCGCCAGCCGGCCGCATTGACGGGTGTCACGGGTCTTAAGCCCACCTATGGCCGGGTCTCGCGTTACGGCTTGATTGCCTTTGCTTCGAGCCTCGATCAGGCCGGGGTCTTCGCGCGCAGTGCCGGCGATGCCGCCGCGGTTTTACAAGTGATGGCGGGGTTCGACCCGCGGGATTCCACCAGTGTCGATGTGCCCGTGCCAGATTATTCGAAGGCCTTAGGAGAGCCACTAAAAGGCTTAAAGATCGGTCTTTTGCGAGAATTCTTCGACGGTTTGGAGCCGCGCAATGCGGCCCTCATCGAGGAAGCCTTGAACATCTATACCGGACTGGGTGCCGAGACGCGGGAGGTGAGCCTTCCGCACTTGCCCTTGTCCGTACCCACTTACTATGTGGTTGCACCAGCGGAATGCTCCTCCAATCTGTCGCGCTTCGATGGCGTACGCTTCGGCTATCGGTGCTCGAATCCACAAGATCTGATGGATCTTTACAAGCGCTCGCGAGGCGAGGGATTCGGCGCTGAAGTGAAACGGCGCATCATGACCGGGACGTATGTTTTGTCCGCGGGCTATTTCGATGCCTATTACTTAAAGGCGCAGAAGGCGCGCCGCTTGATCACAGACGATTTTCGTGCGGCTTTCGAGAAGGTGGATCTAGTCATCGGCCCTACGACGCCCACTCCGGCCTTCGACATTGGCGCCAAGATGAATGACCCGGTTCTCATGTATCTGAACGATATTTACACCATTGGCGCCAACCTGGCCGGGCTGCCCGGCGTGTCGGTGCCCTGCGGCTTCGTCGATGACCTGCCGATGGGCCTGCAACTTATCGGGCCGCATTTTGCCGAGGCGACGCTGCTGAATGCCGCGCATCAGTACCAGCAGGCCACCGACTGGCACAAGCACGCACCTCGCGGGTACGAGTGATGGCCGATTGGGAAGTCGTCATCGGGCTGGAAATACATGCGCAGCTCGCCACCCAGTCGAAAATATTTTCTGGCTCCCCGACCGCTTATGGGGCACCGCCCAACACGCAAGCCAGCCTGGTGGACTTGGCATACCCCGGCACGCTGCCGGTGCTAAACGCGCAGGCTGTGCAAATGGCAGTTAAATTCGGCTTGGCGATCGGAGCTGCGGTCGCGCGGCGCTCGGTATTCGCCCGTAAGAATTACTTTTATCCTGATCTGCCGAAAGGGTATCAGATCAGCCAGTATGAGTTGCCCGTGGTGGCACGCGGTTCACTCAAGATCATGCTCGAGGACGGCTCGGAGAAGACCGTGGGCATTACGCGCGCGCACCTTGAAGAGGACGCGGGCAAGTCGCTGCACGAGGGATTGGCCAATGCCACGGGCATCGATTTGAATCGGGCAGGTACTCCGCTGCTCGAGATTGTCTCGGAACCGGACATGCGTTCGGCCAAAGAGGCCATCGCCTACATGAAAAAGATCCATACCCTGGTCCGATATCTGGAAATCTGCGACGGCAATATGCAGGAAGGTTCGTTCCGTTGCGATGCCAATGTTTCAGTGCGGCACCAGGGGCAAAGCCAATTCGGCACGCGCGCTGAAATCAAGAATCTCAATTCCTTTCGATTCGTCGAAAAGGCCATCCAATACGAGGTGGCACGGCAGATCGAAATCATCGAGAACGGCGGCAAGGTCGTGCAAGAAACCCGGCTGTACGATTCGGACAAGGACGAGACGCGCTCGATGCGCTCGAAGGAAGAAGCCAACGACTACCGCTATTTTCCGGATCCTGATTTGCTGCCTGTTGAAATCGATGACTCCTTTATCGAGTCGGTCCGTGCGTCGCTGCCCGAGCTGCCCGACCAGAAGGCGGCACGATTTGCCAAGGACTTCGCTCTTTCGGCCTATGACTCCGGCGTGTTGAGCGCCAGCCGCGAGTTGGGGGCTTATTTTGAAGCGGTGGTGGCCGGCGTAGGTTCGCGTCACGCCAAGCTGGCTGCGAATTGGGTCATGGGGGAGTTGTCGAGCGCGCTGAATCGCGACGGCACCGACATCCAGAATTCCAAGGTTACTCCGGGTGAGCTGACCGCACTGTTGAACCGAATCGTGGATGCAACGATTTCGGGCAAAATCGCCAAGGAAGTGTTCGAGGCGATGTGGTCCGAGGGCAAAACGGCAGATGAGGTCATCGCGGAAAGAGGTCTGCGGCAAATCACCGATTCAGGCGCCATCGAAAAAGTAATCGATGCCATCATCGCCGCCAACCCTACGCAACTGGCCGATTACCGGTCCGGCAAGGACAAGCTGTTTGGATTTTTCGTCGGGCAAGCGATGAAGGCCACGGGCGGTAAGGCAAATCCCGCGCAGCTCAACGAGCTGTTGAAACGTAAGCTGGGCGGCGGAAATGCATGACCGCGACACGCTGCATCGATTTTTGTTCGAGCGGTACCCGATCCGCGGGCATCTGGTTCACTTGGACGCTGCCTGGCGCGCGTTAATTGAGCATCGCCACTATCCGGACACCATTCGCGAGACTCTGGGAGAAGCCGTGGTGGCCTCGCTCTTGCTTGCCGCCACCATCAAATTCGAAGGCCTGTTATCGTTGCAGTTGCGGGGCGACGGCCCAGTCCATTTGCTGCTGGTTCAGTGCACCAGCGGGTTAGGGGTGAGGGGCCTTGCCCGCTATCGCGACCAAAACATTTCAGATAGCTTCCGAATCCGGGATCTTATCGGTTCGGGTAATCTGACGGTCACCTTGGAGACCGACGACGGCGCACAGCGCTACCAAGGTATCGTGCCCATCGAGGGCGAGCGCTTGGCCGACTCTCTGCAAGCGTACTTTCAGAATTCCGAACAATTGCCGACGCGGCTGTGGCTGCATGCCGATGCGCAAGGCGCCTCCGGCATGTTGCTGCAGAAACTCCCTGGAGCGAGTTCCTTGGCAGCGGCGGATGCTGCAGCGATCGAGGACGCCTGGCGCCGGATGCAGCTCATTGGTGACACATTGACGCCGGAAGAATTGCGGATGCTCGAAGATGCCGAGATTTTGCACCGCCTGTTTAATGAGGAGGATTTGCGCTTGTTCGAGCCGTCGCCAGTGTATTTCCGTTGCCGCTGCTCGCGCGAGCGGGTGGCCGGCATGCTGCAGGGTCTGGGCGAAACGGAAACTCGCGGGGTAATCGCGGAGCGCGGCAAGGTCGAGGTTCATTGCGACTTCTGCAACCGCGCCTACGTGTTTGATGCGGTCGATGTCGCTCAACTGTTCAAATCCGACGTTGCCGCCGACAGCGGCAGTTCCGTGCATTAATACGGTCGCTCGCCCAATATTGATTCTATTGGCTGCCGTGGCGGGCGTTGGGATCAGCGACGCCCTCGAAACCACCCCTTTCTACTCGAGCGATTTCGAGAAGCTGCCCGCGGCGGCGGCCCTGACAACTCTCGGCCGCCGGTTATTTTCGGATCCCGCCCTATCCGCGTCTGGAAGTGTTTCGTGCGCCAGCTGCCATGACCCTCGATATGCCTACGGGCCGCCGAATGACCTGTCTGCGCAGCGCGTCGGCCTGCGCGCGGTGCCTTCGCTTAAGTACATGCAAAATGTTCCGCCCTTCACCGAACACTTTAAGGACGATGAGGGGGACGACAGCGCTGATCAAGGACCGGCCGGAGGTCACACGTGGGATGGACGGTCGCAATCCCTGCATGATCAGGCGCTGCTGCCCTTATTCTCGCCCTCCGAGATGGCGAACAAGGACGTGGATGCGGTGGTCGCCGAAGTGCAAGCGGTTCACGGCAGTGAATTTCGCACGATATTCGGCGCGAAAGTGTTCGAGGACAAGAGGGCCGCCTTCAAGGGAGTGCTGATGGCGCTGGAGGCTTACCAGCAAAGCCCAGCGGAGTTTTATCCATATAGCAGCAAGTTTGATGCCTTTTTGAGGCATGAGACCGCACTGTCGCCACAGGAACTGCGCGGGCTGGTTGCGTTCAACGACCCCGCCGCGGGAAATTGCGCTCGCTGTCATCCGAGCGCCCTCAACAACGGCGCCCTGCCGCAGTTTACGGACTTTGGCTTCGCGGCCTTGGGCGCGCCTCGCAATAAGAACATCCCCGCGAACGCGGACGAGCAGTACTACGATCTCGGGCTCTGTGGACCGCTGCGCCTCGATCTCAAAGACCGGCGCGAGTACTGCGGATTATTTCGCACGCCCTCGCTGCGCAACGTCGCCCTGCGCCAGGTGTTTTTCCACAATGGCGTGTTTCATTCGTTGACCGACGTGGTGCGGTTCTACGCCGAGCGCGACACCCAGCCGCAGAAGTGGTATCCGCGCGCCCACGATGGGGGGATTCTGAAATTCGATGACTTGCCGGCGGAGTACTTGGCCAATGTCGATACGCAGACCCCGCTGGACCGGCACGTCGGGGACCCGCCTGCGTTGAGCGAAAACGATATCCAAGCCATCGTCGCATTTTTGCGCACGCTCACCGATGGCTATGATCGGCCCTAGGGTAATCTCGGTTGCGGCGCCGGCTACAGGGCCGAAACCCCGGCAAATTCGGTCAGGCTTTGGGTCCGAGTCAATGCTATGAACTCGCGTATGTATGCGGCTTGCGCGCCCGCGCGCGTAGTCGCGGCATACAGGTCGCAGCGGAGTCCGGATTGCCCGATGGGGCGCGAGACGACGTAGCCACGCTCTATATAGTTTCCCACCGTCCACGAAGGCAAGGCTGCGATGCCGCGCCCGCTCGCCACCAACTGCAGAATAGCCACTGTCAGCTCTGCGGTGCGCCGCTTGGGGTTGATCTTGGCCGGCGTAAGACAATGCTTCATAACATCGAGCATTTCATCCGGCACGGGGTAGGTAATCAGGGTTTCCGCCGCGAAATCGGCGGCCTCGAGCCAGGGCTTGGCTGCCAGTCGATGTCGTGGACTCATGAGCGCCACACTTTCATACCGAAACAGAGGACTGAAGGCGATGGTGGGCAGCGGCTCCTGCCGATCATGAATAATGGCCAATTCGGCCTCGCCTTGATCGAGCAGCGGCAAAGGGTTCATCAGGAAACCCGAGATGATGTCCAGTTCCACCTCGGGCCAGAGGGTTCGATACGCATCCATCGCCGGCATCAGCCAGTCGAAACAGTTGTGACATTGCACCGCGATTCTCAGAGGGCCGGCATGGCCCTGCGCCAAACGCGCCACATCCCGGCCCGCTTCAGCCATCTGCGGCAGCACCAGCTGAGCGAGGGTCAGCAGCCTTTGGCCGATCGCGGTGAACCTCAAAGGCCGCACATTTTTTTCCACGAGCGCGGCCCCATAGTGGGTCTCTAGCGCCTTCAATTGGTGGGACAAGGCGGATTGCGTCAGGAACAGCCGGGCGGCGGCCTTCGACAAACTGCCGCTTTCAGCCAGGGCCAGCAACGTCTCGAGGTGGCGGATTTCCAATGCAGTCGATGACATGAGCCTAATTCATGGTGAGTATTAGGATAATGAGCTTGAGTCAAATCCTAGGCTCCAGCATGCTGAATGTCGAGGTAGTCCCTTTTGGGGTACGCATATGTCTGTTCCGACGGTATCGTTCGAATTTTTCCCGCCGGCCGATGAGGTGATGGCGCAACAACTTTGGCAAGCAATTCAAAGACTTGCGCCGTTGCAGCCGAGCTTTATTTCCGTCACTTACGGGGCGGATGGTTCCACCCGTACCCGAACGCACGAATGCGTGCTGCGGATTTTGCGGGAGACCAATCTTCGTGTTGCGCCGCATCTTACCTGCGTGGCGGCGTCTCGCTCGGACGTGCTGGGCGTCGCCGGGCAGTATTGGAACGCGGGTGTACGTCATTTGGTCGCGCTGCGTGGCGACCCACCCGCCGGCAGCTTAAGTTCGGATGGCCGCTATCATCCTCACCCCGATGGATTTCCTTACGCCTCCGATCTGGTGCGCGGATTGCGCCAAGTGGGAGACTTTGACGTCTCGGTGGCGGCGTATCCTGAGGGCCACCCGGAATCCGGCGGCGTGGATGCCGATCTTGCGAATTTGAAACGCAAGATCGATGCGGGCGCGAACCGCGCGATTACGCAGTTCGTGTTCGATACGGATTTTTTCCTGTGCTATCGCGACCGATGCGCCGCCGAAGGTATCCGGGCGAACATCGTGCCGGGAATATTGCCCATTACGCGCTTTCCGCAGCTGTTACGCGTAGCCCAGCGTTGCGGAGCCTCCGTACCCGATTGGCTGCACAGCCGCTTCGACGGCCTGGACGATGACCCGGATACTCGCCGCATGATTGCCGCGAACGTGGCGATCGAGCAAGTGCAGCGCCTGCGCCGGCATGGGGTGGACGAGTTTCACTTCTATACCTTGAACCGCGCCGAGCTCACCTATGCCATTTGCCATGCGCTCGGTTTGCGGCCGCACGTACAAGAAGCGCGGGTAGCTTGATGACGCGGGTATATCAGCCTGGCGCTTTCGAGGCGCTGCTCAAGCAGCGCCTGGTGATTTTTGACGGCGCCATGGGCACGATGATTCAGCGCCACCGTTTCAACGAAGAGCAGTTTCGCGGCGAGCGGTTCAAGCAATGGCGCAGCGATCTGCGCGGTAACAATGACTTGCTGAGCCTGACGCAGCCGCAAATCATCGCCGAAATTCATCGCGAGTATCTGAATGCCGGCGCCGACGTCATTTCCACCAACACCTTCAATTCCACAGCGGTTTCGCAAGCTGACTACGGCATGCAGTCCTTGGTCGGCGAATTGAATCTTGAGGCCGCGCGCCTTGCGCGCCGCGTGGCGGATGAAGTCTCCGTGCAATCGGGCGTGCAGCGCTTCGTTGCCGGAGCGCTGGGGCCGACCAACCGCACCGCCTCGCTTTCTCCCGACGTCAACGATCCGGGATTTCGCAATATTAGTTTCGATGAATTGGTCGCCGCCTATTCCGAGGTTACACGTTCGCTGATGAGCGGCGGCGTAGACATGATTCTGATCGAGACGGTGTTCGATACTTTGAACGCCAAGGCGGCACTCTTTGCGGTGCGCCAAGTGTTCGATGAAATCGGATCAGAGCTGCCGATCATAGTCTCGGGTACAATTACCGACGCCTCCGGGCGCACCTTGTCGGGCCAGACCACCGAAGCGTTTTGGAATTCGATACGTCACTCAAAGCCCCTGGTGGTGGGATTGAATTGTGCGCTGGGCGGCAAGCAGTTACGACCCTACATCGAAGAGCTCTCGCGCATTGCGGATACCTTTGTGTGCGCATATCCCAACGCCGGACTCCCCAATGCCTTCGGCGAGTACGACGAGACCGCGGATGAGACCGCGGAAACCTTGCGGGAGTTCGCCGCGAGCGGATTTCTAAACATGCTGGGCGGCTGCTGCGGAACGACGCCTGAGCACATTCGCTCCGTCGTGCGCGCCGTGGCCGGTCTTGCGCCCCGGGTTATTCCGACGTTGGAATCGGCCTGCCGTTTGAGCGGCCTCGAGCCCCTGACCATCGATGCCAAAAGCTTGTTCGTCAATGTGGGCGAGCGGACCAACGTTACGGGGTCGGCCAAGTTCCGCAAGCTTATCGAGGCGGGCGACTACGCCGCGGCGGTCGATGTGGCGCGCCAACAAGTCGCGAACGGCGCACAGCTGATCGATGTGAACATGGACGAGGGCATGCTCGACTCGCAAGCGGCCATGGTGAAATTCTTGAGCATGATCGCCGGCGAACCGGACATTGCGCGCGTGCCCGTGATGATCGACTCGTCAAAGTGGTCGGTGATTGAAGCCGGCCTGAAATGCGTGCAGGGCAAGGGCATCGTCAATTCCATCAGCCTCAAGGAGGGAGAAGAGGCTTTCTTAGTGCACGCGCGGCTTTGCTTGAGATACGGGGCCGCCGTGGTAGTCATGGCCTTCGATGAGAAAGGACAAGCGGATACCATCGATCGCAAAGTTGCGATCTGCGAACGCGCTTATCGCATCTTGACCGAACGAATTCAGTTCCCGGCCGAAGACATCATCTTCGATCCGAACATCTTTGCCGTGGCTACGGGCATCGAGGAACACAACCGCTACAGCCTCGACTTCATCGAGGCAGCCGCCGTCATCAAGCAGCGCATGCCTGCCGTGCACATTAGCGGCGGCGTCAGCAACGTCTCCTTCTCGTTCCGCGGCAATGAGCGGGTACGCGAAGCGATGCACTCGGTATTTTTGTATCACGCCATCCGCGCCGGCCTCACCATGGGCATCGTCAATGCCGGCCAGCTGGCGATCTACGAGGACATCGATTCGGAACTGCGGGAGCGGGTGGAAGACGTCATCCTCGCGCGGCGAGAGGATGCCACGGAGCGGCTCTTGGAAATCGCCGAACGCTTCAAAGGCGGCGCGAGTGTCAAGCGAGGCGATGACCTCGAATGGCGCAAGCTCAACGTCGAGGAGAGATTGCAGCATGCTCTGATCAAGGGTTTGGATGAGTTCGTCTTCGAAGATACCGAAGAGGCGCGCCTCAAGGCCAAGCGGCCCCTTGATGTGATCGAAGGCCCCCTGATGGACGGCATGAACATCGTCGGCGATCTTTTTGGTGCCGGCAAAATGTTTCTGCCGCAGGTGGTCAAATCGGCTCGCGTCATGAAGAAGGCCGTATCGGTGTTGATTCCCTATATCGAAAAGGAAAAGTCCGGCGCCAGCCGCTCGAACGGCAAAGTTGTCATTGCCACGGTCAAGGGCGATGTTCACGACATCGGCAAGAACATCGTGGGCGTGGTTTTGCAATGTAATAACTTTGAAGTCGTGGACTTGGGCGTCATGGTCTCCTGCGAGAGAATCCTGGAAGCCGCCACCCGTGAAGGCGCCAACCTCATTGGCTTATCAGGCCTCATTACCCCGTCGTTGGATGAGATGGTTCATGTTGCCAAAGAAATGCAGCGACTAGGCTATAAGCAGCCGCTCCTCATCGGCGGCGCGACCACCTCGCCTGCGCACACGGCCGTGAAGATCGATCCGCAGTACGAAGGCGCGGTGATCTATGTCAAGGACGCGTCGCGTTCGGTCGGCGTCTGCCAGCAGTTGGTGACCAAGAGCACATATGCTGCCTATGTCGCCAACATCAAAGCCGAGAACGAGCGCCGTCGCGAGCAGCATCGCAACAAGAGCGCGAAGGCGCCGCAGTTGTCGCTGCAGCAAGCCCGCGCCAAGAAACTCAAGATCGACTGGCCGGGCTACACCCCGCCGGTCCCCAAGTTCCTAGGGCTCAAGGTCCTCGATGACTACCCGCTCGATGAATTGGTGCCTTACATCGATTGGATGCCGTTCTTCAACGCCTGGGAGTTCGCCGGCAAATTCCCCGACATCCTTACCGATGAGCGCGTCGGCGAGGCGGCGAGCAACCTGTACGCCGATGCGAAGCGCATGCTGGAAAAGCTGGTCGGCGAGAAATGGCTCAAAGCGCGCGCCGTGATCGGGTTCTTTCCCGCCAATAGCGTGGCCGATGATGATATCCATGTGTTTAGCGATGATACGCGGCACACCGTCCAGCTGCGGCTGCATAATTTGCGGCAGCAAAAATCCAAGCCCCAAGATCAAGCTCAATTGTGCTTGAGCGATTTCATCGCACCTGCCTCTACCGGGCGCGCCGATTACATCGGAGCCTTTGCGGTGACCGCCGGCATCGGTATCGATGAACATGTGGCACGTTTCGAGGCTCAGCATGATGACTACAGCAGTATCATGCTCAAGGCTCTGGCGGATCGATTGGCCGAAGCGCTGGCAGAACGCCTACATGAACGGGTGCGCCGCGAATTTTGGGCGTACGCTCCTGACGAGCATCTTGATAACAGCGGCCTGATCCGTGAGGAGTATCGGGGGATACGTCCGGCGCCGGGGTATCCGGCCTGCCCGGATCACACCGAGAAGGCACTGTTGTGGCGGCTTCTGGATGCGGACCGCACGGCAGGCATTCGCCTGACCGAATCGTTCGCGATGTTTCCCACAGCCGCAGTGAGCGGGTTTTATTATTCCCATCCGAAGGCGCATTATTTCGGCGTCGGAAAGATCGACCGTGACCAGGTGGCAAGCTATGCGCAACGCAAGGGTTTCACGGTGAGCGAATCGGAGCGTTGGCTGGCGCCGAACCTAGGCTACGATCCGGACGCGCGAGACGCGGCTGATGCCGCCTAGCGTATCGCGCGGGTGGACGGGGTTGCCGCCATCAAGATTTGGTTCGCAAGCGCCGTATAGTCACCGTCGAAATGATGACCGCCTTTGAGTTTCACGATCTTGAATTTTGCGGGATCAAGCTTTGGACACAGCGAGTCAGGCTCATCTTCCCCGTAGATGCACAGCACCGGTACGCCGGTAATGCGATTCACCTCTGGGAGTGTCGGCGGGCCCGAGTTGTCGTCCGAGATCCAGCTGCTCACGTGGAATTCAAACAACGCGTGCTCGGACATGCCGAGAATCGCCATCAGCGCCACCTGCGCTTTCGCCGCCTGCGGCAAGCGATTGACAGCGAAGGGCAATACGTCAGCGCCCTGTGAATAGCCGATGAGCAGTACACGTTTCTTGCCGAAGTGGGACGAGTAATAGCGAATCATCCGGTCCGTGTCGGCCGCCACGCCCTCGGGGGTGCGCGCGGTCCAGAAGTAGCGCAAGGAGTCGAGCCCGACGACCGGGATTCCCTTGGCGCTGAGCGCGCCGGCAATGTCTTGATCCAACCCCGCCCACCCGCCGTCGCCGGAGATGAGAATGGCGAAGGTGTCGGAAGGTTGAGAGCCGGGTTTCGCAGCTACCTCGATGACCGGCAAATCACCGAGAGCGGCGGGCGTAGGCGGCAGGGCGCGAGTCGCGCCGGCGGCGGCGAGCTTTGCAAATGCTGCGCTCACGGACTGAGGAACTACATCCGGAAGCACTGCTATTGCTGCCCCGTGCACCTGGGAAACAAACTGCCGGGTTCCCTCGACAGGACAGGATGCCGTCTTGGGAGCGGTCAGGACGACCCACGGATTTCTCAACTCGAGTCCGGAGCCTTTGCACAATGGTTTGCGTAGGGTCAAAGTCGGACAGTACCCCAAGCTCAAGGCGCCGGCGAACGTGTCTTTCGGTGCCTGCGCGAGCACGGCATAGGCGAATGCGCCCCCGGATGCCGTGCCGACCAATATCGGCGGCAGATACGTAGAATTGTGAAAGTAAGCTTGAACGAAGTGACTTAAATTTTCCAGATCACCGTCGGGGAATACGCATTGGCCGCCATCAGCCTCGAGAACCGCTTTGAATTTCGCCAGATCAATGCCGACGACCATGGCTCCTTGCTGAGCGAGCAATTCGGCCAGCATCTCGGCGTTGAGGTCCCAGCCTTCATCCCCCGACACCAAGAATGCAAAGCTGGTGGTTGGCCCGGAAGCAGCGTACACCGGGAAGTCCTTGAATCTGCCGTGGCTCAAGTGCGTGGGACTTGCAGCAGCAAACCCGCTCAGCAAGGCCGCGGCGGCCAAGATCAAGCGAATTTTCATCGGTTGGTCACACTTGATACGCAAAATAGTCTCGGATGAAAACCATT
>DASWUU010000068.1:0-18492 GCA_036401515.1 Steroidobacteraceae bacterium
GGTTACTTCTGCCAGCACCGTCAATGGCAGCATACGCCTGGGAGATCACGCAAGCGCCACCTCACTCAAGACAGTCAACGGATCCGTGAGCCTCGGTACGGGTGCGCGAGTCTCGGAAAGCGCCGGGTCGGTGAACGGTGATTTGACTCTTGCGGATGGCGCAGAGGTTGGCGGTCACCTGACCAACGTCAACGGCAAAATACGATTGACCGCCGCGCACGTAGCGGGGGGCATAAAAACGGTTAACGGGGGTATTAGTATCCTCGGCGCGTCCCGCGTAGAAAACGGGATTATGGTCGATAAACCTTCCGGAATCATGTTCAATAGTGAAGATCCCGTGATTGTGGTTGGACCGGGCGCGACCGTTCAGGGTGATCTCAGGTTCGAGCGCAAAGTGAAACTCTACGTGAGTGACAAGGCGACTATCGGTACTGTCATCGGTGCGACCGCCGTGCCATTCACGGGCGAAACTCCACCAAATTGAGTCGATAAAAAGGAAGCCTCATGCAAATTGCCGGTGTTAAACAATTGTTGGTTGCGGCGTTGATTGGCGTTGTGGGTTATGGAGCGGCATCGGCAGCGCCCGCCGATTCAGCACTCAGTGCTGCCGTCGCGAGTCCCGCTCGCCCTGCTGCCGCTGTTGCGCGCGACAAGGCCCGCCACCCTATTGAAGAGCTGACTTTCTTTGGCATCAACCCGAAAATGACGGTAATCGAGCTATGGCCAGGCGGAGGTTACTGGACCGATATAATAGGCCCCTATTTGGCGCCAAGCGGCCATTACACGGTTGCATTGCCGCCGTCCGGTGGGGAGGAGAATGCAGGAGTCGTGCGGTTTCGTGCGCACATCGCGGCAGAGAAGGATAAGCTCGGCACAATTCATGAGACCACCTTAGGCGCGGGCCACTTTGATATTGCTCCACCCGCCTCCGCCGATCTCATTGTCACGTTTCGCAATCTGCACAACTGGATGGATGACGGATATGCGGATCAGGCGCTGGCCGCTTGCTTCACCGCATTGAAACCGGGCGGCATATTAGGAATAGAGGAACACCGGGGCAATGCCAACCTACCCCAGGACCCGCAGAGCAAAAGTGGCTACGTTCGGCAGGACTATGCCATCGCCTTGGCTAAGAAGGCCGGGTTCGTACTGGTAGGATCTTCAGAAATCAATGCCAATCCCCGTGATACCAAGGATTGGCCGAAGGGTGTGTGGACGCTCCCGCCCACGCTTGCCGAGGGTGAGAAAGATCGCGCCAAATATGTAGCGATCGGCGAAGCGGACAATTTCGTTCTCAAGTTTCAAAAGCCGCACTGACGCACCAGGCGGGAACCCTGAAGCGGTTGTTTGCTCCGCCATACCCACTTTCTGACCAGGCGTTCGCGCATGGCTTGAAGTTTCATGGTGGCGCCACCACTGTTTAACCGGATGAACTACGTCCGGATTGTCCGCGGTCTTTTCTCGCATCCCCTTGGGCTGTTTTTGGCGCTGTCCGGATACGTGGGCTGGCGCCTGCTCTCCGCGATGTCGCTCGGCCCGTTTTGGACTACTGCTGGAATCGCGGTGTTGCTCGCCTTTTGCCTGTTAATCCCGTTTTCAATGCGCGCGCGCGGCATGCTGGATCGAAAGCTCGCGGACCGCATATCTTGGATTGGCTTGACGGCCATGGGATTTTTCTCCTCACTCTTCGTTCTGACCCTTCTTAGGGACCTTGTGCTGTTGGGTGCGCGTCCGTTCATCGGCAGCGAACGAGCCTGGATAACGCCAAGCGCGCAGGCCACATTGCTTCTTACTGGGTTCATAACGGTCGCGGGGTTGATCATTGCCCGCCGACGTCCAGCCATCGTCAAGGTTGATATCCCGGTGGTGGGTTTGCCACGTGCTTTGCATGGCTTCTCAATTGCTCAGATTAGCGATGTGCATGTGGGACCCACGATCAAGCGTGGGTTCGTCGAAAGTATTGTCCGACGGGTCAACGAATTGAAAGCCGATATGGTCGCGGTGACCGGCGATTTGGTCGACGGTTCGGTTCAGCAACTCTCGACCCACACAGCACCGCTGGCGGCGCTGGTTGCCCGCCATGGAGCGTACTTCGTTACCGGTAATCATGAGTACTACTCAGGCGAGGAAGCGTGGACTGAGGAGATTCGGCGCCTCGGCCTACATGTGCTCAAGAACGAACATGTTGTCTTGAAGCATGATGGCGCATCCCTGGTCCTCGCCGGCGTGACCGATTACAGCGCGCATCATTTCGATCACGCGCAACGAAGCGACCCGGCGGCTGCGCTGCATGGCGCGCCCGCAAATGCCGGAGCCAGGATATTGCTTGCCCATCAACCGAGTTCCGCGGCCGCCGCTGCCCAGGCGGGGTTTGATGTTCAGATCTCCGGCCATACGCACGGCGGACAGTTCTGGCCCTGGAACCTATTCGTGCGTTTTTTCCAGCCATTTACAGGCGGCTTGCATAAACTTAAAAACTTGTGCGTTTACGTGAGCCGCGGCACAGGTTACTGGGGACCGCCAAACCGTTTCGGCGTGCCTTCGGAGATTACGCACATTCGGCTGGTGCCTGCGACATCGTGACGAGGCGACCCAACGGACGGCGCCCGCATCGTCCGATGGCCAGCGCGCGATGCCAATTCGGCGCAACCGGCTTTACGGACCAGCCGCATGAGTCAAGCTATGTGCCGGGCCTTGCCTCTCAAGTGGACTTAATGCACTTCGATCGCCAAAGGCTGCGATTTCTTGGTCGTGGCCTTCGGGATGTGGATGCGCAGCACTCCATCTTTGGTCTCGGCCCGAATGCCTTCGGCATCGACGTTATCCGGCAGCGCAAAACTACGCGTGAAAGCGCCGTAAATGCTTTCGACCCGGATGGCATTTTCGCTCTGGTCCTCGCGCTCTAATTTGCGTTCGCCGCTGATGGTGATTACACCATCCGCCACGGCAATCTTCACGTCCTCCTTCTTCACGTCCGGCAGCTCGCACTTGATGAGATATTCTTTCTCGGTTTCGCTGATGTTCGCGAGCGGTACCCAGTTTCTCGCCGAGGCTTCGTCCCTCGCGCCGTTTTCTGGGAAATAGAACGGCGAAAAACGGCGCAATGTATCCTGCATTTCGCGAAACGGTTCCCAACGCAACATGGCCATACTGAATCCTCCTGCAACGCGCTACAACCATCAATCGTGCAATCGATTGGCTCGACCGCAGCATGAGATTGATCATATTCGCGTGCGCAAACCGCCGCTTTGATCCGCGTCAATTGCGGCGCAAAATCCCCGCGCTTCTAATTGACGTGTATCAATGTGCGGACGCCCGAGAGCGCTTATAAATTCTGCCGTACTTCGGGGCCGCGCGCCAATACCTCGCTGTTTAAGGTGCAATCCCATGAGAACGAAATTAAGTCTGAGCTTCGCCACACTGGCACTGGTCGTTTTGACCGTCAGTGCCGCCCTGTCGCAGGAGCGCGAACCTGGCGTAAGCGAAGATTCGCTGAGCCATGCCGTCCAAGCGCTTGAAAAAAAGACTGGCAGCAGGGTGCTGGAGATTCGACTTTCGGACGAGCCCGGCGATCCATCCTTCGATGCGGTAATAGCCGAGGGCGACGGTATTCTTTACATGCATATTGCAGCCGTCAGCGATGCGGTCACCTCGATCGAGGTCAAGCAACTCCCGGAATGGATGGTGGGCCGAGAACTGAAGGCGTACATGAAGAGCATTCGCCAGGCTCGGGTGCCGCTGGCTCGAGCCATTACACTTGCCGAACGCACAGTAAATAAACCCGCGATTGGCGCGGGTCTCGCGGCACCCTTGTCCGGCACCAATGCGGTGCTGGCATACAACGTCGAAGTAATGAAAGCAGGAAAGCGGGATCGAATTGCGATCGATGCAATGACCGGCGCGCCGATTGCTAACCCCGATGAGCTTTACGCGGCATGGACGCCGGTCAAGCTGGTGCGGCGATTGGGCGTGTAGGCTTTACTCGACGTACGGACTCGATTTGGCAAAGAGGGTATTTCAAGTGCATTGGGTAGAGACGGAGACGGGCGAAGTGAAGCCAACGACGCTGACGCGAGCACAGTTGAGCATGTTTTTGCTCGCCGGGCTGCCGGGGTGGTGGCGATGGAGGCCTGTGGATCGGCCCAAGATGGCACGAACGGTCTGGGCTCCTGGCGCACGGTCGTACGTTTGAAAGGGGGCTGGGACCGGACCGGCATCGCTTCCGGTCCCAGCGTTGTAATTAACTTTCAATCGGAGGGGACGGCTTAACGAGTTACTTGCTAACACGGGCGGCGTCCATATAGAGTTTTTATGAAAAATGCATTCAAGTGTCGGTACTCGGTGCCCCTCGCGGCAATGCTGCTGCTTTCGCCGCACCTCGCTGCTATTGCTCAGGGGGTCGCTATCGTTGCAATCGATGTTGTCGCCGTGGCCCACGGCCATCGAGTCAGCGAACTTCTCGGGCGCAAAGTGATCAACGAGCAGAACGAGGATATCGGGAAGATAGACGACTTCATCATCGGCCGCGACCGAGTACTGTTTGTAATCCTAGAAGTCGGGGGGTTCCTCAGTATCGGTGCACATCGAGTGGCCCTGCCGATATCGGCGGTGGATATGGAAACCGTGAAGGGCAAAATCCGCATAAAAGGCGCCAGCCGAGCTGAGCTGGAAAAGATGCCCGAGTTCAAGTATCTGTCCTGAGGCGAATCGAACGCGCCTTGATACGAAGCGCCGCGAGACTTTGATACCTATCTGCCACATCGGAGGATGCCATGAGAACCGACAACGAGATCAAGAAGGACGTGGAAGATGAACTGCGCTTGGATCGCGACATTGATGCGAGCGACATCGCGGTTGCGGTACACGATGGTGTCCTCGCACTGACAGGCTACGTTCGCAGCTACAATGAGAAGACTCAAGCGGAGCGCGACGCGAGGCGGATCACGGGGAGGCTCGGCGTTGCCAATGATATTAAGGTGCGCCAGCCTCTCATTAGCAAACGGCCCGATCCCGAGATTGCGCGCAATGCGGTCGATAACCTTCGCGATGCCCTTCCATATGCGTCGGAATTCATCAAGGTCACCGTCACGGACGGTTGGCTGACGCTCGAAGGGGACGTGGAGTGGAGTTACCAGCGCGATCGTGCCGAAGAGGCCGCTCAAGCGCAGCGCGGTGTCATTGGTGTTTCGGATAACCTCAAGTTCAGACCGCGGGTAGCGGCGACCGACGTCAAACGCCAGATCGAAGACGCGTTGAAGCGAAACCCTTAGGGATTCTCAGTGCACCGAGCGCCGGTCGCTCCCATATTGTTTGAGCAGAGCCGCATACAGCAGTGCAAATGCTTGCATGGTCCCAGCATAATTTTCATGCTCGGACGCAAAGTAATGAGCCATCTGCAGCAACTCCGGGTTGGTGTCCTCGAGTTGGTCGATCGCGTCGCGGATGAATGCTTCGGTGCCACGTTGGTCTATTTCGGCAACGATCGCAGCGCGGGTCTCCGCGGTGACTCGCGGTAATGGGTCGAGCCCCACAGCGACGCCGGACGGAGTCGTGAGGCGACGGCTGGGCGCCACCTGCGCAACCAATAGTCGATAGAACATGCAAAACCCGGCCATGATCCGCTGCGCGTTGCCCACGTCTGCCGCGCATTTGGCGGCCATGTACAGCCATTCGGGGTTCTTGTCACGCAGGTGCTCCGAGATCTCTGCAATGCATGCATCAGGACCTAAGTCGTCGAACTCACGGGCAATTTGCTCACGCGTGGACTCCACAACGCGGGGCAACGTGCTCATATCACCTCCAATCGCAGTTCAAGTTCCGAGCGTCCGGTACCAAAATGCGAGCCGCCAAGCCATGATAGCTTGCTAATGATAATCTCACCGCGGACCCCCTCAGGCAGTGTCCTAGGAAGGGGGGAAGTCAGCCCTTATGTTCTGTCCGGAGAACAGCTGGCACTGCCCTTCGCCGCCGCCTTTCATGCCCTCGTCGGCCCGTAGCAGCTGAAATTGACAGCGCATGCCTTTCCCGTCTGGCCCCGTAAGATTTGCGAGGACGTGGCCCGTGTAGTGCGTGACAAATTCCTCGTCAGGCTCGGCGCCCCAATAAGCCCATCCGCCCCATCCAGGATGCCAGGGATACCACAGCGGGCCTAGCGACTCCACTGTGGAGCTGCGCGTGATCTGGTAGAACTTTCCCGAGTATGTCTCCTGTGAACCACCGGGACCAGAAACCACTGCAGTGAGCGTTCCGGAGGTGGCCCCCGATTGCTGCCAGGTAAAATGCGCTTGCATGTCCCCTGTTTTCGACACACCGGTGCCGCTGCCCGTGCTCTTGCAGCCAACCATAATGAGCAGGCTAAATGCGAACGCACTCCAGATCTGGACCCTACGCATAGTCACTCCTCGTCCCGCGATCAGGACCGTTCAATTGGTTGGATGTTGTAGATACTGACCGTGGTCGTCGCGAAGCGCCTTGACCGGCGTCAAGCCGCGATAATTGATGCCGGTCAAGGCGATTGTGCGCGAGGGCGTCATGATCGCGGCTAGCGAATCCCTCACAAGAGGCGATCAGCAAACAGCCATGACGTTAGCAGAGGAGAGAATCATCATGAGGGCTGACAGCGACATTAAGCGCGATGTGGAAGACGAGATTAAATATGATGCGGACGTGCATTCGGACGATATCGGTGTATCAGTGAAGAGCGGCGTGGTCGCCCTAACCGGATTCGTCAGCAGTTACAGCCAGAAACTACAGGCTGAGGCGGACGCGAAACGAGTCAGCGGCGTCATGAGCGTGGCGAATGACATTCAAGTCCGCATACCTACCGTTGATGCGAGACCGGATCCGGATATCGCGCGCGACGTGGTCGCGCAACTAAAGACTGAATTGCCGTTTTCGCATGAGAAGATCAAAAGTGTTGTCAAGAATGGATGGGTCACGCTCGAGGGCCAAGTGGAATGGAACTATCAGCGTATGCGGGCGGAGAGCGCCACGAGACGTGTTAAGGGTGTGGTCGGAGTCAGCAATCTAATTAAACTGGCTCCAGAAGTGAGCCCGATCGAGATCAAAATGAAAATCGAAAACGCGTTGAAGCGCAGTGCACAGATCGACGCGAATCGCATCAAAGTCGAAACCAACGGCAGTGAAGTGATATTACAAGGCAGCGTTCGATCGTGGGCTGAGCGTGAAGAGGCCGAGCGCGCCGCCTGGTTGGCTCCGGGCGTCACAAAAGTTGAAAACCGCCTCAGCATCGCCTACTGACAAACTTACCGGCTTGCGGCCGGGGCCGTGCCTTTCGATGTCGGCCCCGCCGCGCGCCAGTGCGCGGACGGCGCGCGTCGCATCGCCCGCGCGCTGATGCCCGTTCACCTAAACCCAGTTGTCCGAGCGGCAATTGGAGATCGGCCGGCGATCATTGGGAGCAGGGGCCGTCGGCATGCACACGGATGGTGTCGCCGTCGTTGATACCCTGTTCACTGTGATGCCCGCAGTGACGCATTTCGCGGTCCGTGGTCATCGCGCTCCAATACACGTTGCCTTGCCCCGAGCCGTCTGCGCTGATCCAAGTCACTATTGAGGCGTTGCTATAGATCACCTGACCTGAAAGTACCGTCTGGTGCGAGTCCAAGTTGCGATCGTCGAGCGTCACCACCAGATTGTCGACTGTGTCGTTCGCCACGCGGATGGTCAAGGTGCCGGCGCCGAGCGCTGAGGTGCGCGCCGACAGCGCTAGCACCAGGACGAGAGGCAAGCGGCCCAGGAGTGATTGCATGGCGGGCATTGAGTGTGACCTCTCCCCTCAGTATTCAACGCGGCGGCCACGGAAGCATCACTGGGTCGCGCAACGACACAATCTGCCAAGCGCTTTTCTGATCGACGATCCCGAGGCTTTGAAAGCCTCCTGCACCGAAATCGAGATACATCTCCCTGGGCTGAAACACGAGGTGATCCACGCCGTCTAGCATAATTCTCATGGCGTCCTGCACGGGGTCGTATGCAATTCCAGTCACGGGAAGCCAACGTGCTTCGATGACTATCCCGTCGATCGGTGAGACCACTTCGATCTTGGCGCGCTTACCCCTAAGGCCGCTCGACACGGCAGCGCACACTCCGAGGAATTCGGATCGGTAAAATTTCTGCGACTGCATATCTACTCCGTCGGTTGATTAACTGACCGGTGATTCAGCGACAGCACTTAGCCTCGAGCGCCCCCCAATCGAGGATCCGGAAATGCCGCGTGTCGAGGAAGGCAATCACCCGCTTCGATCGAAGCGTCGTCAAGGATCGACTCACGGTTTCCACGGCGATCGCGAGGTAGTCCGCAATGTCGTAGCGAGACATGGGCAAGGAGACCGTCCCTTGCGTCTCGGTCTGGGCCCGGTAGGCCATTTCCAGGAGAAATCCGCAAACCCGCTCCATCGCCCGGCTGCGTCCCAGCAGGACAATCCGCGACTGCATCCGTTCGATGGACTCGAACGCGATCTCGCGCACTCCGCGCGCGAGTTGCAGATCAGCCTCCATGAGGGATTCCATCTCCCGGCGTGGGTAACGCAACACTGCGGTATTGGCCACGACGCACTCGACCGAGAAATCGTGCGTGAGGCCTGTGTGAAATCCGAACAAATCTCCAGGCAGGAGGAAGTCAACAATCTGGCGGCGCCCATCCGATATTTGCATGCACTTTCGCGCCGCTCCGCCGACGAGCCTATACCAGTAAGCGGCTGACTCATCCTGGCGCCAGATACGTTCGTCTGCGCCGTACCGGCGTAAAGTGCCGAGCGAGTCCATCTGACCCGGTGGGCCGCCACTCGCGTGCGTTCGGTGGGCATTGCGTACACTTATGGTTGACAATTGCATGCAATATCTCGGACTCAGAGGATCGTGCCGGTAACCGCAGCGGCCTCGCACCGCCGGAACTCCATCGTTGGTCAGCATGAGCCCTTGTGCTGTAGAGCGCACCCGCGTTCGTCCTGATGGGATTTCCCTGGTAGTCTCTCGCTGGACATCTGCATGGACAGTTCCTCCTCGCGAAAACGGCGTCACACACGCGGACACATGCACGCGACATGCCATCGCCTCGACGCCGGATGCGGCCCTTGTAGCGGCTAAAAATCACGACCATTTACGGATTGAGACAGAGCACACACGCACCGAGACTTCGCTGTTCTTTGATTTGTCGCTGCGATCGATAAGGAACGCCGGCGCGTGTCGGCCTACTCTTACGACGAATGCTGGAGATTGGACCTTGACCGCCAACTTCTTGCGCGCCACTCTTTCTCCCGCTTCTTTCTCGCGCGCTGCACCAATGACGGTGGCGTAAATCATCGGCGGGTGCGATTTGACATAAGGGGAATAATAGCTATCCTTGGCCTCGCCATCGTTCAAATGAATGATCCGGTCAAGTGAAAGATCGAGGCGGCGTCCTCCTGCTGGTGAAGAGATTTGCCATGTCCTATTCGGGCTCGACCGGCCTTGTTTCACGCGTTTTCGATGCGGCGGTCAGCCCAGAGTCGTGGCCGCTCGCGCTGAAGGCTGTTGCTGAGGCGGCCGGCGCAATTGGCGCCGCATACATCGTCAGGAACAAGGAGAGTGCGGGGGTCGAATGGCTCAGCTTGTCCGGTCCCAGCGCAGCATTCAAGGCGGACTACCTCTCTTATTACGCCGCGGTCGATGGCTACAGTCCTTTGATCGATGCCCGGGACCCAGGGCGTTGGTTGAAACTCTCCACATGTTTTTCGAAGAGCCGCCTACGAACCGACGAGTGGTATAACGATTTCGTCGTGAAAGCGGGGGTCGAGGACATTCTGGGAGTGCGGCTTGCCGACCATCCCTCGCAGACTGCGATTCTCGGCATCCATTACGATATGCGACGCGCCTCCGCGTTCGCGCGCGGTGCACAGCTCAAAGAATTATTCGAGGTGTTCAGCAAAGCAACACGACTGCAGTACGAGCTCAAGAGTTTGCGCTGGAAATCCGCACTCGGGCTGCGCGCGCTCGATCAACTCGCGTCTGGAGTGTTTGTCACTGACGGCCGTGGGCGGCTCATTGAGATGAATCGGGCGGCTGAGGCGCTTCTTCGACGGGGGGATACATTGCGAATCCGCGAGCATCGCCTGACCGCGAGTGATGCCCAAGAAGCCAAGCTCACGCAACTGATCGCCGCAGCCGCCGCACGAGAAATCAGCTCAGCAGGGGTCGGACGCACCCTCATCGGAAAAGATGCTGACCGCACGGGCTACGCCCTGACCGTGGCCCCCTTGCGCGGTGATCTGACGATGGATGGCTGCCCATTGGCAATGGTGATAGTTGCGAACCCGGACGCGCAGAGCGTGTCGGCGCAGGAGCTGGCGGATTGCTTTGGATTGTCTCCGTCGGAGAGTCGGCTCGCGCTCGCGCTCATGGCGGGTAAGAAACTGGTTGACGTTACAGCCCTTTTCGGTGTCCAGATGACGACTCTGCGCACACAGCTCAGCGCAATTCTGAGAAAGGTAGGTGTCAAGCGGCAGATTGATCTCATTCGCGTACTCGCGACGGTGACTAACTTGCAGAACAGCTAACGCGATTCACCAAGCGGGAGTCTAAAAATGAACCCTTTGCAGCAACCCATCCGCCTCTGCGGCACCACGCTCGGCGAATATCGAGACCTCTTATACGTGCCACCGGATGAGTTCTTTCGTGAGCTAACCGAACGGGACACGCACGCCAGACGCGCCTGAGTTCCTCAGGCTCATGGACATGCCGGAGAATGAACTGGGCGCGCTTCGCACCTGCGTACGCGATCTGACGGCGCTCAGCGCATTGCCCTTGATTTGGGCCGGCAAGGAGCTGTCCGATGTCGGACTGAGTTTCCTCGACCTTCTCCTCGCCAGTCTACGCGCTGATCTCGCATACGCGCGATTTGAGGACCCGCGCAGCGGCTGTGAGATTGAGGCGGCGTGCGCAGAAGGGAACCCTCACGCTACAAAGCACGCTCAGTCGATCGGACGCGCTCTTACCCCCGCGCTCGCCTCGCTCAATGGCGTGTCCGGCAGCGTTACCATACCGAGTCCCTTAAACAACCAGATGCTCAAGATGGCTTTCGTCCCGCTCCGCGCGGGGACGCATGGGGTCGTTGCGGCAGGGTCGCACCGCGCGGATTTCCCCACCGCTATCGATACGTCATTGCTTGCGGCCGCGGTCAATCAGCTCACCACCTGCCTGAGATCAGCTCGCGCGGCCGCCGAGCATGCGCGCGCCGAAGCGTCGCTGAAGGACCACGAGCACTTGAACCATCGGCTGGCAGCGGAGAACATCTATCTGCGCGAGGAAGCCGAATCCGCGATGTCTCCCGGAGGTATCGTTGGACGGAGTAATGAAATTCGAGAGGTTCTCGCGCAAGTGAAACTCGTGGCATCGACTGAGACCACGGTCCTCATCCTCGGCGAATCCGGGACCGGAAAAGAACTCGTAGCCAGAGAGATCCATCAGCGGAGCGGCCGCGCGAGTCAACCGCTCATTAAGGTGAATTGCAGTGCAATCCCCCGCGACATGTTCGAGAGTGAGTTCTTTGGTCACGTACGAGGCGCCTTCACGGGCGCCCTGCGCGACCGGCCGGGGCGATTTCAACTCGCTGACGGAGGAACGATCTTTCTCGATGAGATCGGAGACCTACCGCTCGAGCTGCAGCCGAAACTCCTGCGCATGCTTCAGGAGGGGCAATACGAACGCGTCGGAGAAGATAG
The DNA here is from genome assembly GCA_036401515.1 of Steroidobacteraceae bacterium. Classification (GTDB taxonomy): domain Bacteria; phylum Pseudomonadota; class Gammaproteobacteria; order Steroidobacterales; family Steroidobacteraceae; genus Bog-1198. The sequence continues at coordinate 11,721 of DASWUU010000068.1, forward strand.
GACGCGGGAGGTCAATGTGCGAGTCATCGCGGCCACGAATCGGGAACTCCCGGCCGAGCTCAAGGCGGGGCGCTTCCGCGAAGATCTCTATTACCGGTTGAATGTCTTTGCCGTGCGCGTACCGCCGCTGCGAGAGCGCAAAGATGACATTCCTTTGCTGACAAAGCATTTCGTCGCGCTTTCTGCTCAGAAGCTGTGCATTGAGGAGCCGTCGATCAGCGATTCGCAGTACGACGACCTGAAGGCCTACGACTGGCCGGGCAATATCCGCGAGCTCGGGAACTTCATCGAGCGTGCGGTGATTCTCGCTCGCGACGGGCGCTTGCGCTTTGACCGCTCGCCCGCTGATCCGTCGGGTCATCAAAGGCGGTCAGCGACTGCTCTCGCGCCGCTCGAACCGATACGGATCTTGAAAGAAGACGAATGGCGCCGGCAGGGACGGGCGAACATCCTCGCCGCGATCGACAGAGCGGGCGGACGAATCCAGGGTCCCGGTGGCGCCGCGGATCTCCTTGGCCTTCGGCCCTCGACGCTGCAATCGCGCCTTCGAGCCTTGGGAATCCATATCGGCAAGAGGTCGGTGCCGGAAGGCGAGCAGCCGCCGCACTCGGCGTCGGAATAGCCGGCGAGGCTCGCCACTCATGTTGCGCCGACGGGAACCGCCGCCGCGCTCAGCGACCTGCGGGTGATGCATCGATATCCGGCAGCGCACGAAGCGCCTGCCGAACGTTAGCCTGAGCGTCGCTCAGTTCGGTTGCGGCGAGTATTATCTCGTGAGAGTCGTCAGCAGCGTGCTGCGCGCGTTGGAGAGCTCCAGAAGCGTTCTCCATTGCACTCAGTGCATTCTCGAGCATCCGCTTTGGATCAGTCACTGAATTCTCCTCTTTCCTCACCTCCTACCCCAATGCCCGTTCACCCACGCCCAACGCGCTCCGTGCGGCGCCCACCTGCCGCCGATCCAGACGGCGCCGGGGAATGGCGCGACGACGTATTGACCGGGCACCCAGACGTATTTGACTCCGTCCCAGCTCCAATATCCCGCCATCCAAGCACTCCCCGGGGCGGGGGGCGGAGGTACGGTTTCAACGACCGGTGCAGGCGGCGTGAGCGCCACTGAAAAGCCGACGCTTGCCGAGAACGCGACCGGACCCAAGCCGAGCAACGTCAGCCCGCACATCGCCGCAGAAACTGTCCAGTGGTTCATGAGTTGGTGTCCTCGAGGTGCCCTGCAACGTGACATGGCGAGCGCGTAACTTAGCGCGACTTGGACCATGACTCCTTGACGCGCATCAATTACCGGTCCGCAACGCGGCTGTTGCTTCCGCCGGCGACTGGTCAGGGAAATAGCTGTCCTCGACAATTACCTTAGGGCGAATCACCTTTCCGTTGGCGTCTGCGATCCGCAAAGGTCCGCCCGTCCTCGAATCGACCAACTCGATCCGTACGGTCCGCGCGCCATTAACGTCAGGATGAGTGCTGGACTTGTATCTGACCACATACCGCACCCTGAGGTTCTCCATCAAGTCGTCATAGATTCCGGCGAGATCCAATGTAGGCGGTAGAGAATACATTCGGCCACCGGACGCTTGCGCGATTCGCCGGAGTTCCGACTCGGCTCGTTGCCAATCGAGGCGTGCGTAAGGCACCGCGCTTGAAGATAAGGAGACGCGACTTCGGACAACAGGAACCAGATCAATCGCATAGATGGGCATACCGGACTGCCCAGCCGAATGAAGTGCGTCCTCGTAAGTCGCTTTACTGAATGTATCGAGACCAGATGAGATCACGAGCAGAGCCTTGCGCCCGGCCAACGCCTGCATCCGCGGCACAGTGGCGACAATCGCGTCGTAAAAATTCAGCTCTGAAAAGGGCGGTGCTCGCAAACCAAAGAGCGCCTTGCGCAACGCGTCGTGGTCCTGCGTGAATCCGCAGATCTCTTCGACCTTGTCGTGGTACGTCCAAATCGCCACCTTATCGTCATTTCCGATTTCATCCAGTAACTGGTTTGCCGCCAGGGAGACCGCTTGGTTAAGAGCCTCGTTCAACGACTCATATCGCCCGCCATGCTCGAGCAGAAGCCCGACCGATACCGCTGCGTGCTCAATTTCTACGGTCACATTTTGTTGGCGAGCGCCGTTCTCGTAAACCGCGAAATTTTCGCGGCGGATATTCGGAATGAAGTAGCCGTTTGGGTCCTGAACGAGCATTTTGATGGTCACGACTTGGGTGGCTGGGTCGAATTGGATCTCCGTCTTCTGCCTGCCCTGCGCACCTTGAAACAACGGCCTGGACGGTCGATCCGGCACGTGGATTTGCGCAGGCAGTGCGGGGGCGGCTGTTCCCTGCCCGCCCCCTTCCGGATTAGCTGCCACACCTAGCGCCCAGGCGAAGCTCGCCAGTACCGCGGAGGCCGCAAAACATGCTAAATGATTTTTCATGACATGCGCACTGCGCAGGGCGGGGGCTCCTACGTCACTGAATAGCCACGCCCCTCGAGGCAACTCACCTGGGCGCGGAAGAAGTCATTGCGCTTCGCCACTGCGTTTTCGGGCGCGACGCCACCACCGGCGACGGTGGGATCAAAGCCCGTTTGATCAACTGACCAGCGATAACACTCGTAACGATCTTTGGCCTGCTGCTCGGAGGACTGCCCATCGTGGGGATAGACGAAAATCTGATCGCTCGCAGGTGCTTGGGTCGTCCCGGTCGAGTCTATTCCAGCGGGGGGGTCAACCACCTCATACGCCTGATGAGCATCGTCCCAGACGTAGTACGTATCATTGGCGTAGTAATAGGGAATACCGTTCCACCAGACGGTCGTAAAGTTGGGCGGCAGCCAGGGGATGAACAGGCCCACGGGCGCGGGCGACACGACCCACGCTCCGCCTCGCCAACGGTACCAGTTGCCTCCGTTGAACCAGTATCGCCCACCGTCCGGGCCGCGAAGTTCTCCCAGCCTGCCCACCGGCGGCCTGCGAACGGCGTAGCCGCGATCGTAGTAGTACTGATTATGCGAAAAGCGGCCGTCGATATGCTGATGAGCCCCGCCCGCGTGCGCGCCGATATGTTGAGCGATCGCCGCTGCACTTACCGCGATCAGTAAAACGCCGGTTACGGCGAGCAAGCTCCAGCCGATACTCTTGCCAACCTTCGTCATGTCGCCACCTTTGTCGCGGAATATCCTCGCGCGGTATCTGTGCAGTCAGCGCACGTTGTAGCCCCGGCCTTCCAGACATGCGCTCATCGCCCGCCGATAATTCCTGGCTTCCTGCTCGAGGTGCGCCGCTTGGGCGCTGCTGGTATTTTCAGCCAACCGCTCGCGCGCCCGTTCAGCTGCCGCGTTTTCGGCTATGCCGCCGATCGCTGCACCGGCGAATGCGCCGATCAGCGCCCCTGGCCCTGCCTGCCACGGCGGGGCAACGACGGAACCGAGAACCGCGCCGGTCACCGCGCCCGCGGCGACGCCCGCACCGGGCGGGGGTCCTCCAGAGACAACAACACGTAAATGCGGCGGCACGCTCGGCGCGCTCGGATCAAACCCGCTCTGTTGGACCGCCCAGGTGTTGCACTCGTATTTGTCGCGATCCTGCTGCTCCGGAGATTGACCACGGGCAGGATAGAAGTACACATGGGTGTCCGGCGGTGGCGGAGGTGGCACAGGCACGGCTTGCGTCGCCGGCTGTGAAACACACCCGACGCAAGCTGCCAACGCAGCGACAGTCCCGATGCATCGGGCTGTTTTCTGCAAAGCCCCGCCACGGGTCATGTCTCGCATGTCTCTTGTCCCGAGCAGCGTGCGACGAATCATAGGGGCGATGCCTGCGCGATAATTTCGCAGAAGAGTGTCGTCATCGAGGCGAACGTGCCTTGACGCGCGTCAATTCATACGCAAATGACCCGACTCATTCAGGTCTGGTGGCGGGCCTACCCGGGCGCAGGGGCCACTTTGGTCGTGCCCGCCTTGGAGGCAAGGGCGATCGCGATATTCATCGCGCCCGTAATGAAGAGGTTGACGCCCAGCAGCAGACCTGTAACCCAAAGTGCAGTGTATGGCCACCCTATTAATAGAAAGATTCCGACAAGAATGCCGCAACAGCCGGCTGCAATGAGCCAACCTCGACCCACAGCGGCACTGACGGTCATGGCAAATACCACGCGCACCGCCCCATCCGCAATGAACAGGATTGCGATCAACATCGCAAGCGTCAGTGCACCGCCGAGCGGGAATGCAATCACGAACACTCCGGCGAGTGCATAGAGCACACCGCTCAGCCCATACCAGATTGAACGCGGCCAGGCTCCGATCTTAAAGGCGTGGATAAGCTGAAAAGCCGCCGTCACCAGCAAAACGGCGCCGAAAATCGCTACGGCCGCGAACGAAGCGACGACCGGAACAGCAATGGCGATGCTCCCGGCAATGATCTGCACGACACTCAGTGCCAGCAGCCATCCCCACCGATGCGTGAGGGTCTTGGTCCCAGAATTCGCGTCCATAGTACCGCTCATGGTCGTCATACGGTGCCCCTGTTTGATTGGCCACGAGAAAATGCCCGTGCGATACCCTGAAGGATCGCGACGGATGCCGCCTTGATGGATGTCAAGGCGTGCTGATCTGATGCGAGGTATAAAATCTTCAGGCCGGGGTAGCCCAGTTCGCCAGTCCAAGTTCGTGCCGCTCTGGATGGTCGCGCCAATCGGACACGGTGCGGTGCGCCAGCGGCCGGCTTGCGAGGCTTTCGCTCAGCGCCTCGTTCCCTCTGTCACGCACCCAAAACCGCTTGCGTGGTCCGCTTCCCTTCGCGGCCCGGAAAATTAATTGCCCAACAGTGAGGTTCGACATGTCGACGATGGATACGCGCCGCGAGCAGATGTTTCCGAAGCTTGAGCCGAGTGAAATCGATCGTCTGCGGCGTTTTGGAGAGGTTCGGCACTACGCCGCCGACGAGGCGCTATTGGTGGCGGGAGACATCGCTCCCGGCATGTTCGTGCTGATTAAGGGATCAGTGCGCGTCACTCGACGCGATCTCTTCGGTCATAGTGCCCCGATTGTGGAGCAGGGACCCGGTGAATTTGTTGCCGAAGTCGGGCAATTATCGGGCCAACCGGCGTTCGTCGACGTTCGAGCCATTGACAATGTGGAAGCGCTGCTGATTCCGCCTGAAAATTTGCGCGCTTTGATGATCGAAGAGCCCGAACTCGGCGAGCGGATCATGCGGGCACTGATTTTGCGTCGCGTGGCGCTGATCGAGACTGGTGCCGGCGGTCCCGTCCTGATTGGCCCCGAATCCAGTCCGGACGTGGTTCGCCTGCAAGGCTTTCTGGCCCGCAATGCGTATCCACATCAATTGCTCGACCCGACGGAGGATCCAGCGGCAGCGAAGCTGGTACAACAATATGCCCCGAATTCCGCAGACCTGCCGCTGGCCGTGTGTCCAAGAGGCTCGATCCTGAAGAACCCCAACGAGAACGAATTAGCACGTGAACTCGGAATGGTGCCCGCCAACGAACGGGATCGAACCTATGACGTAGCCATCGTCGGCGCGGGACCCGCCGGTCTTTCGACCGCGGTCTATGCCGCGTCGGAGGGGCTCTCGGTAATTGTCTTCGACGCGTGCGCCTTCGGTGGACAAGCTGGGGCGAGCGCTCGTATCGAAAACTATCTCGGTTTCCCGGCGGGCATTTCCGGCCACGCGCTCGCCGGCCGCGCCTATGTCCAGGCGCAGAAATTCGGCGCCAGGATGATGATACCCACGGAAGTGGTACAGCTAGATCTGACCGAGACACCGTTTGCGCTTCGCCTGAAAGATGGTGGGCGTGTCAAGGCCTCGACAGTGGTCGTCGCGACTGGCGCTCGCTACCGACGCCTTAGCGTTCCGAACCTTCGTGACTTCGAGGGGCGCGGAGTCTGGTATTGGGCTTCGCCTATCGAGGCACGTCTGTGTCGAAGCGAGGAGATCGTTCTGGTCGGGGGTGGCAACTCCGCGGGACAGGCCGCCGTCTTTCTACGCAGCTTCGCTGAAAAAATTTGGATGCTAGTGCGCGGGCCCAGTCTCGCAGCGAGCATGTCGCAGTATCTCATCCACCGTATCGAGGCAATCAACAATATCGAAGTATTGACCCAGACGGAAATCGTCGCCCTGTACGGGAGTCTTGAAAAGCAACTGGAACGTGTACGCTGGCGAAATAATGCGACTGGCGAGGAGACGGAGAAGTCTACTCGTCACCTTTTTCTATTCATCGGCGCGGATCCAGCAACGGCCTGGCTTAGGGACAGCGGGATCACTTTGGATGCCAAGAATTTCATTTTAACGGGCATGAAAGGACGCTCTGAAATCCGTCGGTCAAATAGCGAATACTGCGGTCCGCTGCCCATGGAAACGAGCATTCGTGACGTGTTCGCCATCGGCGATGTGCGGTCTGGATCAGTCAAGCGGGTGGGCGCTGCAATCGGCGAGGGAGCAGGCGCTGTGGCGGAACTACATACGGTTCTCGCAAATGCCACTGCTGCGGCCCGATAGTCCGAGTGCCCCGCCGGAGTCAGGCGCGCCCGCCTGCTCCGCCGAAGTCAGCGATTTGTCGGGAAACTCTTGAGCCGGCGTCCCCACGGATCCCACTCGCCTCCCCATTTGAGCCAGTAGATTCTGCCGGTAGCGATTCACGGCGCGATGATGTCCACGGTCGGAAAGTATGTTCTGTAGCGATGCGCATCGCGCGTAAGAAGTGGCCAGCGCATTACCGCAGCGTGCGCGCCGATAAAATCCGGAAGGACATT
>DASWUU010000069.1:0-30303 GCA_036401515.1 Steroidobacteraceae bacterium
GCGCTTTGTGGTTCGGGATTCGCCATGAACCACTGCCATACGTTGCTGGATCGCAAATTTTCCGCGGCGAGTAGGGTCATTCCAACATCGAGGCCGAGAGTATCCGTAGAGACCCAGCCGGTTTCTGGATTGAAGGCGTCAGCGAGACCATACTTACCCCAAGCCTTGTCGCCGTATTTAGCTTTCATGGCGTGGATAGCCGGAATGCAGATATCCGGTGTGAACATCAGCGAGCCGCCGGCCGCGCACGGCACCACGCTTCCGTCGATCCTCGAGTGCTGGGGTGGGCCGCCCCATGCCCTATAACCTGTTGGGCTCGACGAGCTGGTGATGCCCCAGATGTCCTTGGTGTATTCAGGGAACTCTTTCGCGAGATCGGTGTAACACCATTCGCGATGAGCGCGGGTTGCTGTCTGACAGTTGGCGAACCAATCGACCTTCCCGCCACGATCCTCTTTGCGGCCGCGAAAATCGAACCAGGCGAATGGATATTGATACGTCCAAAGCAAGGAGGTGCCGATGTAGTTGTAGCTTCCGTAGGAGTTGGGGGTGCGCTCCCATGCATACCAAGCCTCCGGGGGTAGTGCATTTAAGGGCGCACCTATGCCGAGCAGATACATGGCGGCAAGCTGGCAATATTTGTCGTAACGGAATGCGATGAAACCCTCTGGCCTCCACCCGTGGGACAGCAGCTTGCCATCGCCGTTAGTCATCCACAGGAAGTCGTATCGACTGTATAGCAGCGTCGCAAGATCGACGATCTCGTGATCTTCGTGGAAGTATTGGCGGCACGTGAGCGCTCCGGCAAGTAGCCAGATGGAGTCGCTGGTCGATATTTCGACGTCCATCCACCGCTGCCCCGTGTGCACGTCGATGAAGTGATAGAACCAACCGTTGTTTCCAGCCACCTTGCCGCTGGTATAACTGCGTAGCGTTTTGCGTACGAGGTCCTTGGCCTGCGAGCGCGGGATCCACTTGCGCTCTGCGCCAATGCACATGGCTGTGAGCGCGAAGCCTGTGACTCCTGTACTGCCGCGCGACTTATCCCCCTTTTTCACATTGTCGTCGGGGTCGCCGTGGATGAGGTCCAGGCAGATGCCGGTTTCAGGGTCCATTGCGTCCTGAAAGTAACGAAAGCAACGCCCGGAGAGGTCGTCGAGCAACAAATTATCATTGTGACGTGGAGCGAGGCTGATGCCGAGCGTCGATCGTGCCGCGAGCGCGGCGCCCGCCGCAGAGGTAAGTTTGACGAACTGACGACGTGTATGATTAGCTGAAATTTTCATGGACTCCTGCGAATTGATCAGACTGTTGTGTCAGTCCTAAGTCCTAAATGGAAAGATGATCCTGGCGTTCCGGGCAAGCGGCCCGCCCTTAGCCAGTCCGCTTCTGACTGGACAAATGATTTTGATGCCGGCTGAGGGATTCGAACCCCCGACCTACGGTTTACAAAACCGTTGCACTACCACTGTGCTAAGCCGGCGCGGAGCAGGGCCCATTATAGCGAAGGCGAGCGCAATGGCCCGAATTGTCTATTTCGGCGCAGCCGGTGGCGCAGCCACCGCACCCAATAGATCCACCGCGGCCTGATAGAGTTTCGAGCGAACTAAAAACCGTTCATTAGCGCGCGTGATATAGCGAACGGCGATCTCGACTCCACCCACGACCGGTTTCACGTTCACGCCTGGCGTACCGGAAAAGACTTTGCCGCGCTGCGCCGGAACCGCTCGTTGCCACTCCTGTTCTGCTTGGCGAACGCTGTCGGCGGTCGCCTCGACAACTTGCTTGGTGATCGCATCCACAATCGGGTAGGGATCGCGTCCGGTGGGCACAATTACCTGCAGTTCGTCCCAGAGCCATTGCCCCGAAGTCGAAAAATTGAAGTAGTGGCCTTCGATGGCAAAGCTATTGGTGAAGGTGACTCGTCTGCCGGTCGGATGCCCGGAATCGCTCCAATTACCCGTTTCGAGCAGCACTGTATGAAACATTCCCAGCTCCGTTACCTCGCCGCTCACGCCGTTGATTTCCACCCAGTCGCCGAGACGAATGCCGTTTCGGCCCATCAGCACCAGCCAACCGAAGAATGCAACAATGAAGTCCTTGAGTGCCACCGTGAGGCCCGCACCGACGATCCCAATAGTGGTAGCGAATTGACTTGGCACGCCCATGACGATCAGCAAAATGAGTAGCAAGCCGACAATTCGCAAGCTCACGCGGGTAATGCTGCGCAGGGTTTCAACCTGCCGCCGATCTAATTTTGGACTGTCAAGCAAGCGCTGGACCCAACTATCGAGCAACAGTAAGGCTATCAATAAGACGATGACGATCAGCGCATCGAGCAGCATTTCGTGCGCAACGACTTGCGATTGCAGCCCTATCAACGATGCCCACTGGCCATAAATGCTTGCAAGCTGGTTTTGATCCGCGATGCGCTTGTTGAGCAGGGTCAATATGGCCTGATCGGACGCAATGGTCTTGGTTCGGCCGACCAGCGCGGCGGCATCCTCGTGCGTGTGCTGCACCTGAGTTTGCGGAACCTGCGGACTTGCATCCGCGTTTTTGGACGCCGCCGTGTGGCCGGCGAGTTCCGGAATGCTGCCCTTGTTGGTTTCAAGGTCGCCCGCCAGAGCCGCACGACGGGCGCTTAAAGCCTGAGCCATCAGCAAGGCGCTGGCTCGTGCCTGTTCCAGCACCTGCACTTTCTGTCTCAGTAGCCGCCAGTCACGAAATTTCCCAATCGCTCCGTGTTGGTCATCGCGTGCCGCGGCTTTGGCGGCGGCTGGATTCGGTTGCGCTTTGGCTTGTACCCCATGCTGCTGCACCATGGTTTCGATTTGCTGCCGGGGATTGCCTCCGGCATCAACCAAGTCTTGGTTTGCTTCTTCAAGCTCGTCTTTATCCAGTTCCGACTGCGATTGCGCCAGGTCCAATTGGTCCTGGACTTTGTCCTTCTGGTCCGCTTTCGCCAGCGGCAGCGCGGCGGAAAGGTCGTTCACACGTTGCTGATCGGCGGCGAGCAACGCTTGCGACCTGGCGATGCGAGCTTGGATAGCCGCGGCACCGGGATCCAACGCGGGCGGATGAGCCTCGATGTCGCGCAACGCTTCAGTGAACGCGAGGTCGAGTTCGTGATCCGCGATCCGCACTGCCGCCTGGCCGAGAGCCTGCTCCTCCGGACTGGGCGCAAGCTGCAGCAGCCGTTGCGCCGTCAAGTAGGTGCTATGATCAACCAGATCTGTGGCAGTAATCGCAGCCGCGTGGGTTTTCCGGACCTGAAGCATCGCCGGTGCCGTTTTCCACCATGCGACACCCGCTAAAATCAACAACAAGCTTAAGCCGACACCGAGGAGTTTTTCCGCAAGGGTTAATCGTTTCACGATGCCGGTTTCTCTAATGCCAGCTGCCGACCGCTTCTCGCGCGGCTTGATTCAGGGGTCGCGCGACTAGGCCGCTTTGCGAAACCTTGATCTCGTACAATGCGCCGTCGGCCATGGGCAAAAACGCGGCGCTCCCATATAGGGCATCCATCCATGGAATCCATGACCGGTAACGATGAATCAGCTCCCAGGGATCGACTCGCCCGCTGGGATGCAGATCATAAACGGTGCGGGCCAGGGTTCGTTCTTCCTCGACGCGCGAGTAGCGGCCGCTGATGCGCTCCAAACGGTAGGCTGCATCGAATCCGACGAGATTGGCGAAGGCGTGCCATTTAAGAACGCGGGCGTCGACCTGCCATTCATCGCCGCTGAGCGCAAAACTGTCGCGGTCGCCGTTCGGATAACTTAGGACTGCGTCGAACTGGCGATCCCCGATCTTCGAAAATTGCAGCTCTGCCGCTGCCTGTTCGTGGCTCAGGCGCTGGTAGCTGCGCAGACTCGTGCCGATGAGCACCGCGCAGGCGGCAGCCAGCATGAATATGAGTGCCGTCGCGCCATGCGCCATGCCGCCGATGACTCTCCGCCGCCGCAGACGGCGGATGGCAGCAACGAAAAAAAGCAGACCGATGAGTGCGCAGACAAGGATTAGTGCGGTGAGGGTCATAGCAATTGGATCTTAACGGGAACCGGAACCGAACCTCATGGGACTAACAAAACACTTAGCCCGGTCCCGGTGTCTCGTTGCAGACGGGTGTAGTTTGCTTTGTTTCCAATGATTTGCAAGTGCTGTACGTCTCGATTGCGCGCACGTGCTTGTTGATTTCAAGGGCGGTATCGGCAACTATGATGAAAAGGGGTCATTCGTTAGATGTGGATCGTTCAAGTCGCGCTGCGCCGCCCATACACCTTTCTAGTGATGGCGCTCCTGATTCTCCTCGCAACACCGTTTGTCCTTCTAAAGATGTCGACCGATATCTTTCCCGAAATAAATATTCCCGTCGTCAGCATCGTCTGGACTTATGCCGGCCTGTCGGCACAGGAAATGGGTCAGCGCATTACGGCCGTGACCGAGCGCAGCCTCACGACGACTGTCACGGACATCGAACACATCGAGTCTCAATCCTTTGCGGGCATGTCCGTCACCAAGGTCTTTTTTCAGCCCAACGCTAATATTCCTACCGCCCTTGCCCAGGTCGTGGCCATCGAGCAGCAGCAATTGAAACAGCTTCCGCCCGGAGCGCTGCCGCCGCTGATCATGAAGTACTCTGCCTCCGCGATCCCGGTGATACAGCTCGGTATCTCCAGCGCTACGCTCGGGGAGCCTGCGCTTTTCGACGCCGCTTGGAATTTCTTGCGTCCGCGTTTGGTGACCATTCCGGGTGCCGCCGTGCCGTATCCCTATGGGGGGAAAACTCGTTTGATCTCCGTCGATTTGGATACTTCGGCGCTGCTAGCAAAGGGATTGACGCCGAATGACGTCGTCAATGCCGTCAACGCTCAAAACCTCATATTGCCTTCAGGCACCGTCAAGATCCAATCGATCGAGTATGCAATCGCGCTGAACGGTTCCCCCGGTACTATCGAGGGGCTGAACCGCATTCCCGTTGTGACGAAGAACGGCGCCACCACCTATTTGTCCGAGGTCGCGCACGTGCGCGACGGATTTTCGCCCCAGACCAATATCGTGCGCCAAAATGGGGAGCGCGGGGTACTGATGCCCGTCCTGAAAAATGGCGGCTCCTCAACCTTGGACATCGTCAGGACCTTGCGCGAGGTATTGCCAGCGGCCGCCCAGATCCTGCCGAAGGATTTCAAGATCACGCCTCTCTTCGATCAATCCGGCTTCGTCAGGGCTGCCATCAGCGGGGTGGTGCGCGAGGCGATCATCGCTGCCTGCCTGACCGCCTTGCTGATTTTGGTGTTCCTGGGCAATTGGCGAAGCACCTGCATCATCGCCGTATCCATCCCGCTGTCCATTCTGTGCTCGATCATCACCCTCTATATCGCAGGGGAAACCCTGAACATCATGACCTTGGGCGGGCTTGCGCTGGCAGTCGGCATTTTGGTCGACGATGCTACCGTCACCATCGAAAATATCGAGCGGCATGTTCACCTCGGCTCGGATCTTCACAAGGCCATATTGGATGGTGCGGGCGAAATAGCGGTCCCGGCGCTCGTATCTACCCTGTGCATTTGCATCGTGTTCGTGCCGATGTTTTTTCTATCCGGCGTAGCGCGATATCTATTTGCCCCGCTGGCGGAGGCCGTGGTGTTCGCCATGCTCGCCTCCTATGTGCTCTCGCGAACCCTGGTACCGACCTTAGTGATGCTGCTGATGGATCACACACCTACGCACCCCGATGCGCGGCAAAGCCTGCTGCGCAGAATCTATCGGGCATTCGATGCGCGCTTCGAGAAGCTTCGCGCGGGGTACAGCAGCATTCTGGCCGAAGTACTCGGGAGGCGGCGGGCTTTTGCCGGTGCTTTCCTGAGCTTCTGCATCCTGTCCTGCGCGTTGGTATTTGTCCTGGGAAGGGATTTCTTCCCAACGGTGGATGCCGGCCAGATACGCATGCATATGCGAATGCCCTCCGGCACTCGCATCGAGGAGACTGCCCGGGTCGCTGACCAAGTCGAGACCTTCATTCGAACTTTGGTGCCCGCTAACGAACTCGGAACCGTGCTGGACAATCTCGGCGTGGCGCTCAGCAGCATCAACAATACGTTCAGCAATGCCGGAACCTTTGGGACTTTGGACGGGGAAATTCAAATCTCCCTAAACGAAGGCCATCGCCCAACCCAGCGCTATATCGAGTCAATGCGGCAGCAACTTCCCAAGCGTTTCCCGGGCGTCGAATTCTTCTTTCAACCGGCCGACATGGTGGCTCAGATTTTGAATTTCGGGCTGCCCGCTCCCATCGATGTGATGTTTACCGGCGCCGATGTGCGCACGAACTATGAGCTGGCCTCAAAGTTCATGAAGCAGATAAAGCAAATACCAGGGACTGTCGACACCCATATTCACCAGAGGCTCGATCTGCCGACTTTAGCTTTGCAAATGGACCGTACGCAGCTGCAAACCGTAGGATTGAGCGCCAATGACGTCGCGCAGAATCTACTGATCTCGACTGCCGGCACGACCCAGACCGCTCCCGGCTTCTGGTTGGATCCGTCCAATGGCGTGGTCTACAACCTATCGGCGCAATCCCCGCAATACCAAGTCGACAGTGTCGATGCGCTGCTGCGTACGCCGGTGCGCACAGCCAACGGTACGTCGCCGCAACTGCTGAGCAACCTGGTGACCGTGACGCCCACCACCCAGGTTGTGGTCGCCTCGAGATATAACCTTGCCCCGGCCATCGATGTCTACATCAGCGTGCAAGGCCGGGACTTGGGCAGCCTCACCACCAAAATCAAAGCGCTGGTCGAGGACATGCGCCCGCAATTGCCACGCGGCGCGTCCATAACCGTACGCGGGCAGGCGCAGACCATGCGTACATCGTTCATCGAGCTGGGCGTGGGCTTGGTGATGGCGATTGTCATGGTGTATTTGCTGATCGTCGTTAATTTTCAATCGTGGGTCGATGCATTCATCATCATCACGGCGCTGCCGGCGGCACTGGCGGGAATCTGTTGGATGTTGTTCCTCAGCGCCACCACCTTGAGTGTGCCGGCAATGACCGGGGCCATCATGACCATGGGCGTCGCCACCGCGAACAGCATTTTGATCGTGTCATTCGCTCGCCAGCGCATGAACGAAGGCTTGGATCCGATCAGCGCTGCCCGCGATGCCGGGGCAACCCGCATCCGCCCGGTGTTGATGACGGCAATGGCCATGATTATCGGTATGATTCCCATGGCGCTGGGCTTAGGTGAGGGCGCCGAGCAGAATGCACCCTTGGGGCGTGCCGTCATCGGCGGGCTGGCATTTGCGACGGTTTCCACGTTATTTTTTGTGCCGGTCGTTTTCGCCGGTCTTCATCGGCGTCTCGAGCAGCGCAAGCACGCGCGTGGGATAATTTAGGAATGGCCAATACTCACCCCGAAGCGGCGGTCGTGAAGCGCGCAAAGCTCCTCATTGGTGTGATCGCGGGTGCTCTCATCATCGGGGGCGTCGTTATCTTCGTATTGCGCGGCTTTGACGCTTCAGCGCTCGCGACGGCGACTGAAATTCATGCCAAGCAATACGTCACCACCACCTCGCCGAAGACGGGCGGGGACGGATTGCCCTTGACGCTGCCCGGCACACTGCAGGGAATTAACGAAGCGACGCTGTACGCGCGCAGCAATGGCTATGTGGTGCGGTGGACCAAGGACATCGGCAGTTCGGTCAAGAAGGGCGAATTATTGGCGGAAATCGCTGCCCCGGAGATCGATCAGGAGTTATCGCAAGCCGCGGCGGCCCAGGAGCAGACCGCTTCCAGCGAGGCTTTGGCGAAGAGTACGGCGGAGCGTTGGAAGAGCCTTCGGGAAAAAGACGCGGTCACGCAACAGGACCTTGACGAACGGCTCAGCACTTACCTTCAGGCTCAGGCCAATTTAGCCTCGGCGAAGGCAAACACGGCGCGGCTGCGTAATATGCAGGGCTTCAATAAAGTGGTTGCACCTTTCGATGGCGTGGTGACCAGCCGCAATATCGACGTGGGCGATCTGGTCGATGCAGGGAATGGAGGCGCGGGTAAGGCCCTGTTCACCATCGCCCAAATCGACCCTCAGCGGCTATATGTGTTTGTACCGCAGATGTACGCGCAGCAGGTCAAAGTCGGCGATGAGGTAACAGTCAGCTTGGCCGACCAGGGCGCCGAAGAATTTAAGGGCACCATAGCGCGCACCGCGCGTGCGATCGATACCGCCACGCGCACCATGCAGGTAGAGATTAGAGTTCCGAATCCCAAGGACGCCCTGATTGCGGGCGCGTTCGTGCAA
Source organism: Steroidobacteraceae bacterium (assembly GCA_036401515.1). GTDB lineage: Bacteria > Pseudomonadota > Gammaproteobacteria > Steroidobacterales > Steroidobacteraceae > Bog-1198. The sequence continues at coordinate 8,304 of DASWUU010000069.1, forward strand.
GTGAATTTACCCATCAAACAGAGTGCGTCGGCGTTGCTGGTGCCGACCAATGTGCTGCTGTTTCGCCCTGATGGCCCGCGAGTCGCGACGGTGAGCGCGGATGGGCGAGTGCGGTTGAGCGCCGTTAAGCTCGGGACCGATTTTGGCAGCACCGTAGCCGTCACCAGCGGCTTGCACGCGGATGACCGTATCATCGTGAATCCGGCCGACTCCCTTGCCGATGGCGATATCGTGACTTTCCGCTAGCATGCGCACCCGGCGAAGCGCGGTGCTGCGGACGGCAATGGCTCTCACGGGCTTGCTGACCGGTTGCGCTGTCGGTCCTGACTACCGCCGGCCCTCCGCAGAGATACCCACGGCATGGCAGCCCACCACGCCGTGGCAGGAGGGGGTGCCCGGCGACTCCTTGCTCAAGGGTAAGTGGTGGGAGTTGTTCCAAGATTCGCAGTTAAACCCCCTGGTGGAACGAGCTCTGGACAGCAACCAGAATCTGCGCGTGGCGGCTGCCCGTCTGGAGCAGGCGCGCGACCAGCTCACCATCACCCGGTCGGCCCTATTTCCGTCCATTGATCTAGTGGCTTCCGCCGCCCGCGGCCGAGATTCGGCGAATCGTCCCCTGGCCGATTATTCAGTTGCCAACCAGTCCACCGTGCAAAACGATTTCCGGATAGGCCCCGGAGTCAATTGGGAGATCGATCTATTTGGCCGAGTGCGCCGCCAAGTGGAAGGCGCCCGTGCCAGCGCGCAACAGGCCCAAGCGGATTTTGAAAACACTCGACTCACTTTAATGGCTGAATTGGCGACTGATTATTTCTCTTTGCGAGAACTCGACGCCGAAGTTGACGTGGTGCAAAGCAGCCTTGAACTGGAGCGCGGCGCTCTTGCTTTTGTTTCTGCCAGGCACGAGCTGGGCTTTGCGACCGGGTTGGACCTTGCCCAGCAACAAGCGTTGCTCGATGCCAGCGCGACCCAACTGGAGCTTCTACAAAATCAACGCGCGCAGTTCGAGCACGCGATTGCAACCATGGTCGGCACACCCGCGCCGAACTTTACGCTCGCGCCTGACGCAGCAGCGCCGCCATTGCCGACGCTGCCCGTGGGGCTCCCCTCCGACTTATTGCAGCGCCGGCCCGACGTGGCTTCTGCTGAACGGGCAATGGCGGCGGCGAACGCCCGAATTGGCGTGGCACGGGCAGCCTATTTCCCCATCATCGATCTTGCGCCCGGCATCGGAGTGCCGAGCCTAGGCGGGGAAAGCGCGGCGCTCGGTAATCTGTTCACGGCACCCAGCCTAATCTGGTCAATCGGCCTGTCGGCCTCGCAAAGGCTTTTCGATGCCGGCGCCACCCGGGCTAACGTTCGTTTTGCCGATGCCGACTACACCGCGGCGGTGGCCGCATATCGGCAGACGATATTAACCGCGATGGAAGAGGTGGAGAACGGCATCACGGGTTTAGCGTCGCTCGAAAGAGCACGAATCCAGGCCGATGCCAGCGTGCGCAGCGCTCAAAAGGCCTTTGACATCGCCAGCGAGCGCTACAAAGGCGGCGTCGACACTTATCTAGACGTCATTACCGCTCAGCAAACCTTGCTGACGAATCGACGCCAGGCGGTGCAAATCCGGGGACAGCAATTTGCAACCGCAGTTTTTCTGGTGAAGGCGCTGGGCGGGGGATGGAGCCAATCCTCGCCGCCGATGGCGCGCAGCGATTAATTCCTAACGGCGGCAGCCGGCTTGTGCAAGCTGTCGATGGTTACGGCTGGCGATATGGCATTTGACTGGACGAAGTCCACGCCGAGTGCCGTCAACCATTCCTGTTCTGCGGCGGTGTCGGTGCGTTTGGCTACGGTGTGCATCCCGAGAACACGCGCCATTTGCACAATGCCGGTGATAGAGGCTTGCGATACCTTATCGGTCCGCATTTTCGATGTGATATCGGGCGCCAGCTTTATATAGCGCACACCGGGCAAGCGCAGGAGCTCGAAGCATTCCGTGCGCAACGCGAAGTCATCGAGTACCAATGGGCACCCCAATCGATGCAGGGCCGAGGCGACGTCGCTGATTTTGTCCGCAAGCGTGAGCGCGGTGGGCGCATCGACCTCAAACGCAATTGTCCCTTTTGGAAGAGACGATTTGACCAAGCACAGGTCGATGAACTTGATGAAATGCTCGTCGTGCAGCGCGGTGGTCGTGAGATTGACCGAAAACATGACCTCATTCATCTGCCAGGTGTTTGGATGACGCACCAGCCAGCCTATGAGCTCCGTGATGACACGTCGGTCGATCATGGAACCCAACCCGTTCTCGACCGCAGCCTTCAGCATGGCCTGCGGCGCGGCATTCGGCGCTTCCTCGGATCCCGATCGCAGCAATACCTCATAGCGTTTCAGCAGGCTGCCTTTGGCCAACGGGACCAAGCGCTGCACATGCAGGGCAATCGGGCTTTTGCGCATGGCCGCGTTCAGCCGATCGATCTCCGGAGGCACCCCCTTCGGTACGTGAGGCTTTTCCGAAAGCTCTAGGGAGGGGGCCGCCGCCGCGGGGGCGGGCGCCGCCAGGGGGGCGGGCGCCGGCGCGGGGTAGGCCGGCGCAGGGCCGGGCGCCGGCACTGGGCTTCGGACAGGCATCGCCGATCGGGCTGCGCTCACATGACTTACGTAACTCGCGGGCCGGGATACGTTCGCTGGATTCGCACTCGGGACACGCGCCGGGGTGCGCGAGATGATCTGCTCCAGCTGGGCGGCGATAGTCCGGGGTCCGACTGAAAGAGGTGCGGCGGCTGCCGGGCTTGGCACGGTACGCGCAGCGGCTTCTCGAGCCACAGGCGCAGCGGCCCGAACGGCGGGCGCCGCGCTTGCCAGCCGCTGGCGCGTGCCGGTTTCCGCCGGGGAACTCAGGGGCGGCCCGCCCGGATCCGGGCGCATCGCGGCGAATTGCAACAACGCGCGTTGCAGCTTTGGCGTCATGAGTCTCGGCGCCCCCTGCACGACGATTCGGGTATCCATGACCATCATGACCAAGCCGACGATGGCGCGTCGCGCATTGACGGCCCGCACCATGACCGCAGAGCGCGAATCGCCCAGATCAAACGACAATATTGGCGCGGCCGCAGGATTGGTGAAGGCTTCGGCGGCCTCGCGTACGGCATTATGCTCGTCCGGGCCCATCGAGCTTTCGCTCAACCACAGTACGTCGCCGGCCTGATCATGCAAGGATACGGCGTGGGTGCGATTGGGCTCGATCGCCGCGCGTATTTTCTGACAGATGGCATCGAAATCGACGAGCGGACTATCCGATTGCATTGAGGGGTTGCCCTGCTCCATAGATCCGCTACTCGAAGTGTATAGCCCTATATCTACCGTACCGGCGCTATGGCTGATGTGATGTCTTCGCCAAAACACGACAGTGGGAGGGTTTAGCGCTCCGGTGTTACATATCGTCGGCGGCTTGGGTGTTGGCGGTACACTGCACGGGATATGAGCGAAAAACCTCAGCGCCAATTCAAATACTACGATTTTGTGATGGCGGCCTACGTCTGCGTGTTGCTGTGTTCCAACTTGATCGGGCCGGCGAAGGAGACCACGCTGCCTTTGCCATTCGGCGGCAGCGTGACTTTTCTCGCCGGCGTGCTGTTCTTTCCGATTTCCTACATTTTCGGCGACATTTTGACCGAGGTATATGGCTACGGACGCGATCGGCGCGTCGTATGGGCAGGGTTTGCGGCGCTGGCCTTTGCCTCCATCATGGCGGCGGTGGTGGTGCATTTGCCGCCCTCGGAGAACTCTCTCGCCAACCAGGCGGCGGTGGAGGCAATATTCGGCAATACGCCGCGTATCGTGGCCGCATCGATTATCGCTTTTCTTTGCGGAACCTTCATCAACAGCTACGTACTGGCCAAGATGAAAATCTGGACCCGCGGCCGTTGGCTGTGGACGCGGATCGTTGGCTCCACGCTGTGCGGCGAGCTGGTGGACTCGGTGCTCTTCTATTTTGTGGCCTTTTTCGGCCACATGACGCTCTCTCACCTGATCGCCATCATGTTCACCCAATATGCTTTGAAGAGCGGCTGGGAAATCATTGCCACGCCGTTGACCTATCGAGTCGTCGCCTTCCTCAAGAAAGCCGAAAACGAGGATTACTACGACATCAACACGAATTTCACGCCTTTCTCGCTCAAGGCCTGAACCCTCCTGTGTAATTGGTCCCGGCTTCGCCATAATTTGCCACGGCTTCAGCTCATCCTCGCCCGAATGTAGGCTCGTAATGTCTCGCATGAGGCGACGGTCGTCGCCTCGAATGGCGAGGAGCGAGGAGTTTGTCATGAGCACGAGATATTCGAAGTTGGTTTGGACGATTGGATTGATGGGCCTTAGCACTGCCGCCTTGGCCGGCGAACCCAAGACCCGGCCGCCCCAAGAGCCGGTCGGATTCGTTTCGGGTGCCGTGATCGGCGCCTTCGCGGGCGGTCCAATCGGTGCCGTCGTCGGCGCCGGACTAGGCGCTTGGCTCGGCAATCGAGTGCATCGAGCAGGCGATGCCAAAAAGGCGGAAGTTCAGGTAGCTATGCTGACGACCGATAAGGCGCAGCTGCAGATAGACAAATCGACCCTGACAAGCGAAAAGAACGAGCTGGCCCAAACCAACCAAGACTTGTCTGCCAAGCTCACTGAACACTCGCAGCAGCTCGAAATGGCGCAAACCGCGAAAGCAGATGCTTCCGAAGTCCTCGATGGGCTGCAGGGTGATGTGTTGTTCCGCACCGGCAGTGCCGAAATCACCCCCGATATTGCGCACCAAATTCAAGTGCTTGCCCAGGCAGTGGCAAAGTCCCCGGAGCTCAAGATTCGAGTGGACGGCTATGCGGATCCGCGCGGTACCGTGGATACCAACTTGAAGCTGTCTCAGGACAGGGCCAATGCGGTGCGTGACCTGCTGCTTGCCTCCGGGGTGAACGAGCAAGTGCTGGAAGTCAATGCGTATGGGAAGAGCCAAAGCACCGCAGAAGACAACGACGGCTTCGCCCTGGAACGGCGTGTCAGATTGACGCTGCAAATGGACTCGGGTGCGGCCGTCGCCCGGGTTGGCGAGAATGAGTTAGCGACGCCATGATGAGCCGATGCGGCCCGCTGCCTTAACGCGCAGCGGGCCGCACTTGTTTCTGCGCACACCCTGAGCCTACGATAGCGCATGAGCGCGACCTCAAAAATTGTGGTACTCGATCGATTTCAGACCGGAGAGTCTGCGAATCCGTCCCACGAAAATATTCTCGCCGGCATACCGCGCACGCGCGTATCGAATCAGTACAGCGATGCTTCCGGGGAATTTTTTTGCGGCGTCTGGAGCAGCACCGCGGGCAAATGGCGCGTTCGCTACACCGAACACGAATTCTGCGTGATGATTGAAGGCCGAGTGCGGATCGAATCGGTTTCCGGAGAGAAGCACGAGTTCAAAGCCGGCGACTGCTTCGTCGTCCCAGCAGGCTTCGAGGGCATCTGGGAAGTCAGCGAGCCGTGCAAAAAGTGGTATTCGATCTTCGAACCGAAAACCTAAACTCGACCAACCCGACGATTCAAGCCGTTTCGCGAATCACTGCGCCCAAGGTTTCAGCGATGCGCTCGATTTGCTTTGCTTCGATGATCAGCGGCGGCGCCATAGCGATGGTATCGCCGGTTTGACGCACCATGACGCCTCGCTCGAAGCACTTGAGGAACACTTCGTAACCGCGGCTGCCTGGCTTGCCTTCGCGAGGTTCCATCTCCACGCCACCGATGAGCCCGTAATTTCGCACATCGATGACGTGCGGCAGCCCGCGCAACGAGTGCACCGCATTTTCCCATTGGGCGCTTAAAGCGGCGGCCCGCGTCAGCAGCCCTTCTTTTTGGTAAACATCCAGGGCCGCCAAGGCCGCAGCGCAGGCAACCGGGTGTGCCGAGTAGGTGTAACCATGAAACAGCTCGATCGAGTTCTCCGGCCCCTGCATGAACGCATCATAAATTTTACGCTGCGAGAATACCGCTCCCATGGGTATGGCGCCGTTGGTCAGGCCCTTCGCCGCAGTCATGAGATCCGGGATTACCTCGAATGCTTGGCATGCGAAGGGTTTTCCGATGCGGCCAAAGCCCGTGATCACCTCGTCGAATATCAACAGAATGTCATGCTTGTCGCAGATCTCCCGCAGCCGCTTCAAGTACCCGGAAGGCGGCAGAACCACGCCGGCCGAGCCCGAGATCGGTTCGACGATGACCGCGGCGATGGTGGACGCATCGTGCAAGGCGATGAGCCGTTCCAATTCGTTGGCGAGATGAGTTCCCCAATGAGGCAGTCCGCGCGAGAAAGCGTTGTGTTCAATGTCGAGCGTATGCGGCAGATGATCGACGCCAGGCAGCATCGATGAGCCGAAAAACTTGCGATTATTGATCATACCTCCGACCGACATGCCGCCGAAGCCCACGCCGTGGTAGCCCTTTTCACGGCCGATAAGGCGCGTGCGCTGACCTGCGCCGCGAGCACGGTGGTAGGCGATAGCGATCTTCAGCGCCGTGTCGACGGACTCCGAGCCGGAATTGGTGAAAAAGATCCGGTCAAGCTGCGGCGGCGCGATCTGGGCCAAACGATTCGCCAGTTCGAATGCGATTGGGTGCCCCATCTGAAAAGTGGGCGCAAACTCCATGGTTTGCAGTTGCTGAGTCACCGCTTCGGTGATCTCACGCCGTCCATGTCCGGCGTTGACGCACCATAGGCCGGCGACGCCATCCAGCACTTGGCGGCCGTCGCTGGTCCAGTAATACATTCCCTCTGCCCGAGCCAGCAGTCGCGGATTGGCTTTGAATTGGCGATTGGCGGTGAACGGCATCCAAAAGGCGTCGAGTTCGGGATTCGTCGCGGCGGGTGTGAGTTGGGCGTTCATGGCATAGTCCTTGCGAGGGGGCTTGTACGTCTCAATGATAAGGAAAATTGACACGCAGCTCAATTTTTGACGTATCTCGCCTCCAACTGTCTATTATAATAGACAATATGAGCCTAGACGTCGGTGCCCATTTGAAGGCCGTGCGGCAGATGTACGGACTGTCGCAACGTGAAATGGCGAAACGCGCCGGCGTCACCAATGGACTCATCTCGTTGATCGAACAGAACCGTGTCAGCCCCTCGGTGAGCTCGCTGAAGAAAGTCCTCGATGGTATCCCCATGAGGCTGGCGGATTTTTTCAACCTCGACTTGGGGGGCAAGCCGCAGGTTTTTTTCCCGCGCGAAGAACTCGCCAACATCGGCACCGGGAACGTCGAGCTGCGTCTGGTGGGTGGGCGCTCCGCGAAACGCGGCATGGCGATCTTGCACGAGCGCTATGCGCCCAACGCCGATACCGGAGAGGAAATGCTGACGCATGCGGGCGAGCAAGGGGGGGTAGTCGTCAAAGGAAAAATTGAACTCACCGTGGGCGGGGAGTCGCGCGTGCTCGGCGCCGGGGACGCTTATTATTTCAAGAGTTCTGTGCCGCATCGCTTTCGTAATGTTGGACGGGAAGATTGCGAGATCGTGAGCGCCAGCTCGCCGCCGACCTTTTAATCGGGCCTGTCAGGCCGCATATGGAAGCTCTTCAGGTAGCATGAGCGGCATATGAGAACAGTAACGGTAGCGGCCACCCAAATGGCGTGCAGTTGGGATCGGGACGCCAACATGGCGCGTGCGGAAGGCCTCGTGCGTAAGGCGGCGGCGGGTGGGGCCCAGGTCATTCTGTTGCAAGAGCTGTTCGAGACACCGTACTTCTGTAAGGATCACATTGCGCGGCACCTCGAACTTGCGCTGCCGTTGGACGGCCATCCGGCCGTCGAGCATTTCCGCCACGTCGCGGCGGAGCTCTCCGTCGTGCTGCCGATCAGCGTGTTCGAACGCGCCAATAATGCCTTTTACAATTCGGTGGTCGCCATTGATGCGGACGGATCGGTGGTGGGCAGTTATCGCAAATCGCACATTCCCGAAGGGCCCGGCTATCACGAAAAGTTCTATTTCTCCCCCGGGGACACGGGCTTTAAGGTGTTCGACACGCGCTATGCAAAGCTCGGAGTCGCGATTTGTTGGGACCAATGGTTTCCCGAGGCGGCTCGGGCGATGGCCTTGATGGGCGCCGAGCTCTTGCTATACCCCACGGCGATCGGCTCCGAACCTCAGGACGCCACGATCGATTCCAGCGGTCATTGGCAACGCACCATGCAAGGCCACGCCGCCGCCAACGTCATGCCTGTGGTTGCCTCGAACCGCATCGGCACAGAGAAGGGCGAGAAGTACACCATGACATTTTACGGGTCCTCGTTTATCGCATCGCCCACCGGCGAGAAGCTCGCCGAAGCGGATCGCGAAACCGAATCGGTATTGACCGCTTCGTTCGATCTGGACGAAGTCCGGCGGTATCGGCAGTCCTGGGGCGTTTTCCGCGATCGGCGGCCGGACCTTTATTACCCCTTACTTTCCCTCGATGGACGCGGCTGACAACCTCGTCTTCGTTGATTTGGAAACGACGGGCGGCAATCCCGCTTACCATCGAATCACCGAAGTCGGTATTGTCCGTGTCCAAAACGGTGAGCGCGTCGAAGAGTGGAGCTCGCTGGTGAATCCGGAGTGTCCCATTTCCCCGTACATCCAGGCTTTCACCGGGATCAGCAGCGATATGGTGGCCGATGCGCCGCTATTCGCCGGTCTAGCCGAAACAATCCGTGAAAAGTTGCAGGGCGCGGTGTTCATCGCACACAACGCCCGCTTCGACTACTCTTTCCTGCGCAGCGAATTTCGAAAAGTGGGCATCGATTTTACTGCCGAGGTTCTATGTACCGTCAGGCTGTCCCGCCGATTGTTTCCGGAACATGCGCGCCACAATTTGGATGCCGTGATGGAGCGCCACGGCTTGATCTGCAGCGCGCGTCATCGCGCACTGGGCGACGCGCGCGTGCTGTGGGATTTCTGGTCGAAATTGCTGCTCGACACGCCCGGGGATGTGCTGTCGAGCGCCGCCGCCCACGCCATGCTGTCGGTACCTAAATTACCTGCGCATCTGCCGCCGGGACTGGCGGATGAGCTGCCCGAAATGCCGGGTGTGTACCGGTTGTTCGGAGAAAACGATGTCTTGCTTTATATAGGCAAGAGCAATTCCTTGCGAATGCGCATCTTGACGCAGCTCGCCGACGCGCTCGAAGGCTCCCGAGAAGAGAAATTGGCTGCCGAGGTAAGACGCGTCGAATGGGTGCAAACGGCGGGCGAACTCGGGGCGATGCTTAAGGAGTCGAGCTGGACAAGAACGCAAAAGCCCCTCTACAACCGCCGCCTGAGAAGCACCCTGGATTCAGTGACCCTAAGGGCCGCGCCGGATGCTTCTGGGCTTGTGCACGTGCAGCGCATCGATACGCTAGCCCCTGGCGATTTGGCACAAAGCTTCGGCGTCTTTCATTCCGAGAAGGATGCCCGCAAAGCGCTCACCGACATTGCGCGCGCCCGGCAGCTCTGCCTCAAGATCCTGGGGCTGGAAGATAGCTCAGGCTCTTGCTTCGCCTTGCAGGTGGGCAAATGTCGCGGCGCCTGTACTGGAAAGGAGCCGTTGATCCTGCACAACATGCGGGTGCAAATGGCTTTATCCGCGCTGAAGATCAAGAGCTGGCCGTTTCCCGGCCGCATCGCGCTGCGAGAGCGCGCCGTGGATGGCGGGGAATTTCATGTGCTCGACCAGTGGATGTATTTAGGGTCTGCTCGCTCCGAGGAGGAGCTGGCTGCTTTGAGCACTTGTAACGCCGACGCCGCGTTCGATGTCGATGTATATAAAATACTGCTGCGTTATTTTTCGAATCATCCAAAGCTTGATTGGCATGATCTGCGGCGCGAAAAAATAGCCGACGTGTCTTGAGCACGCCGGACAATGTGCGCTATTGGATCGCCACCGCGCCGGTAGGGGCCGCCTCGGTATTGGCCGAAGAATTGGCTCAATTCGGTGCGCAGGACATCCGCGAGCGCAGTCACGACGTGAAATTCCAAGGCACGCTGGATGTGGGCTACCGCACATGCTTGTGGTCGCGCACGGCAACGCGGGTGCTGTTGAGCTTGGGATCCATCGATGCGAGCAGCTCGCAGAGCGTATACGAGGCCGTAAAGCGTATCGATTGGCGCGAGCACATCGCTCCGGGCGCGACGCTCGCGTGCGACTGCAGCGGCGGCAATGAGTCCATCCGGCATACCATCTATGGATCGCAGCTGCTGAAAGATGCCGTCTGCGACAATCTTCGCGATGCCACCGGCGAGCGCCCAAATATCAAGCCGGAGCGGCCTGATGTCTTGCTGCACTTGCATGTCGAGGGCCGCACCGCCCTGTTATCGGTGGATTTTTCGGGCGAGAGCTTGCATCGGCGCGGATATCGGAGCGAAGGCGGCCGCGCGCCATTGAAGGAAAACGTGGCGGCGGCGGTGCTGCTGCGCTCGGGTTGGCCGCAAGTGGCGGCACAGGGCGGTGTGCTGCTGGATCCGATGTGCGGTTCCGGGACGTTTCTCACCGAAGGCGCGTTGATCGCCGCGGATGCAGCGCCGGCCATCGACCGCGAGTACTTTGGATTTCTAGGGTGGCGCGGTCATCAGCCAGACACGTGGGAGCATTTGCGAGTTGAAGCTCGTGCTCGCCAAGCGGCACGCGCGGCACGGCGCTGCATTTTGGGTTCGGATATCGATCCTGACGCAGTTCGCATGGCCATCGCAAACGCCGAGCAAGCCGGAGTGGCGGACTGGGTGCATATCGAAAAGCGCTCCTTGAGCGAAGTGTCCCGACCGAAAGCGGAAGGGGGTCTGCTCGTCGCAAATCCCCCTTACGGCGAGCGGATCGGCGCAGAAACAGGTTTGCCTGCCTTGTATTCTGAACTGGGCACGTTATTTCGAGAGCAGTTCGACGGGTGGCAGGCGGCGATTCTCACCGGAAATCCGGCGTTGGCACGCAATTTAGGTGTTTACGCCAAACGATCGCACCGCGTATTCAACGGCACCATCGAATGCCGGTTGCTGCGCTTCGATTTGAATGAAGCGAGCGCGCAACGGCCTGCTGAAGAGGTGCGCGCAGACTGGTCTAGCCGTCCTGGCGCACAAATGTTCGCCAACCGATTGCGTAAGAATTTGCAGCGCTTGGAGCCGTGGGCGCAACGTGAAGGCATCGATTGTTTTCGGATTTATGACGCAGACATGCCTGAGTATGCATTCGCCGTCGATGTGTACGGACGGGGTGCACGCCACGTGTACGTGCAGGAATACGCCCCGCCCAAAACCGTCAACCAAGAGGGCGCGCGCGAGCGGCGGCGCGAAGCGCTGGCTGTCTTGCCCGACGTAGTCGGCGTACCGCTCGCACAGATACATTCGCGCGTGCGCAAACCGCAGAAGGGCGCGGAGCAATATGAGAAACGCGAGAGCATTGCCGAGCGGCACGCGGTCCAAGAGGGCGGCCTCAAGTTCTGGGTCAATTTCCACGACTATTTGGATACGGGGCTTTTTCTTGACCACCGCATCGTGCGTGGCATGCTTCGCTCCTGGGCCAAGGACGCCGATTTCCTAAACTTGTTCTGTTACACCGGCAGCGCCTCGGTGTACGCGGCCGCGGGCGGCGCGCGCAGCACCACCGGAGTGGACTTATCGAATACCTATCTCGATTGGGCCCATGAGAACCTGTTGCTCAACGGCTTTCCCGGGAACAATCACGAGCTCTACCGTGCGGACTGCTTGCAGTGGCTGGAGGAGCAAGAACCGCGTGGCCCGCGGTTCGATCTCATCTTCGTGGACCCCCCGACCTTCTCCAACTCCAAGCGCATGGAAGGCGTGCTCGACGTTCAGCGCGATCATGTCGGCATCATCCGCAGGTCGCTGAAGCTGTTGCGCCCCTCGGGCCGCTTGATATTTTCCACCAATTACACGCGCTTCAAGTTGGACTCCGATGCCCTCGCGGACCTTGCCGTCGAGGACATCAGCGCGGCCAGCATTCCAAAGGATTTCGACCGGCATGCGCGGATTCACCGCTGCTTCGTCGTAGGGTTTGAATAATTTTGGCCACTTTCGCTTATGGTTCGGGTAATCTTTCAGCGCATGAAAACCTCTCGAAATCGCGCAATGCTGCTCTTGGGCTGTCTGGCATTGGCCGGGCCGGCACTTGCCCAGACTGACGCAACCAATCGGGCCCCCACCTTGCTTGATTATCAGGCGTTGGCGAAGTTACCCGACTTCAGCGGAGTGTGGACTCCAGTCATCAGCGATCAAGTCGCGCAGGAGCGCACTAACCCGCCGCCATGGACGCCGCCGGTTGCCAAGCATATCGAGCAAATGTACGCAGAGGAGAAGGCCGGCCGGCCCTTTCCAATCATTGACCATTGTTTTCCGACCGGCATGCCGAGCTACATGCTGATCACGCACAATGCTTTCGAGTTGCTTGTGACGCCGGGACGGGTGACCTTATTGGGCGAAGGCGACGGCAATCGTCTGCGGCGCATTTACACCGACGGGCGCCCGCATCCGGCGGATCCGGATCCGAGCTTCCATGGGCACTCCATCGGCCATTGGGAGGGAAAAACGCTGATGGTGGACACGATTGCGTTGCTACCGGAGGTCTTTCTCGCAGTCAATGAAGCGGTTGGCGTGCCGAATAATGGCGACATGCACATCGTCGAGCGCTTTCATCTTCTCGACGCAGATACCTTGGCCGACGATTTAGAAATCACAGCGAACAAGCTGCTGTCCAAGCCCTGGAAGACGACTCGCAAATATTTCCGGCAGCGCGCGCAGAAGTACGACATCGTCGAAGGCGTTTGTGAACAGGGCAGCTATATCGAGGCGCTCGACAAGGATGGCAATTCGATTTTCAAGCCCATCAAGTTCCACAACAACGTCCCCGTCGGGTCCGACTCGAAATGACTTAAGGCAGGAATGACACAGGTACCCATGAATCAGTCACGACTCCATCGATCAGCATTGAACAAAGGGCTTGCAGCCATGTTTTTGGCCGCCGCGGTTGCTGCCTTGGGGCCGGTCGCGGTCTATGCGCATCATTCCTTCGCGACATATGACCAAAGCCAGACGCTTACCCTTAAAGGCACCGTCAAGGCTTTTCAGTGGACCAATCCCCATTGCGTCGTGTGGGTCATGGTGCAGCCTGAGGGCGGAGGTGAGCCGCAGGAGTGGAGCATCGAAACCACCAGTCCCGGGGTCTTGACGCGCGGCGGCTGGACCCGCAATTCAATCAAACCTGGCGATGCTGTGAGTGTGGAGTACTACCCGTTGCGCGACGGTTCGCATGGCGGCGGCCTTCATTCCGTCACCTTGACCGCCACCGGTCAGAAATTGAGCGCAAGCTTTGGAAACATAGAAAAACCGGGACTGAAATAGCGCGACTCACAGGATATCCCGCATGCGGTAATACAGCATGGCCAGCATCAGCGATGGCCTCCTGAACAGCCGCCCGCCGGGGAAATCACGATGCGGGATGCGCGCGAACACATCGAATCGTTCGGCGGTGCCGGCCACGGCTTCGGCGGCCAGCTTGCCCGCCAATGCGGCAAGCGCCATCCCATGGCCGGAAAAACCTTGCACATAGAACACGTTGGGCGAGAGGCGCCCGAAATTCGGCGCCCGGCTCATGGTGATGTCGAGGTAGCCGCCCCAGGCATACGCCACTTGGGCACTGCCAAGCGCTGGGAACACCCGCCTCATGCGGGCCAGCATGGAATCAGCGAGCCGCGGCGGCTGCACCGAGCTGTAACTGACCCGCCCGCCGAATAGCAGGCGGTTGTCTTCGGAACGCCTGAAGTAGTCCAAAATCCAATTGATATCCGCGACCGCGGCGTTGCTGGGAAGCAGGCTGCGCGCCAGGTGCTCGCCCAAGGGATCAGTCGCGATGATGTAGGTGCCCACGCCCAGGATGCGCCGCGACAACCGAGGCGCAATGGAGCCGATATAGGCATTGCCGCACAACACCAGGTGGGCGCAGTTAACGACACCCTGCGCGGTATGCACGCGCACGCCCGGTCCCTCTTCGTATCGCAGCACTTCCGAGTTCTCGAAGATCGCAGCGCCGGCCCTTTCCGCTGCCCGGGCCACGCCTTGGGTGTACTTGAGCGGATTCAAGTGGCCGCTGCGCGTATCGAGAAGCCCCGCCAGGTAGCGATGGCTGCGCACGTGTGTTTGCAGCTCGTCACGCTCAAGCATCCGCACTGAGCGGTAGTCGTAATCCTCGTGCAATTCGCGGCACCATTGCCTCAGTTCCTCCACGTGGCGCGGCTTCACGGCCACGTGCACATGGTTGGGGTGATAGTTGCAATCGATGGCATGGTCGCGAATCAAGGTTTGGGTCAGATCCAGCGCCTCGATCGACAGGGCGAACAGTCGATGCGCATCTTCCCGACCGACTTCGCGTTCCAGCTTCTGCTGCCCCACCGCGAGGCCAAAAATAGTTTGACCGCCGCTGCGGCCCGAGGCGCCATACCCCACGGTGCGCGCTTCCAGCAAAGCCACCCTGTACCCGCGCTGGGCGAGATGCAGCGCCGCCGAGCATCCCGCAATGCCGCCGCCGAGCACGCAGACATCCACGTCGATTTCCCCGCGCAGCGAATCTCGAGCTGGAATCGGCTCGCCCAAGGCGTAAAAAGAACGGGCGGGAGGAGAGGATAGACGCATCGGTTCAGGCGAAAGTGTTTAAGATTTTATGGCTATTGACAGGAATGGGTGCCTATGAGCCTACAGAGGTTTTCAGTGAAAATGCAATATTGACGCAGCGCACAAAACGTGGCTAAGTGCTGGAATTGCCTAAATCTTAGCCGTTTTTGCGTAGTCTGGCGGGACGGGGCAGCGGCGGTGTGGTGTAATGGTGGCGGTATCAAGGGTAAGTCGTCCATTCGGACGTTTAATATTTTAAACATGTCGCGCCTGCCGCTTATCGCAATTCCCGCTGATCGCCGGCTGTACGGAAAACACTTTTTCCATATGGCCGGGGAGAAGTACATCGAAGCCGTGGCCCGAGGCGCGAATGCGGTGCCGGTGCTCGTGCCCGCTCTGGGGTCCGACATCGATTTGCCATCCTTGTTGGATGCCTGTGACGGACTGCTGCTGACGGGCAGCGCGTCGAATGTTGAACCTCAACACTACGGAGGACCGGCGAGTGAGCCGGGAACGCTTCATGACCCAGATCGGGATGCTACGACGCTTCCGCTGATTCCGCGTGCCATCGCCGCCGGCTTGCCGGTGCTGGCGATCTGCCGCGGATTTCAGGAAATGAATGTCGCCTACGGCGGCACGTTGAACCCACGCTTGCACGAGGTCACTGGAAACCTCGATCACCGTGACGATGAATCTCTACCGCTGGACCGGCAATACGCTCCCGCCCATGAAGTATTGCTCGAGCCTGGAGGGCAACTGCAGAAAATCGCCGGCCGAGACCGCCTCAAGGTCAACTCGCTGCACTGGCAGGGAGTTGAGAAACTGGGCGCGGATCTCGCGGTGGAGGCGCGCGCGCCGGATGGCATTATCGAGGCCTTCCGGGTAGCGGACACACAGACGTTCGCGTTGGGACTGCAATGGCACCCCGAGTGGCGGTTTGCGGAGGATCCGTTTTCGAGCGCGTTGTTTGCGGCGTTTGGCAAGGCCAGCCGTCAGCGTGCAGATGTTTCAAGGTGATGTATGGCGAGCACGATTCAGCAATTCTTGAGAGAACACGGGATTTCCGAAGTCGAGGCCATCATTCCCGATATGGCCGGCGTCGCGCGCGGCAAGTTGATGCCGGCGGAGAAATTCGCCGAAGAAGAGGGCATGCGCCTTCCCGAAGCGATTTTCCTGCAGACGGTCACCGGGGATTATCCCGAAGACCAAAGCGCCATGAATCCATCCGACATCGACATCGTGCTGAAGGCCGATCCGAAAACGGTACGGGTGGTTCCATGGGCTGCCGAGCCGACGGCGCAGGTGATCCACGACTGCTTTTATGGGGACGGCACGCCGGTCACCATGGCGCCGCGCTATGTGCTGCGACGAGTGCTTCAGCTGTACGAGGCCCAGGGCTGGGAACCCGTGGTAGCCCCCGAGTTGGAATTTTTCCTGGTGGAACCGAACATCGATTCCGACTATCCCTTGAAGCCGCCGGTCGGCCGCTCCGGGCGTCCCGAGATCGGCCGCCAGGCTTATAGCATTGCGGCGGTCAACGAATTCGATCCCTTGTTTGACGACATGTATTCGTTCTGCGAAGCGCAGGACATCGAGATCGACACGTTGATCCACGAGTCCGGCGCGGCGCAAATGGAAATCAACCTGCTGCACGGTTATCCGATGAGCCTCGCGGACCAAGCGTTTCTCTTCAAACGCACGGCGCGCGAGGCGGCGATGCGCCACAAGATGTATGCCACCTTTATGGCAAAGCCGATGGCCAAGGAGCCGGGCAGCGCCATGCATTTGCATCAAAGCATCATCGATTCGAAGACGCGCAAGAATATTTTCAGCATGGCCGACGGTGCACCGTCTGAACTGTTCTTCGGCCATATCGCCGGCCTACAGAAATATCTGCCCGGCGCAATGTCGTTGTTTTGTCCCAACGTGAATAGTTATCGGCGCATCAGCCGCTATTCTTCAGCACCCATCAATGTTCATTGGGGCTACGACAATCGAACTGCGGGATTGCGGGTGCCGATGTCCGGGCCCGAGGCCCGGCGGGTGGAAAATCGCGTGGGCGGTGCGGATGCGAATCCCTACCTCGCCATCGCCGCATCTTTGGCCTGCGGCTATCTCGGTATGATGGAGGGCTTAAAGCCCTCCGAGCCCATCGGCGGCAGCGCCTATGACTTGGCTATCGCCTTGCCGCGCACCTTGGCCGAGGCGCTACGCTTGTTGCGCGAATCCCAGCCGTTGGTGAACTTGTTCGGCGATCGCTTTGTCCTGGCCTACACGGCGGTGAAGGAAGCGGAGTACGAAACCTTCGCGCAAGTCATCAGTTCCTGGGAGCGCGAACACTTGCTATTGAACGTTTAGGAGCCTCTGCGAGTGTTTCCGCGTGCAGTCGCGTGGCTGCTGCGCTATAAATGTCTACCCAAAAAAATTGAGGAAGCGTCGGATGTTAAGCGTTCGTCGGACGGCGATTCTGGCGCTTGCGTGTGTATTGTCACTGTGTGGTTGCGGAGGCGGAAAGTCTGCCGGCACGGCCGCGGGTACCGCCGGCGGCGCCAAAGTGCTCAATCTCTATATCTGGTCGGACTACCTGGCTGCGAACACGCTCTCGGATTTCGAGAAGCAGACCGGCATCAAAGTCCACTCGGCCTACTACGACACCAATGAAACGCTGGAAACAAAGCTGCTCGCCGGCAGCAGCGGCTTCGACATAGTGGTCCCCACCGCCTCGTATTTCGAGCGGCAAATTAAAGCCGGCGCCTATCTTGAGCTCGACAAATCCAAGCTGCCCAACTTGAGAAACTTAGATCCGCAGCTCATGGCCAAGGTGGCCCTGAACGACCCCGGCAATGCCCACGGCGTCATTTATTTGTGGGGAACCAACGGCATAGGCTTCAACGAAAAAATGGTCAAGGCGCTGATGCCCGATGCGCCGCTCGACAGCTGGCGTTTGGTCTTTGATCCGGCCGTGGCGTCGAAAGTCGCCAAGTGCGGCATCAGTTTGTTGGATTCGCCCGCCGAAATGCTGCGCGCAGTTTATAGCTATCTCGGAAAAGACCCGAATTCCCAGAGCGCGGATGATTTGGCCCAGGCTGAAGCGGTCTTAAGTAAGATCAGGCCGTACATTCGCAATTTCAGTTCGTCGGAATACATCGAGGCACTGGCCAACGGCGATCTGTGTATTTCCGTGGGCTACAATGGCGATGTGTTGCAGGCGCGCGATCGTGCTCGCGAGGCCAACAAGGGCATCGACATCAAGTACGTCGTACCCAAAGAAGGCTCCATTCTCTGGTTCGACATGCTGGCCATCCCCAAAGATGCACCGGATCCCGATAGCGCTTACGCTTTCATGAACACCATGATGGCCCCGCAGGTCATCGCCGATGTCTCTAACTTCAAGCGATATGCCAACGCCAACGCCGCATCGCTGCCTTTCCTGTTGCCCGCCGTCAAGGATGACCCGGCCATTTATCCGCCGCCAGAACAGATGAAAAAACTGGCCTTGCAGCTGGCCGATTCGCCGGAACAGACTCGCGCCATCACTCGCGTTTGGCAAAAATTCAAGACGGGTCAATAATCGATGACGACTTCCTCGGGCGGCGTCGTCAAAGCCCAACCTTGGAACGATCCGTCGGCGCGGCCCTACGTGGAAATCGAGCGGATCAGCAAATCGTTCGGTGATTTCAAAGCGGTCGATGATGTTTCGCTGAAAATCTACAAGGGCGAAATATTCTGTCTGCTCGGCGCCTCGGGTTGCGGTAAGACCACCTTGCTGCGCATGCTGGGCGGCTTCGAAACCCCCACCTCGGGCAGGATTCTGATTGACAAGGAGGATATGAGCGCTGTGCCGCCCTATGAGCGGCCGGTGAACATGATGTTCCAGTCGTACGCGCTATTTCCTCATATGAATGTCGAGCAGAACGTGGCCTTCGGCCTTAAGCAGGACCGCTTACCCAAGGCTGAGATCCAAGAGCGCGTCGCGACCATGCTGGATCTGGTCAAAATGGGCGGCTACGCCCAGCGCAAGCCGCACCAGCTCTCCGGTGGCCAGCGCCAGCGGGTGGCTCTGGCCCGCTCGCTGGTCAAGCGCCCCAAGCTATTGCTCCTAGATGAGCCGCTGGGAGCGCTGGACAAGAAGCTGCGAGAGCACACGCAGTTCGAACTGATCAGCCTGCAAGAGAAGTTAGGCGTCACGTTTATAGTCGTTACTCACGATCAGGAGGAGGCCATGACTTTGGCGAGCCGTATCGGCGTGATGAATCACGGCGAGATCGTTCAAGCCGGCACCCCCTCCGAAATCTACGAGTTCCCAAGCTCCAGGTTCGTGGCCGATTTCGTCGGCTCGGTAAACATGTTCGAAGGCAAGCTCATCGAGGACGAGCCGGACTATGTGCGTATCGGCTCACCGGAACTCGGTGCGGCCATTTACGTCAGCCACGGGATCAGTGCCCCCCCGGGCGCCGTCGTTTGGGCAGCGCTGCGCCCGGAAAAAATATTCATGTCCACGGCGGCCCCGGAGGGAGGTGCGGACAATGTCGTTCGCGGCGCCGTTCAGGATATTGCCTATCTCGGCGACTTATCCATCTACTTGGTCAAGTTGCCGACTGGCAAAGTCGTGCGCGTCACCCAACCCAACACTTCGCGCCATGCCGAGGCGATCGGCTGGGATCAACAGGTTTATTTGTCGTGGGATGCGAGCAGTCCGGTGGTGGTGACCCGTTGACGCCGCGCGCTTAAGCAGGCAGCTTCGCCGCGTCGGCATAACCGGACGAGGGTTGGTCGTCGCGCTGCCATACCTGTGGCTGCTGCTGTTCTTCGTCGTGCCCTTCGTCATTGTGCTCAAAATCTCTTTTTCGGACGTGGCCCTCGCGATTCCACCGTACAAGCCCTTGCTGGAATGGGTGGGCAAGAACTCCCTCGCGATTAAGCTTAATTTCGACAACTATGCATTCCTGTTCACCGACTCCCTGTATCTGCATGCTTTTGCCAACTCGATCAGAGTCGCGTTTCTCTCGACGTTGATGTGCCTGGTCATCGGATATCCGATGGCCTATGGCATCGCGCGCGCCAGGCCGGCATTGCGAAATGTTTTGCTGCTGCTGGTTATATTGCCGTTTTGGACCTCTTTGTTGCTGCGGGTCTATGCTTGGATCGGACTCTTAAAGGCCAACGGTGTGATCAACAATCTGCTGCTGTCGCTTGGGCTCATTCATGAGCCTCTGACGATGCTCTACACCCCGTTCGCGATGTACGTCGGCATCGTGTATTCGTACCTGCCGTTCCTGATTCTGCCGTTGTATGCGAATCTGGAAAAAATGGATTGGCAATTGCTCGAAGCGGCAGAGGACTTGGGGTGCCGGCCTTGGCAAGCCTTTTACAAGATCACATTGCCCCTGTCGCGCAACGGCATCCTGGCCGGTTCCATGCTGGTTTTCATCCCGGCTGTGGGGGAATTCGTGATACCGGCTTTGCTCGGTGGTCCGAACGCCCTGATGATCGGACGGGTGCTATGGGACGAGTTCTTCTCGAACCGCGCTTGGCCGGTAGCAAGCGCGGTGGCCATATTGCTGCTGATACTCCTGGTGCCCTTCATGATGTGGTACCAGAGTGTGCAAGCGCGCGAAACGGCGGGCGCACGGTGAATTACCGCAGTTCCTTTTTTATCCTGACCTGCATCGGCCTGGGCTTCGCCTTCCTTTATATTCCGATCCTGTCCATGGTGGTGTTTTCCTTCAACGCCTCGAAACTGGTGACCGTTTGGGATGGCGTCAACTCGCCGACGCTCAAGTGGTATGCCTCGCTGCTGCACAACGAGGAAATTCTCGACGCGGCGTGGGTCTCCCTGAAGGTGGCGGTTATCAACGCCACGGGCTCCGTGATCTTAGGAACGCTCGCAGGGTTCGGATTGGCTCGCTTCAGGCAGTTCAGAGGCCGATTTACCTTAAACGCGATGACCACGGCGCCGCTGGTCATGCCTGAAGTCATCACTGGATTGTCCCTGCTGTTGCTCTTCGTAGCCCTAGAGCAACTTATCGGATGGCCTGCGGGGCGTGGCATCACCACGATGACCATTGCGCACATGACTTTTTCCATGGCTTACGTGACCGTCATCGTCAATTCGCGCTTAGCGAGCTTCGATACCGCCCTTGAGGAGGCCGCCATGGACTTAGGCGCACGCCCCCTGAAGGTATTTTTCGTGATCACGCTGCCGATTATCTCCCCGGCCATTTTGTCCGGATGGCTTCTGGCCTTCACGCTGTCCTGGGATGATCTTGTGATATCGAGTTTTACCTCGGGTCCCGGTAGCAGCACCCTGCCCATGGTGGTGTTCTCGAAGGTACGCTTAGGCGTCAGCCCGGAAATCAACGTCCTTGCGACGATCACCCTTGCGGTGGTGACGACGATGATCGTCGGGGTAAGCCTGTGGATGGCGCGCCGCGCCAAGATCGAAAGGGCGAGCTTCGGTTAGGCCTTATCCAGCGGCGTGTTGCCGCCGGTGAATTGCGAACGCGCTTGCGCCAACCGATATTTGCGGTCCGAACGCCAATGCCGCAGGTCTCGCAAGCCTGCGATGAAGTAAACCAGCTTGAACAGCTGCAGGCGCCACAGGACCTTGGGCGTGTCGAATAAATCACCGGCCAACATCGAGATGACGCCCTCCTCGAGCCTCCAGATATTGCGCGGCGAGCGGAACATTTGCCGCATCACGGGACCGTTGAACCGATAGATGAAGAAGGCAAACCGCCGCATGCCGGCGCGCTGGCGCTTTTCCAGTTTGCGCAATAGCGACTTCTCGCGTGCGGGTTCCCGCAGTGCCATGTCGACCACCGAGGCCGCTTCCTCGGCGCCGCTCATCGCGAGGTAAACCCCGGTGGAGAACACGGGGTCAAGAAATGCGAACGCATCGCCCACCAGCAGCCACCCCGGCCCCCCCATTTGGGTTGAGTCGTAAGAGTAATTGCCGGTGACGGCGACCTCGCCTATCAGCTCCGCGCGCTGCATGCGCCGCCACATCGCTGCGTTTTGCTTCAGCGTGTTGATGAAAAATTCAGCGGTGCCGCCCGTGCGCTGCTTGAGATATTCCGGCCAACAGACCGCGCCGACACTCATGACCCCGCCTGGCAGGGGGATCATCCACATCCAGCCGTGATCGAAACGATAAATGCTGATGTTTCCGGCATCCTCTCCGGGGCGCAGTTCGGCACCGCGAAAGTGAGCAAAGATGGCGGCGCTTTGGTGCTTATCGTTCTTGCGGCGCAGCTTCTTGCGCGCAGATAAGAATGCATCTCGTCCGCTGGCATCAATCAGGTAGCGCGCCTGAATCGCATAACTGCGGCCCTCATCCGTGCGCACCTC
>DASWUU010000070.1:0-5023 GCA_036401515.1 Steroidobacteraceae bacterium
GCGAAGAAGTTTCAGGGCCTGGTCGATGCGCTCAACGAGGTCAGCGATATGTCCTACCGTCATACCGACGCGGACATTTTGCGCCTCTACGAGATGTGGATGAAGACCGGCAGCCCGCGCGCGCATGGCTTGCTGCGCCAGTTGGGTGTGCAGCCGGTCACGGCAGCCGGCGCGCGCCGCGAACACTGATATGGTGCTGCGCCGACTGCAGTCCCTGCTCGGGCGACTGTACGACGTTGAGCCGCCCTACGATGTGTATGATTTTCTAGTCACCGATCGGCGCGAAGTCACGTGCCCCAAGCCGCAAAACGATAGCCGCGTGCTCGAGGAATCCTTGCTGCTCGCGGAAACCGCCGACGGCGCCGGTGTTGCGCTGTACTTGGACCCAGGATTGCTCAGCCGACTAGAGGCCGCGGATCCGCATCTCGCTTTGACCGAAAGAAACCTGCAGGATTACTGTACCGCGCTCGAAGGCGTAAGCCATTTCCTATATTCGACCTGGCGGCTGGACCGCGATTCGCCGGTGTCGCTGCTGGAGCTGGAAACGCAGGCGGAAGTGGACAAGTACGCAGTGACGGTGTTTCTGCTGGCGCATCAACAAGCGAGCGCATCGTACCCGGCGCAGGTGCATGCGCGCCTTTTCGATCAGATTAGCTTCGATGCGCGCCTCGAGCCGCATCAGTATCAACGCTACCGCACGGCGCATCGCTGCGCCGCGAATTATTGCCGCCGCTTGGAGCGGCGCTTCGTGAATCGGGGTGTGGCCAGAACAGAGGCCATGGTGCGCGAGCTGCGCAGATTTTATCGCTTAAGACACGATGCCAAATTGCGCCACGCGCAAGCCTAAAGTCAATCTTGAGGCTCTTCGTCCTTGTTGCGTTCGGCCTGCTTCTTGATTTTCAGCCATTCGCTCAAGCGACGCAGATCCTTTTTCGGCGGCGGCGGCTTCTTTCCCAATCTTCCGCTGTCGTAAGGATCGTAGCCCTTCTTGGTGCCCAAAGGATTCGGGCGGACGGTCTCGATCGGCGTCGGCGCATCCTCCGCAATCGACAGCGCCGGATGCTCGAGCTTTTGCAGCCGCTGCGTCGATACTTCGACGTTAAAAGCGCCGGTCTCTACCTGCCATTCCCAAATGGCATTGCCGCGCTCGTCGAACTTGACGCGCCCGGTGGATTTCTCCCCGGCGGGGGCGCTGCTCGACGGTGCCTCCACCGCCTCGTCCGCGGACGGCTTAACCTTGGGTTTTAGCTTATCGTTGCTCACACCCCCTTTTTAGGCGATGCCAAGGTTAAGTCAAGGCACAGGCATTCAAAAGCGGCAAAGCGTCACAGTTGCAGATGATATTGCGCGCGCCACATCGCCATTGCCGTTTTACCGTCGTTCCATTCGCCGCGCAGAATAAGTCCAGCGGCTTCCTCCAGCGGCAGCCACTTCAGGTCCAATTCCTCGTCGGCATCAGGACTGGCTGTCCCGATAGTCAGATCTTGCGCGAGGTACAAATAGATCACTTCCGTGAATAGACTGGGCGCCGGGATGTAAACACCTAAGGAGGTCCAGCGCGCGGCTTGCACGCCGGTTTCCTCCTTCAGTTCCCGCACGGCGCACACTTCCGGGCGCTCGCCAGCGTCGAGCTTGCCGGCAGGGATCTCCCACAAAAAATCCTGTACGCCGTGCCGGTACTGGCGCACCACGCAGACCCTATTTGCGGCATCGACGACGACAATCGCCGCAGCGCCCGGGTGCCGAACGAAATCGATATCGTACTCGCGGCCGTTCGAGTAACGCAGCCGCTCGGTGGAGACTTGAATGACGCGGCCTTCGTGCACTGGGACGCTCTCGACAACGAGGGGTTTCAACATGAATTGCGATCCTATGTGGAGACTTGAGCCTCAAGATGATCGCTGAAAGTCGGGCCAGTGTGTGATCTGGCTCCTGGCGCTTAGGATCGGGTGTGCGTAATGCTGTGGCCGGACTGCGTGCTGTTGCTTCACGATCTGGATATACGTACAGTATCAAAAGTTTATGATGAAAGTTAAGCCAAACGCGTTCGACGCGCTGAACCCAGGGCAGCGGCGCGCTGCAACGTTCGGCACGGTCGTTCCAGAGAAGGGCGTCACCGCCGGTCCGTTGCTCATCCTCGCTGGGGCTGGAACCGGCAAGACGAATACGCTCGCACATCGGACGGCCCACCTGGTTCTGAACGGCACTGATCCGGCGCGCATCCTCATGCTGACTTTCACGCGCCGCGCCGCCCAGGAAATGATCAAGCGCACTCAAGGCATCGTTGCCGAGGTCATGTCGGATCGCGGCAAGGCCGGAGACCGCAGCGTCGTATCGAGGCTGATTTGGAGCGGCACCTTCCATTCCATCGGCAGCCGCATCTTGAGGTTGTACGCTAAGCATTTAGGGCTAGATCCGAGCTTTACGGTGCTGGACCGCGCGGATGCCGCCGATTTGATCGACGTCATCCGTCATGAATTCGGATTTTCCACCAAGGACAAGCGGTTTCCACGCAAGGACGCGTGCCTTGCGATCTATTCATACCGCGTCAACACGCGGCTTTCGCTCAAGCAAACCCTGGACGAGCAGTTTCCCTGGTGCCGCGAGTGGGAAGCGGATCTGACGCGTCTGTATCGCGAGTACGTGGCTCGCAAGCAAAAAAATCGCGTCCTGGACTACGACGATCTGCTGCTTTACTGGCACGTCATGATGCAAACGCCCGCCTTGGCGCAGAGCCTGTCCAAGAATTTCGACCATGTTCTGGTGGATGAATACCAGGACACCAGCACCTTGCAGGGCGAAATCGTGCAGGCGCTCAAACCCGACGGCAAGGGGGTCACCGTGGTGGGCGACGATGCTCAAGCCATTTACTCGTTCCGAGCTGCTGCGGTGGAGAACATCCTGGGCTTCGCCGATCGCTACAAACCCAAGGCTGAGATCCTCGTTCTGGCACAGAACTACCGTTCGACGCAGCAGATACTGGATTCGGCGAATGCGCTGATGTCGGAGGGCGCACGCCATCATCGCAAGACGTTGCTGAGCACCCGGCAGTCGGCGCAGAAGCCCCTCTATGTCGCCTTGGACGATGCGCAGGCTCAGGCCGAATACATCACCGGCAAGATTTTGCAAACGCGTGAAATCGGCGGCTCGTTGAAACGGCATGCGATTCTGTTTCGCAGCTCACATCACAGCGACGTACTGGAAGTTGAGCTCGCGAAGAAAAACATTCCATTCGTGAAGTACGGCGGCCTGAAATTTCTGGAAGCAGGACATGTCAAGGACATGATGTCAGTGCTGCGCTGGGCGGATAATCCGCGAAACTCGGTAGCCGGATTTCGCGTCTTGAAACTGCAGGCGGGTTTCGGTCCGGCTAACGCCAAGCAATGCTTGGATCATTTCGAAGCCCGGGGCTTCGAGGCCAAGGCTCTCGCCGACTACGATGCGCCGCAGGCGGTAAAAATGGAATGGAAGCGCTTCTGTGCGCTATACGAAAAGCTCGCCGATCCCTCGACACCGTGGCCTGGCCAAGTTGGATTGGTAAAAGACTGGTACAAGCCGCAGCTGGAACGTATTTACGATTCCGGCTGGACGCGTATGGGGGATTTGGAACAACTGGATCAGCTCTCGGTGCAACACCCGAGCCGAGAGCGCTTCTTGACCGAGCTTACGCTCGATCCACCGCTGGCCACGAGCGATCAATCGGCCGGCGCATCGAAGGATGAGGATTACGTCATTTTGTCGACCATCCATTCCGCCAAAGGCCAGGAATGGGACAACGTGTACGTGCTCAACGTCTCGGACGGCAATTTTCCCTCCGAGTTCTCGACCGGCAAGCCGGAGATGATCGAGGAAGAACGCCGCTTGCTCTACGTTGCCATGACACGGGCACGCAACGAACTGCATCTATGCGCTCCGCTCAAATTTGCCGTCACTCAGCAGGCCAAGCACGGCGACGCGCACGTGTACGGGGCCAAAAGCCGGTTCATGACCGACAAGGTATTGGACAGCTTGGAGAAGATTTCCGTGCGCACGACCGTGGGCGTGGAAAACCTAAAGCCGAGCGATACGACGACGGTCGACGTCGTCGCGCAACTCAAAGAAATGTGGTGAGCCTCCAGGGTAGCACTGCTACCCGTCAGCGTTTACCAGCGGCGTGATCCGCCGCCGCCACCACCACCACCGCCGCCACCGCCACCGCTTCCAGCGCCGGCACCGCCGCCGGGTCTTCGCGGCGCCCGTTCTTGGGCCTCATTCACGCGCAGTGGCCGACCGCCCATCTGGAAGCCGTTCGTTTGTTGGATCGCGTTTTGTGCTTCACCCGCTCCCATATCGACGAACGCAAATCCGCGGGGCCGACCGGTTTCCCGATCGTTGATGAGCTTGACTGATTCCACTTTGCCGTGGCGCTCGAAAACTGCGCGGACTTCATCTTCGGTTGCGGTAAATGGCAGGTTGCCAACGTAGATCGTCGTCATTCAACTAATCTCACTACAGAGGTTTCACTTGCAGGCACCTTCGCCTAAATCCCGCGTCGAAGCCTGTCCCGTCGGCCGTGCCCTAATTTTCGATTAGGGAAACGACCTAATGGCCGATGCTACGCTTTGAGATTATTGTTGGCAAACGCAAGATTTCGCGTGAAAAGCAGGCTTATTCGACCTCTAGGTACGCGTAGCCGTTGAGCTCGTTCTCATAGAACCGTTTGACTGCCTGCGCCTCCGTCAGCGACATCCGACCTTCTTGCACGGCCCGCTCGCAGTCCCTCGCGATCCCG
This sequence comes from Steroidobacteraceae bacterium, assembly GCA_036401515.1. GTDB lineage: Bacteria > Pseudomonadota > Gammaproteobacteria > Steroidobacterales > Steroidobacteraceae > Bog-1198. The sequence goes on from DASWUU010000070.1 coordinate 4,772, forward strand.
GGATAAAGCTCATCTGTGTCATATTCCATGTATTCGAGCACCTTGTTGGCCGTGTCGCCCTTGACGATTTCTTCGATCCACCAGCCGCCGCCCTCCTGCAGCCGTATGTGCACCACGTGCGTGTCGCCGAAGAGGTTGTGCAGATCCCCCAGTGTCTCCTGGTAGGCGCCCACCAGAAAGGTAGCCAAGTAGTACGGCTCGCCCGCCGTCAATTCGTGAACTTCTAAGGTGCGCTTGGTGATCCTAGGATGC
>DASWUU010000071.1:0-5435 GCA_036401515.1 Steroidobacteraceae bacterium
ATCGCCGCCATATCGGGTTCGCATTTCAAATAATAGTTCGCACACATCGCCGGCTATTGAGATAGGTTTATCTAAACGGCAGTGACGGAGACACGGTGCTAGGGACGCGCGAGATTTTTCGCTCTTCGCTGTTTTGCCTTGCCGCCTGCGTGGTAATCATCGGCTTCGCGGCGGTCGTGATTGGCCGCACCCGAGATCTTCGCACCGCCAATCTGCAAGTTCGAGCATGGCGCGACATCGAAGTGACTGCCGAGCGGCTGTTAGGTCAGCTGCGCGATTCGGAAACGGGCCAGCGGGGATACTTGCTCACACAAGAATCGTCGTATCTGCAGCCGTTCGAGCACTCCAGCGGTGAAGTGCTGAGGCTGACGGGCACTCTCGAGTCCCTGACTGCCGCCGTGCCGGAGCAGCTGGAGCGGGCTCGCGCAATCACGGCGCTTGTAAAACTCAAACTTGAAGAGCTTTCTTCCACCATCGAGTTGAACCGCCACGGAGACGCGGCCGGCGCCTTAGGGTTGGTCAAGACCAACCGGGGAAAAGCTTTGATGGACCAGATACGGCAGAACGTCGATGAAATTGGCGCTGCCGCCAGTGGAGGCGCTCAAGCGGCTCGAATGCGCGCCGATGTCGCTACGCGAAATCTTGTCTTAAGCATCATCATCACCTCCGGGCTTAGCGTACTGCTGCTAATGCTCCTCACGTATTTTCTGCGGCGTGACGGGCGCCGCATTCGAGAGACCGCCGAGCAGCTTGCCACTACATTGCGTAGCATCGGCGACGCGGTGGTAACCACGGATGCGGCGGGTAACGTGACATTTTTGAATGCCGTGGCCATGAACCTTGCCGGGGTGCAGGCACCGATGATGCCGGCGCCTTTCGGCCAACTATTCGCGCTTGTTAATGAGGGCACGGGGGAAAGGGCAAAAGATCCCATCGAGCAAGTTCTGCGCGACGGCAAAACCATTGGCTTGGCCAACCACACAGCGCTGCTGCGCTCCGACGGCACTTCGGTATCGATTGAGGACAGCGCGGCGCCTCTGCGGGATGAACTCGGCAACGTGCGCGGCGTGGTATTCGTGTTCAAAGATATCAGCGAGCGGCGACGAGCCGAAAGTGAAATTGCGGCGGCGCAAGCACTGCTGAAAGCGAATTTCGATCAACTCAAGGCCACGGAAAATGAGCTGCGCCTGGCAGATCGCCTGAAGGACGAGTTTCTGGCGACCTTGGCGCACGAACTGCGCAATCCAGTGGCTCCCATTCGGCACGCGATTAAGCTGCTCGACAATGAGCTGCTTGGGGAGGAGCAACGGCGTTGGGCGCGCGCTGTCATCACACGTCAAAGCGCCCACATGGCGCGATTGCTCGATGACTTACTCGACTCGGCACGCATCACTCGAGGTGAGCTGATTCTGCGGCGTGCCGCAGTGGATTTAAGGACCGTGATTACCGAGGCGCTCGATGTGGCAACTCCGCTGATCGATAATAAGAGCCACCTGCTCGAAGTGATCTTGCCGGATCAGCCCGTCACGCTGATGGTGGATGGCATCCGTATCGCCCAAGTCCTCTCAAATCTTCTGACAAACGCCGCGAAATACACTGACGCCGGCGGGCGAATTGAAATTAGAGCCGAATTGGCCTCCGACCAGCTTCTAATATCCGTGAAAGACTCAGGCGTGGGATTGGACCCTGCGGCCATTCCGCATGTTTTTAAAATGTTCGGCCAGGTGCATGCGACCCTTAATCGCTCTGAAGGCGGCCTCGGTATAGGCCTAGCGCTCGCCAATGAACTCATCAAATTGCATGGCGGTCGGATAGATGTGCACAGCGATGGGATTGGCCGAGGAGGGAGCGCTTTCGTCATTGTACTTCCGCTGGCTGTGGTCGTGGACAGGGGAAATCCGCAGGAGCCGGCGCTTGTTCCTTTAAAACGGATCAACGCCTCGCGCCTCATTCTGATCATCGATGACAACGCGGATGCGGCCGCTAGTCTCGGCATGCTGTTGGAATTGGCGGGTAGTGAGGTGCTGATCGCGCACACCGGTGAGGCCGGGATTGACGTGGCATGCCAATATCGGCCCAATGCAATCATTGTGGATATTGGTCTCCCGGGAATCAACGGATATGAAGTCGCCGAGACCCTCCGAAAAGAGCCATGGTGCGTTGATGTGCTGCTGATTGCCCTCACCGGATGGGGGCAAACCGACGATAAACACCGAGCGCGGGCAGCCGGCTTCGATCATCACGTCACCAAGCCGGCCGATCCGGACGAACTCAATCGACTCATAGGCCCGTAGGGGCCTTGGGCGATCGGTTTAACAGGGTACCTTCACCAAATCTTACTTTCATTGTGGACAAGCGCCGCTAAGGTTAGAAGCTCCCTTCGTGCAGAACAAGATCCTTTTTGGAGTAGCCAACCCAATGATAGGGCCCATTTGCCAGGTGTTCCTAGTCGAGGATTCGATCGTCTTGTCGGAACGCCTGATCGAGCTCTTGGGCGCCATGCCGGACGTAAATCTCGTCGCGGCGGTCGATACCGAAAATGCAGCCGTCGACTATCTTCGGCGCCTTCCTGCCGATGTTGTACTTTTAGACCTGCACTTGAAGCAGGGCACCGGATTTGGAGTGCTTAGAGCCATCGCCAAGATGCGCACCAGGCCTCAAATCATAGTCTTGACGAACTACGACTTGCCGGAATATATGCAAGCTTCGATGTCCCTCGGTGCATCCTATTTTTTAGACAAAGCGTGTGACCTTGCACGCCTGCCGCTGATCATTCGCGAAATCCTTGAGCAAAACCTCTGGCGACTCAATGTTGGCCTCTGCGGACTGACTCGCGCCCCAACGCAGCCAGAGCTGCCGATAATTCGGGACAGCCCTCATGCTGCCAACCGGAAAGTTATGACAAAATTAGGGCGCTTAAGACTTAAGCGATAACGGAGAGTCAAATGCCGCACTGGAGGCTGTGCATTTTGGTCGCCGCATTCGGCAGCCTCGCATTAGGCGCGCGCGGTGCAGAACGGCCTCTACTGCGTCTGGTGCAGACGATTCCACTCGCAGGCGTGCCAGGCCGCCTCGATCACATGGCGATTGACTCGGAACAGAAACGATTGTTCGTTGCCGCAGTCGCCAACGGATCTTTGGAAGTTGTGGACCTGAACTCGGGAAGTGTCATCAACAGCGTCAAGGGCTTCAAAGACACTCAAGACGTTTTGTTCTTGGGCGGAGACGTCAACAAGATTTACGTCTCCAGCCTGGACGGAACCTTGAGAATCTTTCAAGGCGAGACGTTTCGCCTGGTGCAGGCGTTGAAACTTGAACCGGATCCGAACCGTCTTTTATATGACCCAGCGACGCAGCTTATTTACTTCGGCTATGGCGGCCAGAACGCCGGATTCGACGCGTATGAACGGATAGGCATTGTGCAGGCAACGCCGGCCGTGGAATCGGACCGATTCATCGCAGACATGATTGCGCCGACGCCGCGCCCCGGGCATCTCGCGGAGATGGCGCTTGATCAGGGCACGCTCTTGGTATGCGATTCGCGCGCCGACATCATTTTTCAGTTCGATACCCGTAAACGTGAGCTCATCAAGAGCTGGGGTGCGGGGGGCGATGGAGCCGGGGATATGAGTTTGGATCAGGTGCATCATCGGCTCTTCGTCGGTACCCGAACGCCGCCGGAGATGACGGTCTTCGATAGCGTGACCGGAAAGGAGATCGCACGCCTGCCGGGGCCGGCCAGTATGGATGGCGTGTATCACGACACCCAGCTCAAGCGCGTGTACATGACCGGCGGGCGCTGGTACGGATCGCCGGAGCCATCCGCGGGTTGGATTTACGTCTACCAGCAGAACGCAGACCGTTACAGCCTGGAATCAAAAATAAAAACCCGGCCGGGCTCGGGGACCTCGCTGTTCGTAGCCGGCCTCAACCGCCTCTACGTCGCCTCGCAGGCCGTTGGCGATCAAGAAGCGGCAATTCTCGTGTACGAGCCCGTGCCTTAAGGTCCCGCCCTAACGGTAAGGAACCTGATCGCTATTCACGAGTCAACTGGAGCATCTTGCGCTGGTGAAATGATCATGGACAAGCCGAAAGCCTGGGGAACATCGCGGTCCATTGCTCTTTTCGTGGTGGTGGCGCTGCACCTTGCGGTGCTGGCTTTGCTGGTCGTGGCATTCCAAAACCAACACTATGGCGAGTCCGCAGAGCAGGCCATCGAACTCGTGTCCCTGCCTGTCTTCAAAGTTCCGAAGGTGCGCGCCGACACCTTTGATCGTCCACGCTTGAGGGCTGACATCGCCAAGCCCACGATCGATATCCCCGTACCGCTCGCGCCGCCTGTGGGTACTTCATCGTTTACGCCGGGATCTTCGTCCACGCCCGGAGAGGGATCCGGAGTCAACTGGTTGGCCGAAGCGCATCGTGCCGTAAAGGCCTACGAGATTCGCCGGGATCAGCCCTCGGACCCTGCCCAGTCGGTGTCATCCAGCTGGGACGAATGGTGGCCGCGTCAGCACCACGCCGGCGATCAATATAAAACCGAGAGCGGGGATTGGATCGTGTGGATTAGCGCTGAGTGCTACCAAATCGCCGTCGCGCATTCGAATCCGGCCGCCGTCAGCACGAGCACACCGCAGACCATTTGCCCGCCAAAGCACGGCGCGCCTCGCGGCGAGTGAGTTTGCTGCCGTTCTGCAAACCGCGGCTCGCCATCGGCAGTTGAAGCGAAGTTGAAGTCTTCAGCGTAATCGCCTACCCCCTCTCGTGGGGATGTCCTACGCGCACGCGATACGCCGAGAGTCATACTCCGTCGCGCGTCCTGCACCGTGGTCCTGCATCGATTGACGCCGCATCATTGTCTAACAGGGAAAAGAAAATGCAAAAGCTTCTTCTGCCGGTGATTGGGATATTGACTGTGGTATTGGCATCTGGTTGCGACAGCGCAAAGTCCTCAGCGTCCGTCGCCAATAACGTGGCAGTGGCGCAGCAGCAAGCCACCACCCAAGTGAGCGCTGCCCAGAAGGATGCGGCGAAAGAAATCGACAGTGCAGCCGCGAAAGCTGACCACACTCCGAAGGATGTAGACGATGCGGGCGCGAAAGCCTCCTATGAGGTAGCCATCGCGCAGGCCGATGGGGATCATAACGTCGCGATTCAAAAGTGTTCGGCCTTAAGTGGCTTGGCACTAAAGTCCTGTAAGGAACAGGCGGATGCCAGTTACGAGCAGGCGAAAACTCACGCCAACGTGATTCGTCTTTCGAAAATTCAATAAGCCACGAAGTGCGTGCCTAGATACAACTGTCCGCTTAGTCGGACGGTAGCAAGGCTTTGGGCTTGACAGCCGTGGCGAGTGCCAGTCTTTTGTCCTTGGTCATCCAGCTAATCTGCAGGTCGTAGCCATTCGGCGTTTCAGTGTGATAGCTCTGAAACGCGGC
>DASWUU010000072.1:0-9201 GCA_036401515.1 Steroidobacteraceae bacterium
ATACGCGGCGAGGTCTTAACCAGACATCTTTTAGCGGGCGAATGGATTCTGTGGTGGACACCAAAGCAGCCTACGCAATCCGTGAGATCGACTCCAGTGTTCACGCACAGATGACAGCAGACTTTTTCAGGGCTACTCTCACGGCGAGTTCGAACGATGTTCAGGAGAAGATTGACCATGGCAAAAAAGAGCAAGTCGAAGAAACGCAAGACGAAGCGTCCAGTGGCAAAGGCCAAGCGAAAGGCCAGTCGTAGCGCGGCGAAGCGCAAGCCCGCCAAGAGCGCCGCCAAGAAGTCGCGGCCGAAGGCGAAGAAAAAGGTAGCGGCCAAGGCAAAGAAGGCCGTGAAAAAAGCGGCGCCTAAGAAGAAGGCAGCGCCGGTTGCACCAAAGCCTGCCCCGCCGCCCAAGCCCGTCGCGAAGAAGGCTGCGCCAAGGCCTAAGCCGGCACCGAAACCCGCTGCGCAGACGCAGGAGCCGATGTCCGCGCCGCCGTCATCGACCTCGGAGCCGGAAACGCCCCCGACGATGAGTTCCGGCGTTGAATCATCGGGGATGTAGATTTCTCGCGGATGTTTGACCTGACAGTCTAGGCGCGTATGAGCCCTTGCAAAGGGCGCGCGCCTTGGCTGTCGGGGAAGACCTGATTGGCCAGCGTATGCGCGTCGATGTGCATGTGCTGGTCGAGTACGCCTTTGAACACGCTGCGCAGATCAAGCGTGGGCTTGAGATCGCGATTGTCGAGCAGCGCCTTAGGCGCGAGGCCCGGCCAGTCGGCTATCACTTGTCCGCCGCGCACGGCCCCTCCGACCAAAAAGGCACAACCACCGGTTCCGTGGTCGGTACCGCGCGTGCCATTGATCGCCGCGGTTCGGCCGAACTCGGTAACAATCAGCACTGCCGTTTGCGACCACATGGGACCTAATTCCTCGGCCAGCGACCTCACCCCCCGATCCAAACCGCCAAGCCTAGCCGCGAGAATCCCCTTCGCACCGCCCTGATTGGCGTGGGTATCCCAGCCGGTGGCCTCGATCACGGCGATTTCGGGGCCGCCTTCGCTGCGCATCAAATTAGCCGCCATACGAGCCACCGCAGTGACATCGCTGTAGCGAGCGGGCTTCGAATGCATCGCAGACCCATCCGTATCGTCGACCATCTTGTCGGTCTGCACCGCCTCGCTCAACCGGGCTGAAAACCAATCGTCCTTGGAGTAGAGGTCGGCCAAACGCGCCAACAAATCTTCGTCCACAACGGCAGTCACTTGCGGAGACTTCGAAAGCACCGGCGCCTCGCCGCGCAAAATCAAGGGCACATTCTGACTGACGGCGACGGCGCGATCTGCCGATGGCCCTGAAGTGCGCGACAAAGCAGAAAGCGCGCGGTTGAGCCAACCGTCGGCGGAGCCGATAGGCTTGGCGAGGCCATTCTCGAGCACGTTCTGTCCGTCAAAGTGCGATCTGTCCCGGTAGGGCGAGGCAACGGCATCGAATACGATCAGTTCCCCTGCCGCGAACCGCTCGTGCAAAAATCCTAACGAAGGATGCAGACCAAAGGTGCCGTTCAAATCCAGCGCGCCGTCGGCGCCGCCCGGAGCGGCAATCGCCAATTCTCGATGCAACCCTGCATAGTCAGGATCGCCGTAGGGCGGCACGGCAGCCAGGCCGTCCAGCGCGCCGCGCAGGATCATGACCACTAATCGCGAGGAGCCGCCGGTGTGGGCAAAGAGGGCTGGCGGAAACGCTGCGCTCGCGGCGATCGCTCCCGCACCGAGTAGAAAATGCCGCCTTCGCATGGCTATCTCCGTTGAAACTCTGGGCTCATCAGCAAAAGCGCTACCGCTTGGCCCGAACTGGTGGCACGGCGCAAGGCGGTCACGGTTTCGGGGCGCGCGTACGCGCCTAAACTCGAGGCAGCGAGATCCTGAGGTTCCACGCCCTTTTCATAGGTTGCTCCCATGCGCGAGGCCCATAGCACGCGGTGCATGAGGGCGTCCGATCCGTCCCAACTTTTCGAGGTGTCCGGCCAACCCGCGGGAGATCCGGGCGTGTACTGCCGCTGGCCCAGAAGCTCGAACGTTCGCACCACTTCCTGGGGCTCCGCCGGAGAAATATCGAGTGCTCTCAAGGTTGAAAAAACGAAGTCCTGCGGCGTTTTGAACTTGCGCGCATCCGTCTGCCACGCCTCCGGCGACTCGATCAAGGCAGCGTAAACCGTTGGCAAGTCCCCGCCGCTTTTCATGAAGGCGCGGGCGACCCTATCCACCGCGGCCGGCGGCGGATCGTCCGACACAAAATGCCGCACGAGCTTGGTCGCGATGAATCGCGCCGTTTCGGGCCGATGCGCCAAGTCGACGAGCACCGCTTCGCCTTGTCTTTGGCCCTGTTCGGAATAGGTTTTTCCGAGAACCACCTTTGTTCCCGGTTGGTGCAGGTTTTCCCGAAAATAAAAGCGACCCGGAATCCCGCCCGCCAGCCGCCCGTTGCCGCCGCCGATGGACCAGCCGGTGAGGACCTGCGCGAAGGTCGTGACATCGGCCTGCGTGTAGCCGCTATTCACCCCAAGGGTATGGAGTTCAAGAATTTCCCTCGCCAAGTTCTCGTTGATACCGAACTGTCGTTTTGGAGCATTGAGATTGGGGCCAAATTTTCGCGCCGCGAAGCCCGCTGCGGCCGAATCCTTGCCCGCTGAGTATTGGTTGTCGAGAAAGGCAATCATTGCTGGGTGTTGTTCAACCGCCGTTAACAGATCCGCAAACCGCCCGCCGACGTTCGGCCTGATGGCTTCGTTCTCCAGCGTCCCCGCCAAACCGAACACCACACCCTTATCAGCCGATACGGCGAAATGATTCGACCAGAAATGTACCAACCGTTCGGCGAAGGGGCGTGTGGTGAATGCGGCGCTTTGCGCGCGTGCCAGTACCTGCGCGCGATAATGGGGTTGATAGGCGTCGCGAATAACGTTGAACAGGTTCGCATCGGCGGGCTCCCCCGCCGATTCTCGTTTCATTTTCTGGCGCTCTTCGCGCGCAGCCAAAAATCCCGCGAATATTTTGTCGGAAGGCGCCAACGGCGCAGCGGCGCCCGCCGCATCGGCGGTGAGGGGTTCGGGGCCTTTGATCTGCGCCATTAACCAGGCGCGAGGATCAGAGGCAGCCGCCTTGAGGTCGCCCGGCTTGGCGCCTAGTCCAAAACGCAATACGGCGATTTCGCTTTGCATGTCCCCTTAACGGCATAACCGCTCAAGGGTTGACGGGAAGATCAGGGCAGGGGAGGAGGCTGCATTGCAACACGGGGCAGTTCCGAGTTGATACAGGCCCAGCTCGGGGCTTGCGATGTCCATATGGTAACTGACGGTTGTGCGACCCGCGGGTCATCGAGCGTGCCCGCACGGACAAATATGAGAGTCGGGCGCGCTTCGGATTCGGTGAACACCGGCGTTCCGCACAGGGGACAAAAGCGCCGGTGCATCGAATTGCCGCTGTCCGCCGTGCTTACGTGGTCGCGCAGTGTTCCTACGATGTGCACAGCGTCTTTCGGAAAGCATGTGTTCACCGTGGCGTTGCCCGCGGCGAGGTATTGGCACAGGCGGCACCAGCAAACGCGAGTCACCAACGGCGCGGCGTTGATGCGATAGCGGACGGCGCGGCACAGACAACCGCCGGTGATTTCCATACTCAAGATCCCGGCAGCAGAAAATGCACCGCGAAGGCGACAGCCACCACGGCGATGATGACGTTGAGAAGGACGCCGACGTGGGTCCAATATCCCGGCGGCACCACTGAAGGGTCCAAGCTTCTGAAAACTTGGTGGAACTGACGAGCGGAAATCAATGCCACGGCGGCTCCAAGCACCAGCAGCACCACGCCTGTTCCCAGCGAGAAGCTGCGCTGCGCGCCCGATTCAGATCGATGCGCCACCATTTGCAGAAACAAGCCGAAACGCTCGACCACAAAGCCGAAGCCCATGAGCGCTATGGAGCTTCGCTGCCACGCGAGCAGGGTTCGTTCCGCCGCAAACAGTACGCGTGGATCTGCCGTGTAGGACATTTTCCGGGCTCCGCCGACCGAAATATGTGAAGTCGGTCAGTCAAGTCTTACATATTCATCAGGTGCGCCCCGATCGCCCCATAGTCTCAAAGCCCGCGACAATGCCACTGCTCGATCCTGGGCACTCAGAACGCACCGAATACTATGGCATACGCACAGCATGTGGTTCTAGACAATCAGGATACGGCTGAGCGTCCGCTGCGCGATGGCTCCGCCGGGACACGAGCCCGTCGAGGCGCTGCCTCCGCGGAGCAGCGCGAAATCGACAGCCTGCGTTTGACCAACGCTGCCCTGATCCGCGAGTTGAATGCCCTGAAAGCGCGCGAAGCGGAAACCAAGCGGCTCGCCGATCGCGACGGCCTGACAGGTTTATATAACCGGCGACGCATGCTCGAGCTATTGGAAGCGGCGATTAGCGAGGCTGTGCAGCAGGATTTGCACGTCGGCTTACTGTTTATCGACTTGAACGGCTTCAAGGCGATCAACGACAAGTACGGACATGCCGCCGGCGACAAGATTCTGACCACCGTAGCCACTAGGATTACAGCGCGCGTACGCACGGGCGATATTTGCTGCCGCTACGGCGGCGATGAATTCGTGGTGGTATTGCCGGGTGTGCCGGATCCCTTCCCTGTCAATCGCGTCGCCGACGCGATTCGCGAGCGCATATCGCTTCCCTACTGGATAGGCAATGACCTACAGCAGCTCACGGCTTCCATTGGGGAGTCCGTGTATCCCTATCACGGCGAGAACGCCGCCAAGCTACTGCATCGAGCGGACGAGGCCATGTATCGATTGAAATCGCGCATCGTACGTCCGGCATCGGCTCTGCGCGACGATGCCCCGGAGCAGCGGCTGGCCCGCCGCCGCAATGACAAATCCAAGCCGCGCACGGGTGGTACTCCCTAGTCGACGGCGGTATGCTGATTCAACGCCCCGTCAACGGCGGGGTAATAAAAACGTTAGCCATAAATCGCTAAAATCGAAGTGGTGAGCTTATGAATCAGCGCAACTGGGCGGGGGCGGTTCTAGTCGTGGGCATGGCCTGTGGCGCCGCATTGCCGGGGTGCGTAGTGGTACCCAATCAGGGGCACTATGCGGGCGGAGTGGTGATGGTCGCGCCGCCGCCGCCGCGGGTCGAAGTCATCGGCGTGGCGCCGGAGCCCGGATATGTGTGGGTGGGCGGCTATTGGGGCTGGGTCGGCGGTCGGCACGAATGGGTCTCGGGCCATTGGGTCGAGGGTCGCCCCGGACGTCATTGGGTGCCGCATGCCTGGGTCCGCGAGGGCGATGGCTGGCGGCTGCGGCCGGGCCATTGGGAACGCGGTTGAGTCATCGCCAGGAAGAGTTCTTGTAGATCTCCCGCAGTTTTTCCGGCCCGCCTGCATCGAACCAGTGTTCGATCAAGCGAAAAGAAATCGACACACTCGGCGGCACGAGGGGCCGACCCGATTTGAGATCCTCGCGCGTGAACCATTGGGCGTCTTCCAACTCATCGTCACGCCTTGCAATATCGGTGGTGAGCGCATGTGCGGTAAAGCCCAGCATCAAGGATGACGGAAACGGCCAGGGTTGCGAGGAGTGATACTCGATCTGATCCACGGTGATGCCGGTTTCCTCAAGAACCTCCCGAGCCACGGCATCCTCTAGCGACTCGCCCGGTTCGACGAATCCGGCAATCGTTGAATAGCGCCCTACCGGCCAAGCGGCTTGGCGTCCCAGCAAGGCGCGTTCGCCATCGCTGATGAGGACAATAATGGCGGGATCGATGCGTGGAAATTGCTCATGGCGACAAGCTGGGTTGGTGCACACCAGAACGTGCCCCCCTTTGGCGGCGAGCGTCGGGAATCCGCACGTGCCGCAAAAGCGATGTCGATTGCGCCAGGCAACCATGGCGCGTGCGTAGCCCAAAAGGCCCGCCTCATCGGCAGGCAAAAGCGATGCGATCAAGCGTAGGTCTTCGAAGACGGCACCGGGCTTAAGCGCCGGCGGCTCCAGCGCCTCAATCTCATAAGCAAACATATCGACATCGCCGAACCGCCCCAGTAGCGTCAGATCGTTGCTGTTGCGGCGTTGTTCGGGTATTGCCGAGAGTTCCAGCAGCGCGGCGCGCGGCACTTCACCGGCAACGATGAGATTGCGTGAATTCCACACCGGCAGGGCGCGGCTGCGCTGGTCAGCCAGCGCGCTTGCAAACCATTGTGGGTCCTTGCGCAAATGCGCGACGCGGTCCAGGTACGGACCAGCCAGAATATTCCTCGACTGCATGCTGAGGATTCTAGCAGGGGGTGGGCGCCGTGGCGCAGTCGATCGCGCCGTCGCAATTGCCGCATGCAAGCTTATGCTTCGCCAACAAGTCGCGCACGCGCAGGCCCCCGCATAATGCGCAGCGCGCGACGCCGACTTCATCGTGGCGCGCGAGCGCCAGCAGCAAAAACCAAGCGTGCTCGAAGGAGATGCCGGCCGGCTTATGCATGTCGATATAAGCTTCGTACGCGCAGCACAGCAAGGCGCCGGACTCGAGCGATCCTAGTCGATAATGCGGCTCGACGCCGCGGTTGTTGCCGCGCATCAGTCCAAACATCATGTACAGGCTCGCGAGCTGCGCCGCTTGAAAATTGAGTTCGGGGTTGCGGAAGAAAAACGCCGCTTGCCGCGGCGACTTGCCGCGATGGCGCAAGACCGCGCGCGCCTCGTCGCGCCCGCGCGGCGATTCCGACACGTAGCTGCGGTACAGCTTGCGTATCCGGTCGTCACTCAAACCAGTCCATTGGCGAATGGTGTAGGTGCGGGCTTCATGGCGGATCAACCGCAGTGCAAGATCAAATTTCTGCCGGTCTCTCGTGTAGCGATCGTCTGACACTCTCATGGTCGGCTCCTTGCAATTCAACGTGTTTTTCGGTGAAAAAGAATTTGACAGAAATTAATCACAAAGTTAGCTTGATTGCCAAGAGGTTTCGGCGCGATTTTGCCGCTGCTTTATCGCGAAATTCGCAACCGCCCAACTTTATGGGCAAAGGAGGCTATCGTGCAGGAGGCATTCATCAGCTGGGCCCAAGAGCCGCACTTGTCGATCGAACAATTGAATTCGATGCGCGGCCTGAACCGCCGCTTTCTTGATTTGTCGGGCAAGGGCGTCGCAAGGTCAGGATTGGGCACGCAAGTGGCTTTGCTATCGCCCTCGCAACGAGCGGCAGCGGCCGACTGCCCCTACGCCTTATTCGACCTGCGCTTTCAAGACGATGCGCACTGGCGAGCACGCTTGCAGATGGCATCTGCTTGGGTGATAGCGGATGCGCCCAGAGCCGATGAAGAACTGGTCGAATTCGTGCGCTTGGCCCTTTTCTACACGTGGCATCTTGCATCGAGCGCCGGTCTCGCGGCGCACCTTCTTCTCGGCATGCACGGCAACACCGCGCAGGCCTTTCGGCGCGTCCCGGTGGATGCTTTGCCGGGCTTGGCGGCGACCGAGGTCGTCAACCTCTCTCCGCGGTGGAGTCACTGTAATGCTTACTGGGCAGCCCTAATCGGCGCAGCGGCGCGCCCTGATGCGGCCGCGCTGCGCCGCGTGCAGTTGTCGGGATTACAGCTCGCCGCTGCGGCTCAATTGCCAAGCGAGCCCAGTGAGGTTTAGTCTACGCGGCTCTTATGCATGCCCTAGTCCTCCGACAGCTCACCAAGGTATACAAAAACGGCATAAAGGCGCTCAAGTCCATAGACCTTGAGGTCGAGGAAGGGGATTTTTTCGCGCTGCTCGGACCCAATGGGGCGGGCAAAACCACTGCCATCGGCATCACCACTTCCCTGGTGAATAAAACCAGCGGCGCGGTGGAAGTGTTTGGCCACGACATCGATAAGGAGCTGGAAGCGGCTAAATCCTGCATCGGCTTGGTGCCGCAGGAAATTAATTTCAACATGTTCGAAACCCCATTCACCATCGTGGTGAATCAGGCGGGCTTCTACGGCATACCTCGGCCGCTTGCGAAGCAACGTGCTGAAAAATACCTGAAGCAGCTGCAGTTGTGGGATCGGCGCAACTCAACCGCGCGCGCGCTGTCCGGCGGCATGAAGCGGCGCTTAATGATTGCTCGCGCCCTGATGCATGAGCCGCGGCTGCTGATTTTGGACGAACCGACGGCGGGCGTCGATATTGAGATCCGCCGCTCCATGTGGGAGTTCTTGCGCCAGATCAACGCGCAGGGAACCACCATTATTCTGACGACGCACTATCTGGAAGAGGCTGAGAGTCTGTGCCGGCATATCGCGATTATCGAAGGCGGCAACATTATCGAGCGCGACAGCATGGCCAATGTGCTGCGCAAGCTGCAGACCGAAGTATTCGTGTTCAATCTGCAAGATCCGCGCAGCGCGCCGCCTGAGCTAGCCGGGTTCAAGGCGATCCTATCGGATGATCACACCTTGGAAATCGAAATGTCCAAGACGCAAAGCTTGAACGACATTTTCGCGCAGCTCTCAGCGCAGGGCATCGTGGTCAATAGCATGCGCAATAAGGTCAATCGACTCGAGGAATTGTTCATGCGCCTGACCGGCGACAGCGTCAAGTCGGCTGCGGCCGCCGCCGCGGCGGAGGCTTCCTGATGCCTAAGTCGCGGGCGGCTTCGGATTGGATTGGCTTTAAAACCATCATCATTCGCGAGTTCAGCCGTATCGTGCGGATCTGGGGTCAGACCATCGTACCGCCCGCCGTCACCGCTACGCTGTACTTCGTCATCTTCGGCAGCTTGATCGGCAGACGTGTCGGCCAAGTCGGGGGCTACGATTACATGCAGTTCATGGCTCCCGGCATCATCATGATGAACGTGATCCAAACTTCCTACGGCAATGTGGTGTCGTCCTTTTTCGGTGCGAAGTTCGGCAAGCACATCGAGGAACTATTGGTGTCGCCGCTGCCCAATTGGCTCATTGTTTTGGGCTACACTATGGGAGGCGTGCTGCGGGGCGTCCTGGTCGGTTCCGTGGTCACCATCATTTCCCTGTTTTTCACGCATCTTTCGATCACGCATGTACCCGCGATCGTTACCGCGGCATTCCTTACGAGTTTCATCTTCGCGTTGGGCGGATTCATCAATGCCATGTTCGCCAAGAACTTCGACCAGATTTCCTGGTTTCCGACTTTCGTGCTGACGCCGCTCACCTAT
>DASWUU010000073.1:0-9254 GCA_036401515.1 Steroidobacteraceae bacterium
CTTCGCACGACCTGCGGCATCGAAGGGATCGGCGAAGTGTACGCGGCCACCTTCGGACCCAGCGTGATCGGCGCCATGATCGAGGACTTGTTTGCGCGGCGATTGCTGGGGCGTGATCCGATGCGTATCGAGACTTTTTGGCGCGAGAGCTATGGCTCGGGATTCACCTTGCGCCCCGACCTGTCATTGCTGAGCGTGATCAGCGGTTTAGAGATGGCTTGTTGGGACATCGTCGGAAAAGCCTTGGATCAGCCGATCTATAACCTCATGGGCGGCAAAGTGCACGATCGCCTGCGCAGCTACACTTATTTATATCCGGCAGACGGCGAGGGCGATGAGTTCTACCACGACGCCGAGCGCTCGGCGCAGCGCGCGGCCGAATACGTCTCGCAAGGTTTCACCGCGCTGAAGTTCGACCCCACGGGGGGGTTTTCCGCCTATGATCCCCGTCAACCCACCCAAGAATCATTGGAACGCACCCTGCGTCTGGTGCGGCTGGTACGCGAAGCGGTGGGCATGCGCGCAGACCTGCTGTTGGGAACGCACGGTCAATTCACGACCTCGGGGGCAATTCGCCTCGCGAGGCTGCTCGAACCCTACGATCCCCTGTGGTTCGAGGAGCCCGTACCCCCCGAGATGCCTGAGCAAATGGCCATTGTCGCCCGCGGCACGCGAATTCCCATCGCCACCGGCGAGCGCTTGACCACCAAGTACGAATTCGCCCGAGTATTAGCCATGGGCGCCGCCAATATCCTGCAACTGAATCTGGGTCGAGTCGGCGGCTTGCTGGAAGCGAAGAAGATAGCCGCGCTCGCCGAGGTTCATTACGCGCAAATTGCACCCCACCTATACTGCGGCCCCGTCGTGGGCGCCGCGAACATTCAAATCGCGACCTGTTCCCCCAATTTCTTGATTTTGGAGGGGATTCAACAGTGGGGCGGGTTCCACGCCGACATATTGAAAACGCCTGTTCGTTGGGATCAAGGCTTCGTGATTCCACCGACGGCGCCCGGACTCGGCGTAGAACTGAATGAAAGCGTCGCTCTGGCCCACCCGTATGCGGAAGGCGGCCCTCTTCACTTGGAAATGATCGACCGGCCGCTGGGATAGCGGCGTTCGCCGAGATTGACCTTACGCTGTGCCTCTCCGATGCTATTCTCGCGCACAGACGCAGAACAGGGGATTCGCACCGATACGCTCACCATTGCGAATGTCGTGACCACGGCCATTACGCCCCCATGGCGCATCTTTCTCGCGCTTTCCCTCTGTGTCGCTGGGCCGGGTGCGGCGTTCGCGACCGCGCAGCCGCCGCTAAATTACCGTGCCATCACGCCCTCCATGGCCGACAAGACCATCGTGCTGACGGGCAAGGACCTGACCGTCGAACAAGTGATCGACGTCGCTCGCTTCGGCGCAAAGGTCGCTCTAAGCCCCGAGGCTCGGCAGCGCTCCGCCGACGCTCACGCGCTGCTGTTGGAGGCGGCGGCCGAGGGAATACCGGTCTATTGGTTCAACCGCGGCTCAGGATCGGGGCGCGAAAAATTTATATTCACGGGAGATCCGCTCTCTTCTGCTAACCGCAAGTTCCTCGAGGACAGGCAAGAGCAAATATTCCGCCGCGGGGCCCTCGCCGGCATGGGCCCCGAAATCAGCGAAGAAGAGATCGTGCGCGCCATGCTCGTGGTGCGCGCAAACACCATGAGTTTCGATGCAGCGAGCCCACAACTGACGCAACGGCTGCTGGACTTGATTAACGAACGCGTCACACCGGTGGTGCAGTCGCGCGGCACGGTGGGCGAAGGCGATTTGGGCCCCATGACCAACGTCGCCGCAACCATGATCGGCGCCGGGAGTGCCTACTATCGGGGCGTGCGGATGTCCGCCGCGCAAGCCCTCGAGCAGGCGGGACTCAAGCCCTTCAGGCCCTTCGGCGCCGATGACAGTGCCTTGGAGAGCAGCAACTCTTACGCAACGGGACAGGTCGCCTTGCTGCTTTTCGATTCGCGCGAGGCCTTATCCTGGGCGGATTTAGCGTATGCCATCGATCTTAATGGCATGAACAGCAGCCTCTCGCCCTTATCGCATACCGTGCAGGCCAGCCGCCCCTTCAAGTGGTTGAACTGGGATGCTGCGCGCGTGCTCGAGATGTTGAAGGGCAGCTATCTGTTTGAATTGGACGAGAAGCGGATCATTCAGGATCCGGAAAGTCTGCGCGCCTCTTCCATCCGGCAGGGCTCCGCATGGCAGGCATGGGCGCAGCTACGAGACGTGGCGCTGATACAAATGAACTCTTCGGATCATAATCCGGCGGTTCGCGTGGGAGATTCACCCGCCGATTCGTGGGAACTCGCCACGCCGCAATTATCCCAATTCTACGTCAAAGGCGGTCCTCGAAATCATTACCAGCACGGCTTCATTTTCTCCAACGCCAATTGGGATCCCTACCCGATGGCCAACGAGATCGAAGCCTTCACGATTGCGCTGGCGAACATGGATGTGGTGGTGATGCAGAGAATCCTGCGCTTCACCAATAAGTTCTTCACCGTCATCGCCAATTCGGCCGAGGCGCCCGGCGAACCTGGGCGCTTTCATTTGACCGAGGGCAGCGAGATCGATGCCACTGCACTCATGCAAGAGATTCAAGGGTTGATCAACCCCGTCGCACCGCAGGGGTATGCACTGATTCAAACCGTCGAAGATCTGCAAGGCCAAACGCGACTCAAGGTGACGCGAGCTCGATTGGCCGTTGATGACACCATCGAATTGCTGGCCGAAGACCTGCTCAGCGGCACCTACTGGCTGGATCTACGCAGTTCACAGGCCGCCGGGCGAAATTTCGGTGCCTCGCCGAACGCGGTCTGGAAGGCATTTCGGGCCACGCTGCCCTTCAACGGGGTCGGCGCGGTTGCCGCCACCCGGCCCATCCATGAAATTGCGGCGACGTTCATTCGCGATAATCCGGCAGCAAGTTTTTACCCAGACAACGCGCGCGAACCGGACGCAGCGCTGGTCCACTAACCTTCGCATGATTGCCAACGCCCGTATGTATTCGGTCAGCCCACAGGTTGCCGAGCTATGGGGCGTATTGCTGACCACCGTGACCGAACAGGCGGGTATTCGCGCCGCGGTGATTGAGCACCCCGCGCCGCTGCCTATCGATGAGCTCTGGCTGCGCAACGATATGGCCGCCGTCTTCATGTGCGGCCTACCCTATTCTCGCGCGCAGCCTCAACCCGCACTGATAGCGGCGCCCGTCCCTTCCGGCGCGGAGTTTGCCGGCCGTCCCGAATATTGGAGCGAGCTGGTGGTCCGCGAGGACAGTTCCTTCGAGAGCATCGAGGCCACGTTTGGCGGCAGGCTCGCGCTGACGCTTCCGAACTCGCAATCTGGCTACGCGGCCCCCCTGCAATTTCTGATGTCGCGGGCCAGAAGCGTTCCGTTATATAAAGAGATCATTTCGCCGGCGGTAACTCCGCTTGGTGCGGCAAGCGCCGTCATTAGCGGCGCAGCCGACGTAGCGCCCGTTGATGCGTTCGCCTTTCAGTTACTGCAAAAATATCGCAGCGACTTGACCACGCAGTTGCGTAGCATCGCGCGCACAGCGAAAACACCCATTCCACCGCTGGTGGCCTCGATGGAGGGACTCAGCCGGCTGCAGACCGCTTTTACGCACGCGCATCGCGATATTGCGCTGCAACCTATCATGGCCGGCTTGCTGCTCGAAAGGTTCGTTCCGGCCCGTCCCGGCGACTATGACGCGCTGCGATTGAATTTCGAGGCCACCCAGGCATTCTGGCTGCAGCATAAGCTGGCGGAAATCGTGCATCCGACCTTCCTTGTGTAATATCGTCAGTCATGCTCATGAGCAAATTCCGGCGATTCGACGGTCCTACGTGGATGGTGGCGCTGCTGCTGTATAGCGCTTGGGGATTGCTCATCTGGTACAACGCCGTGTTGCCGTGGTGGATTCTCATGCCGGTCGGCGCCTATCTTTTGGCCTGGCATTTCTCGCTGCAACACGAAGCCATTCATTCTTTTCGCGGCGCGCCGGCGTGGTTGCGCTTCGCAGTGGTGTTTCCTCCCATCGGATTATGGTTTCCGTTCGCGCTCTATCGAAAGAGCCACAGCACCCACCATCGCGACATTCACTTGACGGTACCGGGTGTCGATACCGAGTCGTACTACGTTCGTAAACACGACTGGGAACGGATGGGAAAGGTCGGCCGGGCCCTGCTGGTGTTCAATCAAACCTTGGTGGGCCGGTTATTGATCGGTCCCGCGCTGCGGCTTTGGATACTGGTCTCCAAGGAAAGTCGGCGTGTTGCCCAGGGCGACTACACTCACTTGCCTCATTGGGGTATTCATGCCGTGGCGCTCGCGCTGCTATTTTGGTTCATATCCGGTGTGTGCCGGTTTCCCTGGTGGCAGTATTGCCTGCTGATCGCCTACCCGGGAATGAGCCTGAGCCTCCTGAGAGCATTCACTGAGCATCGGGCGTCCGAGGATTCTCAAGAGCGCACCGCTTCGGTGGAGTCCAATGTCATTTTCGGACTGCTTTATCTTTATAACAACTTGCACGTCGTGCATCACTTGCAGCCCACGATGCCCTGGTATGACATACCGCGCTACTACCGGGAAAACCGCGAGTCCTTGCTCAAGAGGAACGGTGAGTTTTTCTACAAAGGCTACGCGGTGTTCGTCAGGCAGTATTTCTTGACGCCCGTGTTCAGTCCCGTGCATCCGTTTCTGTAACTTGATCGCACTTAGGTGACACACCCCTCAATTGCCAGGAAGACGCGGGCCATCGTCGCGACCTCCATCGGCAATATGCTCGAGTGGTACGACTTCACCGTGTACGCGCTTTTTGCGGGTTACATCGCGACGAGTTTTTTTCCCGACGACGGTCCCGACGCGCGGCTCATAAAAACCTTTCTCTTCTTCGGACTGGGATTCGTTGTTCGGCCATTAGGCGCCATGCTCATCGGCAACTTTGGCGATCGGGCAGGCCGCAGGGCCGCGCTGACCTTGACCATCATGTTGATGGCGGCCGGCACCGGCGTCATCGCCTTCTCGCCCACGTACGCAACCATCGGCATCGGCGCGCCTATCTTGTTGCTGCTCGGGCGCGTTTTGCAGGGATTCTCAGCGGGCGGTGAAGTCGGCGGCGCCACGGCGTACTTGTTGGAGACGGGCGATCCTAAGCAGCGAGGCCGCGTGGCCTCTTGGCTCGAGGCCAGCATGGGCCTGGCCAACATATTGGGCGCACTGGCCGCTTTTTCGGTCACCACGCTGCTGAGCGACAGCATGGTGCGATCGTGGGGCTGGCGCCTGCCCTTTATCCTGGGCTTGGCCATCGCGCCGGTGGGTTTGTACCTGCGCCGTGCATTGGACGAGACCGAAGAATTTCGCCTCGAAGCCACCATGCGCACAAAAGAGTCTGCTCGAAACCGGGTCCCGCTGTTCGAGATTTTCCGGCACCATGGACAAACCCTGCTGATCGGCTTTTGTGTGGCGGTGCTGTGGGCTGTGGCGGTCTACGTTTTGATGATTTTCCTGCCCACCTACGTTCAGCGCCCGGACACTTTCAACTTTACCGCCAAGCAAGCATTTGCCGCCTCGCTCATCGGCAACATTCCCTTCGTGATCGGTTGTGTCTGGTTTGGTGCGCTGTCGGACCGGATTGGCCGTCGCTTGAGTCTGTTTGCGAGCGCGGCTGCCCTGCTCGTGTGTGTGTTGCCCTTGTTCATGTGGCTTCGCGCCGATCCGACACTGACGACCCTGCTGGTGGTTCAAACCACGCTTTGCATCTTAGTCGCCAGTTTCGTCGGTGTAGCTCCGGCGGCTCTATCGGAGATCTTTCCCACCGGGGTTCGAGCCACGGGAACCTCTCTGATCTATAACGGCGCCTTCACCGTTTTCGGCGGATTCGCCCCGATGATTTTGACCTGGGCCAAGCAGCAATCAAACGGCTCTGTGTTCGCGCCGGCGTGGTACGTGATGTTTGCGGCGGCTGTGGCGCTCGCCGCCATTCCGATGCTGGGTCAATCCACTTCCCGGAGAACAGCTTGTCAGACCGCCCCAATATCCTGATTCTCACGACGCGCTGGCAAGGTCCGGCGTGGTGTTCGACTCGTTCTATTGCAACAGCCCGCTGTGCCCTCCCTGAGCCTCGCGGATCCGCGAACGCCACAGCCGCACGGATTGCAGATTCCGCATCTCGGCGGGCGTACCGTCGATCAGCGCAGCCGCCTGTTGCAGCGTTGCCGTTCGGCGCGCAGGTTCAGACAGCGCCTGCACATACAGCGACGCGGCGAACTCGAAACTCAGTTGATGATCGCCATGATTCCGGGTCGCTAATTCCCGAGTCACTTTTATTATCGGGTCGATAATTTGCGCCGCTTCGCTCAAGCGGCCTTGACGAGCAATGGCGAGCGCCAGCAGTGTTTGGGTCATGGCGATCTCGCGACGGTCTCCATTGTTAGGGGTTGGAAATGCTTTTCGGGCCTCGAGGGCGGCGCGCAGAGTCGCTTCCGCGGTCTTGAAGTCAGCCAGCAGATATTCGGCCTGCGCTTGCGTATCGCGTGCGCCATACACACAGTGGCGCTTAATGAAGCGTTGAAAGCCGCTGGGTGTCGCGACGTCACGAACCATGTCCGCCGAATCCCGCCCGCTCTGCTGCGCTGCCGCCGCATCCTGATGTGCCATGGCCACTTGAGCTTGTGTTGCCTTGAGGTAGCATTCCGCCAAAATCGGCATGGCGCTTTCTTTCGGTTCCGAGAGGCGCAATTTCGCGGCCGCGTCCGCAGCAGTTTTCAGTGACTTTTGCGCCGCCTCAAGATTCCCGGCATCCGCCTGCTGCCACGCCAAGATGCCGGTGGGGTAGAGCGTGTTCAAGATGAACCACGCGCCGCTCTTCGAGGTTGGGGCCATGAGCGCCAGCGCCTGTTGATAGTTGTCGATCGCTCCATGCACTTGGCCATTGACCCACTGCGAATCCCCCATCGTCAAGTAGGAGACCGCCATGTTGTTGGCGGCGATGACATTGTTCGGGTCCAGCGCAAGCTCTTTGCTCGACATTTCCAAGGAGCGTTTGAGGTGAGGTAAAGCCTCCAACGGGCGAAAATCATCTATGTCCAGTCCGGCTAAATCAGACTGCAGAACCTGCTCCGACATCATGGCTCTGCGATCCGTCGGGCGAAGCTCCAATGTTTTGGAAGCGATCGCACTGGCTTCAAGACCGGCGGCGCGCGCCTCTTCGTGGCGCCCCAGCCTCTGCAGAATCTCCACCAGCCACGCCCCCGATTCCGCGTAGATCACGGCCGCATCAAAATCCTTTAGATCCTTGGCGCCGAGTCCGACGGCAAGCTCTTGGGCGCGTTGCAGCGTGGCGACGCCATGCTCCCATTCTTTCGGTGATTGGTTTTCTTCGAAGCCCTCCTGCACGAGAATAAAGCCGTAGGTGCGCCGCGCGGCGATAGAAGCACCGCTCGCCATGGCGCTGGTTTCCAGAGTTTGCGCGGCGCGTCGAACCATAGGGAGGGACTGCGGATCGTCCGAATTGCTTAACACTGACGCTTTTGCCGCGCAGGCCCAAGCCAGCGCAATTCGCGTGGCCTCCGTGTCATCGCCGCCCGCCTTAAGACCCTCTGCCAACCGCAACGCGTCGCTGGCTGCAGCATCGGCCGCCGGCATATCGCCGAGCCGCCGTTTGGCACGGGAGTATTGCGCCATGGCCAGCACCGCATTGCGGGTCGACTCGTTGCCCTTGAGCGCCGGCGGCAGCGCCGCGAAGTAGTCCATCTGCTGCTTGGCCATTTGCGCCACCGCATCCAGGCGCCCGAAGGCTTCGAGTTCGCGCGCGAAATCATCCGTAAGATAAGAGAGCAAATGCTCCGCCTGGCCGCGCGCCTGATCCGAGGCAGTGCGGGTTTGTTGCGCTTCGGCCTCGGCATGGTGCGCGCGCACATTACTGAGCACGGCTAAGCCGGCCGCGACGATGGCGAACAGGGCCAGCAGCCCGCACGCGACAGCAATCTGGCGTGCATGCACCAGAGCCTTTCTCGCAGCAGCCTCACGCGCCCGTTGCTCGTCCAACAACCGGGCGGTGGCCTCGCGCTCCTCGCGCTCCCGGCGCAAATCGCGGCTGGCCTTGACCACACCGCACAACACATCGTGCGTCAGCTCCACCCGCCGCACATCGAGCCGCTCCTCGATGCGCAACAGCCGCCGATTGACCAGAAGCGCCAATGCTCCCGGCGCCGCGCCGGCGGCCTTGAAACTCTCCACTAAACGCTCTTCGGCGATGTTCTCGCGAAAGCCTGAGGCGGTGAGCAACTGATCTTCGATGATGCGCCGAACCTCGGCGGGTTGATCCGCGAGCGACCGCTCGTAGAAGTTGCTCAAGATGCTCGACTGCGAGCCATCGAGCAGATCCAACGAAATCTCCGCGCGCCCCTGAGCGATACGCGTGTCGTTGAGCTCGCGGCAGATCAAGCTGAGCAGCGAGGGCTCGACCTCCGCGTTGGCGATTTCGGCACCGCCGGCCACGAAGCGCACGATGGCTGAAGCGACTTCTTCGGTGACCAAGCCCTTGCCAGGCTGCAAAACCGCGGCCAGCGCGTGCTTGCCGGTCATGGGTGCCAGACGCAACCGATTCTGCGCGATGCTCGGCATGGCGCCCTTCAATCCCTCGAGCGGCGCCAAATAGTCCTCACGCAGCGCGATCAAGACCCGATAATCACCGCGTGCGAAGTCGAATTTTTCCGCCGCCGATTCATCGGCCTCGAGCGCAGCCTCGAGTTCTCGCGGCGGCCGGTTTTCCACCAGGTCCGCCAAATCAGAAATGAAACGCGCCGCCCGCGCGCGGCCGGCATCATCGCTCTGCGCCACGGTGAAGATCTCTTCGAACTGATCGAAAATCAACAGCGGGATCAGCGTGGCGCCGGACTCATCCTGCAGCACATCGTCGCGATGATGCAAAAATTCCCACAGCGACTCGCCCTCCACGGCCACGCCGGCCTGGGTCCATTCACCGGAGCGTCGTGCGGATTGCGCGATGGCGCGCTTGATCTGATCCGCGGGAGAAGGTGCCTCCGCACTGTAATCGATGCGCACATAGACGGGGCAGTAGCCCTGGACGCGCAGGCGGGGTACCAACCCAGCACGCAAAATCGAAGTTTTGCCGAGTCCCGATTGACCGAATAGCACGGTGAGCAGTTTGCGTTGCACCCGACGTGCCAATTCCGCCACTTCCT
>DASWUU010000074.1:0-7908 GCA_036401515.1 Steroidobacteraceae bacterium
AAAAAACTCGGCGGCGGCGGTTTCCCTCGACACCCCCAGCCGCATGAAGTGTCAGCATTTGGAAACACACCGCATCTCCCGGTTCAATTTCCCAGCCCAGAATCCTGTAGTCTTCGCGGCGGCTCTCGATATCAGGCAGATCCTTCAGCGTCCCTTCAGGAAACCATTGCGCCTGTGCGTCCCTGAACGAACGTGGCATGAACCAAGGACCTGAGTGCGAGCCCGCCACCAACTCCAGGGTCGCCGACCGGCTGACTGGATCGACTGGAATCCAAAAGCTGCAATTCTGCCTGCCTTCGATATTGTAGTACGGCTGGTCCTGATGCCAGGGGGTGCGCTGGCGAGTGCCTGATTCCTTGGTCAACATGTGGTCGTGATACAAGCGCGCTGTTCGGCTCTTCATCAGTTTGCCGGCAGCCTCGGCGAGGGCCGTGTCGAAAATGAAGCGGCGATAGCTCTCATTCTCCTGCCAGTTACAAAAATCCTCAACGAAGAAGCCCGGATCATCTGGGCGACTGGCGACTTTCGCGCGAGCACTAGGCCGCGCGAGGTTAGCGTTGATACCCGCACGCAATAACTCCACGTCCGCCGATGTAAACAAGTTTCGTAGACACACGGCACCATCGCGCCAGAATTCATCAATGTCTGAGGGACTAACCACAGCTGCCTCCCGAAACGTAGCCATTCGTGTCCTTAACGCCTCGCCGGATTGTAGCGGACGTCTCTAGATGGATCGCCACGAAATGTCTCGCGGTGAAGACGCGCACCCCTATCTCCGGCGCCAGACTCGGAGTATTTTCGCCAAAGATGGCCAAGAACCGTAAAGCGGAAACCATATTCGTCGCCGGGCGCGAAGTCGTGGTCTCGCATCCGGATAAGCTGCTCTTCCCGCAGCCGGAGCACACCAAGCTCGACCTCGTGCGCTACTACCTGTCGGTGGCCGACGGCGCGCTTCGAGGCGCGGGCGGCCGCCCCAACATGCTCGTTCGCTACCCCAACGGCATCGAGGGGGAGCACTTCTATCAGAAGCGGGCGCCGACGACCCGCCCCCCCTGGATCGAGGTGGCGGAGATCCACTTCCCCTCCGGCCGAGTCGCGCAGGAGGTCGTCCCCAGGGATGCTGCGGCGCTTGCCTGGCTCGCAAACCTCGCCTGCATCGAGCTGCATCCGCATCCGGTACGGGCGGAGAACCTCGAGCATCCCGATGAGCTGCGGATCGACCTCGACCCGGTGCCCGGGGTCTCCTGGAAGCAAGTCCAGGAGGTCACGGCAGTTGTCCACTCGGTGCTCGAGGAATTCAAGCTTGTCGGCTGGCCGAAGACCTCCGGCTCACGGGGCATGCACATCATCGTGCGAGTCGAGCCGCGGTGGAGATTCGACGACCTGCGCCACGCTGCTCTCGCTCTCGCGCGCGAGGTCGAGCACCGTGCGCCGACGCTTGCTACAGCTAAGTGGTGGAAGGAAGAACGCCAAGGCGTCTTCGTCGATTACAACCAGAACGCTAAGGATCGAACCGTCGCCTCGGCGTACTCGGTGCGGCCAACGCCGGACGCGCGCGTGTCGGCGCCGCTCATCTGGAACGAGGTGCGGGACTGCGACCCCGCGGACTTTACCTTGACGTCGATGCCGACCCGCTTCAAGAAGCTCGGAGATGTGCACGCCGGCATCGACGAGAATGCAGGCTCACTTGCGAGCCTCCTCGATCTCTTCGAGCGGCAGGGTTCGGGTGATGCGCCCTGGCCGCCGCATTACAGACGAGCGGCCGCGGAACCTCCTCGGGTCCAGCCCTCCAAACGCAGAAAACTCCCGCTGGTCGAGATTGGGCGGGCGCGCCTCAAGCAGGACGCACTTGCAGGCCTCGCGCGCTGGAAAGCCCGTCACTCGCAAGCGGCAGCCCATCTTGCGCCGGCCGACGTTTTGGTCGACGCCATGCGCGGACGCTACAGCACCTGGACGCGTGTCCGCGTCAACCTGCAGCATGTCCCTGCAGAGGTGCGTCCGGCTCAAGAGCCGCTGGATCCGGACGAGAAGATGGATTCCAGCTCGTAAGGCTTCGTCACTTCGAGCTGACTATACCGGCAGTCCTGGGGCGGCTTGTCGGGTCGCCAGCGAAGGAAGATGGCCGCGTGTCGAAACCGATCGCCCTGCATGTGGTCGTACTTGACCTCGCATACCCGCTCGATCCGAAGCGGCTCCCACGACAAGTCCTTACCGCCACTCCAGCGGCTGTGCGCCCCTGGCATTCGGCTCGATTCGGCGGCAGCACCCGCCCACTCCTTCCAAGGGTGGTCACGCATCGCGTCCTTACGAAGCGGCACAAGTTCCTTCGCGAGCTGCCGCCTCATCTGCATGGTGAAGGACGAGGTGACCCCTACGTGCTGCAGCACTCCCGCATCATCGTACAAGCCAAGGAGCAACGAGCCGACCAAGTCCTGGCCACTCTTGTGCCAGCGAAATCCGGCCACCACGCATTCGGCCGTGCGCGCGTGCTTGACCTTGATCATGGCGCGCTTGCCTGGCAAGTAGGTTCCTGAAGCGAGCTTCGCCACCACGCCGTCGAGACCGGCTCCCTCGAAGCGCGTGAGCCAGTCGAGTGCGAGGGCTCGATCCCGCGTCATTGGGGTGAGATACACCGGCGCTCTTACCTTGCCGAGTAATTCCTCCAGGGCCATCCGCCGCTCCGCCTGGGGCAGTTCCATCAGATTGCGTTTCCCCAGCGCGATCAGATCGAACGCTACGAACGAGGAAGGAGTCTCTTTCGCAAGCTTTCTGACGCGTGATTCGGCCGGATGCAGTCGCAGCTGCAAAGCATCGAAATCAAGCCCAACCTCGGTGGCGATGACGATCTCGCCATCCACCACAGCGTTCTTGGGCAGGCGCTCGAGTAGAACCTGGTGCAGCTCCGGAAAATACCGATCGAGCGGCCGCGTATCGCGACTCTGGATATACACCTCTTCGGCGCCGCGGAAGATGATCGCCCGAAAACCATCCCACTTAGGCTCATAGAGGTAATCGCCTGCCGGCAGCTCGTCCGCCAGCTTGGCGAGCATGGGCTCGAGGGGTGGCTGCACAGCAAGGCCGGAGGGCGTCTTCAGCGGCGCCACCGAGTCCGCGTTCTGATTCCCGCGCGTTCTAGCAACCATTGCTTTCACGGAAATCCCTTACCCACTCGGCGGTCGCCCGCAGGCCGCCGAACGGGTAAAAGTGCATCAGCACATCGCCATGCTTAGCCGGATCAAGTCCGGCGGAGTAAACCTCGATCAACTTGTCGGGGCCTGCCGTAGCAAGCAGTTTGGTGAGCGACATGCCGTACTTCTTCAAGACTTTGGTAGAAGCACCCACTCCGCACCGCGATGCGAAGGCGAGCAGCCGCTTTACACTGGCGGGCCCGGGTACGCCTATGCGCACTAATGCATGGACGCCGGCCTTGCGAACCTGCTCCAGCCAAGCCAACACGGGCTCGGCATCGAAGGCGAACTGGGTGACCACAGCAAAGTCATGGCCGCGTTCTAGGATGGCGGCCTGCTTGTCGCGCTTCGCCTGCCACAATTTCTCGTTACCGATATCAGGGTGGCCCTCGGGATAGCCCGAGATGCCGATCCGTCGGATTCCATATTTTGCGAGAAGGTTCGTGCGGATGATCGATAACGCATCCTCGTAAGGGCCCATTGGGTGCGGCGGATCGCCGGCAACGACGAAAGCATGATCGGTACCAACTTCGCGCTGCAAGCCGGCGAGGAAGACTTCCAGTTCCTCTTGGGATTTTAGCCGTCGCGCCGAGATGTGAGGGATCGGCAGAAAGCCCAGATCCCGTACCCGCCGCGCCGCGGCGATCCGCATCTCGAACGTCTCCCCGGGCAGAAATGTCACAGGAATCTTGGTTCCTTGGGGTATGAGATCGGCGGCTTCCTCAAGCTGCGGGACATCTTTGGCCGTGATCTCGAGCGAAAAATTGTTCAGCAAAGCGCACATTCGCGCTGCGTCAGGGGAATTACGAGCAGTTGTTGTAGTCACACGATCTCCTCCCAACGACTAGCAATCACACCATAATCGGTAACAAGGCTGAATTGCCGCCGCAACCTCAGTAAGGCGACCACCGATGCCGAGACGAGTCTCGCAGCGATGTGACGCGCCGCGGTGTATGCGGCCGCACCCATTCGGGGTCCTGCCAGGTAACCCCAGGAACGGTAGATCCGACCTCAGAGAGAATAGCGCAAAGGTTCCCCAGCCCGCTCCGAATCTCGAGTAGGCGAGGTACGCGGCAATTAGCGCGCAAGGGCCCTCAACCCGTAGGACCCCCGAACACCACCGACCGTTTCGCCTGTCAGCCGGTCCCACATACCTAGACCGAATGCACGCCTATACAGGTGCTGCGACTAAACGCTTTGCTAAATGTCAGTGAGCCGGTTTGGATATACTGACGACCCGCGCGTTTCGTTTTCACTTGGAAACCAGGGCGGATAGTCTAATAGGAGAATCAGGGATGATCAGAATAGGACACGCGCCAGATTCCTGGCATTCGTCGGACTGCAGCGCAAATTCGATGGGTGAGCAAGCTCCCGCCCCTTTCCACTCATCCAATGTCCCCTCGCAGCGATACCGATTCAGCAATCGGTCAAAATCCACTCTCCGCCGTCTTTCCACACTTTGCCTTGGAATCCTGTGCGCAGCCGCAGGGGGAAGCACGCCGACCTATACGTTGATCGTCGGACCCCGCGTCGATTTAGGACCGCTCCAAGGCGTGCCTTCGAACCTCGGATACGCCCCAGTGAACGGCTTCATCGCCGACTTGAACGGCGATGGTGCGCCGGACATCGTGGTCGGTATCAACGGCAGCCCTCCTGTCGTGTATCTCAACAATGGCACATCAACCCCGTTTCAAAATGTACCAGGCATCTTTGTCGCGCCACCGCCCGGCGTCAATGGCCCCAATTTGGGTTGGGGCGCTGTGACGTTGACGGATGTGAACAATGATGGACATCCCGATCTCGTTGCGGCCGGTTTTAATTCACCAAACCTAATCTATTTAAACAATGGTTCGGCGAATCCCTTCAACGGCGTGACCGGAGTCCCCATCGGGACACAGGATGTCGCCTACTTGGTCGCCCTGGGAGATGTGAACGGTGATGGCTTCGTCGATATGGCGGTCGCCAACTCCAATCATATCCCCAGTAGGGTGTATCTCACGAATGGGGCGCCCCTCACAGCCGGGACCTATTCCACCGTCCAGGTCGGCACGGACCTCGGGTACGGTCAGAACGCGGTGATCGCCGACGTCAACGGGGATGGCAAACCAGACCTGATCTTGACGTACATCGTCGCGGAGATCTCCAGTACCGATCCATCCGGTATTGCCATCTATCTCAATAATGGCACGAGCAATCCCTTCAACAACGTGACGCCGCTGCGCTTCCTCGTTGGACAATCGATCGAAGCCGTGAACGTCGCGGACCTCAATGGCGACGGCAAGTTGGATCTGGTGGCGGCGGTTTCCGATGCGACGCTTACGCAAAGTGATTTTTACGTGTATTTGAATACCGGTTCGGCCACGGCCCCGTTCGATACTCCGCAAACCCTGATTACCGACAATGACTTGGGCGGCGGATGCATCTCAATCGCCGCCGGCGATGTCGATGGAGATGGGCACCCGGACCTTCTGTTTGGATGCACACCTCCCTCGCCAAATGCCTCTCCCGCACCGGCAAAACCCGCAGTCGGCGCAATCTATCTTAACAACGGGACTGCGACGCCATTCGCTAACGTCACGCCGGTCGATATACCGGCAACGGCACAAAGCAGTTACGCACGAGGCCTGGATGTCGGTGCGCTCGTGCGGAACACTGCACCCTCCGTACTGATCGTCGATGTATCACTCGCCGGCTCACAAACTGGCGGCGCCGCGTACGCACCCACCAAGCTCGATCAGAATCCGGTCGCGCAGAACGACGCGGCGGTAGTTGCCATCAACAACTCGACCCTGGTCAACGTATTGGCCAACGACACGGCCTCGACGGGCCAGACATTGAGTACAAGCACGGTCACCGTTGCGCAAGCGCCAGCGCATGGGGCGGCGACCATAAATTCAGCGACGGGCGCCATCACCTATGAGCCGGTGGGCGGCTATTCTGGGACCGACAGTTTTCAGTACAACGTGCAAGACAACCTCGGTGCACGGTCGAACACCGCGAACGTCACCGTGACTATCCAGCCTGCTCCGCTCGCCGTGAACGACACCGCGACGCTCCAGGCCAACAGCAGCGTCATGATCGCGGTTCTGTCAAATGATACGAGTTCGGGCGGCACGCTCAACACGGCGTCCCTGGCGATCGCGGTCGCACCCACACACGGTGCTGCGGCGGCGTCGAACGGCGAGGTCACGTACACGCCCGCGACCGGCTACTCGGGGCTCGATACGTTTCAGTATTCGGTCAAGGACAATCTGGGCACCCCATCAAACGTGGCCACGGTATCAATCAACGTGACCCCGCCTCCCAGCAGCGGTGGAGGAGGAGGATCCTTGAGTTTCCCCGATATCTTGGCGCTTATCGGATTGGCCCTGTTGGGATCGACAGGCGCGCGGTCGACGACTCGTGTGCATTTTAAGATAAACCGATAGCTGAATTTTTAGATCACGCGTATCAAACGCGGGCTAGCTGACGGCGTCGTAGGTATTGCACAAGGCCTGCGATGGCAGGTAACGATGAGCGGACGGCTAGAAGATGTCTACACTTCCATCCGAATGTACCGGGAATAGAGCAGTCTTATGCTCGCCTTGGGCACAACTGGCGTTCAATGGAACAACATCGTTTTTGAGCGATGCCAAGGTGCCGCGTAAGTTCTTGACTGTAGACTTAAATTCGAATGTGCCACAAAACGCCCAGAATTGAACGCGTAGGCGGCTGAATTGGCTGGAACTCGTAGGCCCGTGACACGGCATTGCGGTAAATTTGAGTCGATCGGAGTGATACTGTAGTATCACTTCATGCGCACTGAGCTAGTAACAACATTGAAGCGAAGAGCCACGGAACTGCTGGCTCAGCTTAAGGCCGACCCCGACCCCATCCTAATAACACAGCACGGTCTGCCAGCCGCCTACCTCGTCGATGTTGATGCGTACGACAAATTGCAGAAGCGAATCGGACTGCTCGAAGGTTTGGCTCGCGGCGAGAAAGCGGTTGAAGAAGGTCGGGTGCTTACTCAAGCCAAAGCCAAGCAACGCATGGCGCGATGGCTGAAGTAATCTGGACCGAGCCGGCACTAAACGATCTCGACGCCATTGCTGACTATATTGCCCTTGACGATCCCGCCGCCGCGCGCGCCTTGGTGCAACGAATATTCGATCATGCCGATCAGCTTGCAGCTCATCCGGATAGCGGTTCAAAGCCGCCCGAGCTCAAGGGTTGGAGTTATCGGCAGATTGTTGAGTCCCCCTGCCGAGTTTTCTATAGGCGGGAAGGCGAGAAGGTATACATCCTTTACGTGATGCGCGGCGAGAGACAGCTCCGCTCAAGTACCCTCCGCAAACGCCGCAAAAGGTGAATTGATACGCGCAGCTCGCCTCGTTTCAAAGGAACGGAGAGCGCCCGCCTTGCGACGGGCGCCTCCAACTGCTTTACGCGTTCAGCGTCGACTTACGATCACCGCCGCAGATCGGGATACCGCGCACGCCAAGCTCTTTGGCAGTAATGCGCCTCCCGTCCTCGTGGTGATCCAGCGACGAAGCGATGACATCAGCCCTTAGGTCGACCAAGCGGCTGCAAAAACCGTAGCGACTAGCTGCCAAGACCGGCGTTCCTGATAGATTTTGCCACTCCGAGCCATCCCTGCTAACGTGCCGATTGCTAACACCTCAAGCAAACCAGCTTGAATGCGTAGGGAAGTGCGAAAAGGGAGTTCGTGACTGCACGA
>DASWUU010000075.1:0-11159 GCA_036401515.1 Steroidobacteraceae bacterium
CCACAAGGAACCCACCGTATTCGATAAGGAAATCGAGGCGCGGGGGCTGAATTTGCGTGAAAAAGCCATGGAAGCGGTGCAATTGTTGCCGCAGGCACCGGGCGAACTGACCAATGCAATTCGCGCCATTGAATCCATTCCCGCGCTCGCGGACATGATCGCGAGCTTCATGGATCTAAAAATCTCTGACAAGCAAGAGATCCTCGCGACCTTTGATTTGAAGGCGCGCCTCGACCGTGTGCTGACCCTGCTCGGCCGCCGAATAGAGGTGTTGAAAGTGTCGCGGGACATAGATGAGAAGACGCGCGAGGCTTTCGATGACCGGCAGAAGGAAGCGGTGTTGCGCGAGCGGCTGCATCAAATCCAAAAGGAACTTGGCGAAACGGACGGCTCGAAAGCGGAACTCGCGGAGTTGCAGGCGCAGGTGAAGGATGCGGGGATGCCGCCTGAGGCCGAAGAACAGGCGCTGCGCGAGCTCAATCGCTTGGACAGGATGCCTGAACAAGCCGCCGAGTACTCCATGACGCGCACTTACCTTGAGTGGCTGATCGCCATGCCCTGGTCCAAGCTCGATCCGGAGCAGCTGGATATTGAGCAAGCGCGCAAAATACTCGACGAGGATCATTATGGGCTGACGAAGATCAAGCGCCGAATTCTCGAATTCCTCGCGGTGCGCAAGCTCAATCCGGAAGGCCGAAGTCCGATCTTGTGCTTCGTCGGACCGCCGGGCGTCGGCAAAACATCGCTGGGGCAAAGCATCGCTAAAGCGATCGGATTGAAATTCGGACGCGTGAGTCTTGGCGGTGTGCACGATGAGGCGGAGATTCGCGGCCATCGGCGCACTTATATCGGCGCGCTCCCGGGCAATATCGTACAAGCCCTACGGAAGGCGGGCCGACGCAACCCGGTATTGATGCTGGATGAGGTGGATAAGCTCTCCGCCAGTTATCAAGGCGATCCTTTCTCAGCGTTGCTCGAAGTGTTGGATCCGGAGCAGAACAATTCATTCCGCGACAACTATCTCGGGGTTCCCTTCGATCTCTCCAAGGTGCTTTTCATTGGCACGGCGAATGTGCTCGATTCAATTCCTGCGCCCTTGCGCGATCGGATGGAGGTCATTGAACTCACCGGGTATACGGAGGAGGAAAAACTGCAAATCGCGCGCCGCTATCTCCTCAAGCGCCAATTGCAGGCCAATGGCCTGACGGTTGAGCAGGTGCAAATCTCGGATGAGGCTTTGCGTCGCGTCATTGCCGATTACACCCGTGAAGCCGGGGTGAGAAACCTGGAGCGCCAGATCGGTGGGTTGCTGCGCAACTGCGCGGTGAGCATTGCATCGGGGGAAGCGCAAAGCGTCGCCATCGACGCCGCCGCCGTGGAACGCATTCTCGGCGCTCCGCGCTTCGAAAGCGACGTGGCACTGCGCACCAGCGTGCCGGGAGTCGCGACGGGATTGGCTTGGACGCCTGCCGGCGGTGATATTCTCTTCATCGAATCAAGCCGCGTCAGGGGCAGCGGCAAATTGATTTTGACCGGACAGTTGGGCGACGTCATGAAAGAGAGCGCACAAGCGGCTGTGACCCTGGTTAAATCGCAAGCTGAGCGATTAGGAATAGACGCGGCAATCCTCGACAGCAGCGATCTTCATATCCATGTGCCGGCCGGCGCCATCCCCAAAGACGGACCGAGTGCCGGAGTGGCGATTGCCACATCGCTCGCCTCGTTGTTGACCCAGCGCACTGTACGCGCCGACGTCGCCATGACCGGCGAGATCAGCCTGCGTGGGGTCGTCATGCCGGTGGGCGGTATCAAAGAGAAATGCGTGGCGGCCGCCCGTGCCGGAATCCGCACGGTGATTCTGCCTGCGCGCAACCGGCGGGACCTTGAAGACCTACCTGACAGCGTGCGCGCGCGGCTCGAGTTCGTGTGGGCCGAGAAGATCGAGGATGTCTTCGCTCGTGCGCTCGAAACTACCTCTGCCGAAAGGGTAGCGGCTTAAACGAGCTGGAAGAGATTCAGAGCTCCTCGTCTCTATTACGTTGCGGCCACCAGCGTTGAAGCATCGCGGCGGCCCAGTTTTTTCCACCAAGCCCAAAGGCTAATGCGAGGGCAAGCATGATACCCGCCAGAATGATGAGAAAGGTTCTCTGAACGATGTCCCCGCCCACTTCGACCTGACTCAACGCGATCATCACGACAAAGGTCATGATCACATAGCGGACGATGCGGCCCAGCATGTCCGCGTCCGGTATTTGCGCATCGACGCAGTAAGCCTGTACGGCGTTGCCGACGAAGCGGGCGCAGTACGAACCGAACACCACTATCAGCATGGCGATGAGCAATTTGGGCGTGAACAAGACCACGCGCAGTAACAAATCGGTGATGTAGGTGAGGCCGAGCCCATTGAAGGCAATGATGAGCGCGGCGAGGATTACCAGCCAAAAAGCCACCACGCCGAACAACGTCGTGGTATCGCCGCGCGAGCCGGCCTGCCTGAGAAAATGGTCCGTGCCGGCCCGCTCCGTCAAGACGTTGAAGTTCACGGCCCGCAGGGCGCGCTCAACGGCGAAACGCACCGCCTTGGCGAGAAGCCACCCGCCCACGACCACGACGAGCGCCAAGAGCAGGCGCGGCAGGAATGCGGCGGTCTGATGCAAGAATTCTCGAGCGGCATCCACCAACACATCAATGCTTTGCATGACAGCCTCCGATTAGCTACCCCAGTCGAGAATCCCCTGCAGGGGAATGCCGACCCAGCTCGGCCGGTTGCCGAGTTCGTAGCGCAATTCGTAGAGCGCTTTTTCCAGCTCGAACATTCCCAACAAACCCTGCCCCGGTTGCAGCGATTCGTACAGCACCGGCTGGCCGGCCCCCGATTGGCCGGCCCCCGACTCGCGCGCGGCCGCATCGTACGCGGATAAGAACGCCGTGCGCACCTCGAGTTCCCAGGCCCGCGCCAACGGCGCCAATCTCGCCGCCTCGGTTTCATTGTGGGCAACGCTTCGCAAGGCGCTCTGTTGCACATAGGCGAACGATCGCATCATTCCGGCGACATCGCGCAGCGGCGATTGTTTGGCGCGGCGCTGCTCCAGACTATGTCCGGGTTCCCCTTCGAAATCGATGATGACGAAATCGTTGCGCGTCACCAACACCTGACCGAGATGGTAGTCGCCGTGTATGCGTATCTTCAGGCCCTGCGGCTCCACTTTGGCGCAGGCTTCGATGCGGGCGGTGATCTGGTCGCGTTGCGCAAGCACGGCGTTGGCGCGCTCGCGATCAGCCGCGGGAATCGATTCCAAGCTTGCGGCCAACAGATCCAGCGCTTTACGTGCCTCATCCAAAGCGCGCTGACGATATGCATCGATATCTGCGCCGCCAATTGGCTGCGGCAAAAATGCCGCATCAGCCGTGGGCCGCGCCAGCGCCCGATGCAATTCGGCCGTTCGCCCCGCCAATACGCGCATCATTGTCAAATAGGCTTCGTGCGCGTTGACCGGCAGCGCATCGCTCGCGGGGGTGGTCCGATATTGCTCCAAATGACGCCGCACATATTCCAAGGAATAAGTCCAGCCATCTCCTTGATTGGGCACGTAGGCCTGCAACATCGCCAGCAATCGAGTCTGGCCATCGTTTGCAATGTATTCGAGCACTCCGGCCAAGCGTGCGCAATTTGCATAGTGCACTACTTCGGTAAGATAAAGGCCCATCTCCAGTTCGGGATTCATTCCAACGCGCAATCGGCGATAGCCTTTGAGCATCAGTCGTTCAGGCATATTGACCACGGTATTCGAGCTCGAGCCGCGCGGGCGTTCCACGGGCAGCGACGCAAAGTCTGCACCCGCAATCTCCGAAAAGGCGGCGGTCGGCCTGAATTGCAGCCTGCCCTGCGACATGGTTATTTCGCGCCGGGCTGCCATGGCCGCCACCACTGCGCGGCAGAAAAGCTCGTCGGCAAACGCGTCTCCCATCACCCCGACTTCGGCTTGCTGGCGTACCTTGGCCACGGCGGAAGTCGAAAGATTGCGTACGCGTTCCTCGTCGCGTTCCTCCCATGCCAAAGCCAGCGGCATGAAGTAGCTGGCACGCTCTTCCGAGCCATCAAGTTCTACCAATGCCAGCAGCCAAGAAAGCTTGCCTTCCTGCCACAGAACACTCTCTGTGATGCGAGCTCGCTCGATTGTCTTGCCCTTCGCCGCGTACCAACGCTGTGACTCGATATACCGCGGCAGCGTGTCGATTTCAAATTGCGTACGGGTTTTTTCCGCAATTCCAATGCGCCACGGCACCACGCGCTCGCGAAATAGGCTGCTCCACCCGTCGAACAACACCAGCACCGGACGTTCTTCGACCGATACGATTTGCTCGTGCCAGGCGGGGCCGGCGGCGTCGGTGGCCAGCCTGAACCAATAGAAGCCATAGGCCGATATGGTCAGCAGGTAGGGTAATTCGCCGATGGGTGGGAACGCGGTGCGCCCGAGCATTTCCACCGGCACTCGGCCCTTGAATGATGCGAGATTCAACTCGACGGGCTGAGCGGAACGCGACAGGTTGGCCACGCACAAAATAGTGTCTTCGCCGACTTCGCGCAAATACGCCAATATCTTGCGATTGCCGGGCTTCAAGAAACGCCGTGCGCCGCGCCCGAATGCTTGGCTCGTCTTGCGGACCGCGAGCATGCGCTTGGTCCAGCTTAAGAGCGAGCTAGGATCGCGCGATTGGGCTTCAACATTGGTCGACTGGTAACCATACACCGCGTCCATGATGGGCGGCAGGTATAGGCGCTGCGGATCCGCGCGGGAGAACCCGGCGTTGCGGTCAGGACTCCATTGCATGGGGGTGCGCACGCCGTTGCGGTCGCCGATGAAAAAATTATCTCCCATCCCGATCTCATCGCCGTAATAAAGGATCGGGGAACCGGGCATTGACAGGAGCAAACTGTTCATCAGCTTGATGCGGTCAAGATCATTCTCCATCAAAGGGGCGAGACGCCGCCGAATGCCCAGATTGATGCGCGCCTGCAAATCCGCGGCGTAGGTCGTGTACATGTAGTCGCGTTCTTTGCTGGTGACCATCTCCAAGGTCAGCTCATCGTGGTTGCGCAGAAAGATCGCCCACTGGCAATTTTCTGGTATATCTGGCGTTTGCTGCATGATCTCGATGATCGGATAGCGGTCCTCCTGAGCGATCGCCATGTAAATCCGCGGCATCAGAGGGAAGTGATACGCCATGTGGCATTCGTCGCCTTCACCGAAATATTCGCGCACATCCACCGGCCACTGATTGGCTTCCGCCAGCAGGAAACGGTTCTCATAGGATGCATCGATGGCGGCGCGCAGCTCTTTGATGACGGCATGCGTCTCGCGCAGATTTTCGTTATTGGTGCCTTCGCGCTCAACGAGATAAGGGATGGCATCGAGGCGGAACCCATCGACCCCCATGTCGAGCCAGAAGCGCATGATCTGCAGCACCGCCTTCATCACCTGCGGGTTGTCGAAATTCAGATCCGGCTGGTGACTGAAAAATCGATGCCAGTAATATTGCTTGGCCACAGGATCCCAGGTCCAGTTGGAAGTCTCTGTGTCGGTGAATATGATCCGGGTGCCGACATATTTCTGGTCGGTGTCGCTCCATACGTAAAAATCGCGCTCCGGGGAGCCTGGCAGGGCGTGTCGCGCGGCCTGAAACCACGGATGCTGATCGGAGGTATGATTGATGATCAGTTCGG
This sequence comes from Steroidobacteraceae bacterium, assembly GCA_036401515.1. GTDB lineage: Bacteria > Pseudomonadota > Gammaproteobacteria > Steroidobacterales > Steroidobacteraceae > Bog-1198. The sequence goes on from DASWUU010000075.1 coordinate 5,726, forward strand.
TTACTACCTTGAGCCCCAGCCGGTGCGCCTCGCGCAGCATGGTGCGAAAATCGTCCAAGGTACCGAATTGCGGATGCACATTTTGATAGTCGGCAATGTCGTAGCCGTCGTCTTTGAGAGGCGAAGGATAAAACGGCATCAACCATATGGTGTTGACGCCCAAGTCGCGGATGTACTCGAGCTTGGAGGTTAAACCTTTGAAATCACCAATGCCATCGTCATTGGAGTCAAAGAATGATTTGACGTTCACCTGATAGATGACGGCATCTTTGTACCAAAGCGCATCGTCGGCACTGACGCCGGTGATGGGGGCGGTATCGGGGGCCGTCACTTGAACGTCGTTCATCTAACTTAAGTTCATAAATAGTAGTCGAAATCCTGCTCGCTGCGCACGTGCCGGCGCACCCTGAAGATATGTGCCGGGGCGCGCTGCGGCTCCAGCAGCACATAGTTGTATCGGCCGCGCCATATGTAGCGTTGGTCGCTGAGTAAATCGTGCACTTGGAACGGCTGCTGCGCCTCGAGTTGCAATGCACCCAGGTCTAGTTCGACCCACCCCGATTGCGCGTGGTGCGGGTCGAGGTTGACGACCGTGAGCACGGCATTGCTCGAGGCCTCGTCGATTTTAAGATAGGCAATCAACTGGTCATTTTCAATCTTGCAAAAGCGCACGCCTAAAGCGGACTGCAAGGCAGGGTTGTCCCGCCGAATGCGGTTCACGCGCGCAATCAACGGCGCCAGGCTATCGGGCCGCTGCAACATCCAATGCCGCAGTTGGTACTTTTCCGAATCAAGGTACTCTTCGCTGCCTGCTTCGCGCGGTGCACTTTCCATCAGCTCAAATACCGGCCCATAGATGCCGTAATTACCTGACAGCGTCGCAGCGAGAATGAGCCTTGAGGCATACGTGGATCGCCGCCCGGATTGCAAATGCTCGGGCAGGATGTCGGGCGTGTTCGGCCATACGTTGGGACGGAAATACTGACGGCCTGGGTCCGAATCCAGTTCGGTGAAGTATTCGGTCAGCTCGTACTTGGTGTTGCGCCACGTGAAGTAGGTGTACGACTGAGAGAAACCGAGTTTGGCCAGCCTGTGCATTACTTTGGGCCGGGTAAAGGCCTCGGCCAGGTAAATGATATCCGGATGCTCGCGCTTGCTAGCGTCGATCAGCCACGCCCAGAAGCCGAAGGCCTTGGTATGCGGGTTGTCGACGCGAAATATTCTCACGCCGCGCGCTATCCAAAAGTCCACGATGCTTTTGAGCTCGTTCCACAAAGCTCGCCAGTCGCTTGTTTCGAAATCGAACGGATAGATATCTTGGTACTTCTTCGGCGGATTCTCGGCGTATTGAATGGTCCCGTCGGGGCGGTGCTTGAACCATTGCGGATGCGCTTTCACGTACGGATGGTCCGGAGAGCACTGAAACGCGATGTCCATGGCGATTTCCATATCAAGAGCGCGCGCCGCCTTCACCAGCGCATCGAAGTCCTCGAAAGTGCCCAGTTGGGCAAGGATATCCTTGTGCCCTCCTTCCGCTGCTCCGATGGCCCATGGACTACCCACGTCGTCAGGTTTGGAGATCAGGCTATTGTTCGCCCCCTTGCGGTTGATGCGCCCGATGGGATGGATGGGCGGAAGATACAAGACGTCGAACCCCATCTGCGCCACATAGGGCAAGCGCTTCTCGACATCCTTGAACGTGCCGTGAGCCGCGGGCTTCAAGGCAGCCGATCGAGGAAACAGCTCGTACCAACTGCTGAACGCGGCGCGCTTGCGGTCAACGATGAGCTCCAAAGTTACCGTGGCCGCCAAGCTTCGATCCGAATACCGCGCCACGATGAGGGCGCGTGCCGGATCGAGCGCCAAGGCTTTCAGCACGGCAATATCGACCGAATTTACGCTCATCTCGATCAGTTGTGAGGACCACTCCTTGAGAACGGCCGCATCGTTGCCAACGGCTCGCGCCGCAGCCTCGTCGATCATTGCGGCGCCTGCTTTCAGTGCCAGGAGAATGTCGCTCCTGTCCTCGCGCCTTTCAAACTCGCGCCGCCACGAGTCGAAGTGATCCACCCATGCCATCACCGTGTACTGATAACGACCGGGCAGCGGCGGTGTGAATTTGGCGCACCAAACATCATTGGGAAGCGCCTGCATCTCAGTCTCGTAGTCCGCATTGGCGGATCCTGAAAGATTCCAGCGCAATACCACCTTGAGCTTGTCGTGTCCGTCCGTAAAACAATGGGCTTCAACGCCAACCGCCTCGCCGGCAACGCGTTTGGCCGCAAATCGCCCGCAATCCACCTGAGGCTTGACCGTATCAATGACGGCGCGCACGCGGCCTTCGGCGACAATGGCGGTAGCATCGAGGACACGCGGGGCTGCCGGCAAGGTTGCCGGCGTTCGTTTAGCCGGTACTTTGCGCTTCGAGCTAGCCATGAGCGTCCCATCGCAGCACGATGGTCGAAAGCGGCGGAAGGTTCAGATTCACCGAATCAACGCGCCCGTGCGAACCCACCGGTACCGATTCGACGCTGCCCAAATTTCCCCAACCGGAACCGCCGTAGTCGGCGGCATCGGTGTTGATGATCTCGCGCCAGATACCGCGCAGGGGCACGCCCAGCAGAAAGTTCGCGCGCGGTACGGGCGTAAAGTTGCATACCACAAGCAATGGCGCACCCTCTCCGGCCGGCTTTCGCAAGAATGCAATAACGCTCATCTCAGCATTGCCGACATCAACCCAGTCAAAGCCTTCGGGCGAAAAATCCAGTTGATGAAGTGCCGGTTCGCGCTGGTACACGCGATTCAAATCCCCGATCAGGCGCTTTACGCCTGCATGCCCCGGCAGATCCGATACCCACCATTCCAGCTCCCCTTCGTGAGACCATTCGCGCCGCTGCGCGAATTCCCCGCCCATGAAGAGCAATTTCTTACCGGGGTGCGCCCACATGTAGCCGAAGAGCGCTCGCAGGTTCGCGAACATTTGCCAATCATCTCCTGGCATCTTGCCGATCAGAGAGCCTTTGCCGTAAACCACCTCATCATGCGACAGTGGCAGCACGAAATTCTCGTTGAAGGCATAGATAAGAGAGAAGGTGAGTTCGCCGTGGTGATACTTACGGTTGATCGGATCTTGCTTGAAGTAAGAGAGTGTGTCGTGCATCCAGCCCATGTTCCACTTTAAGCCGAACCCGAGGCCGCCCATGTCCGTGGGCCGCGACACCATCGGCCAGGCGGTCGACTCCTCAGCGATCATCGCCGCTCCCGGGTAATCCCGATACACCGATTGATTCAGGATGCGCAAGAAATCAATGGCTTCGAGATTTTCTCGGCCTCCGAATCGATTAGGAATCCATTCGCCCGGCTTGCGCGCATAGTCAAGGTACAGCATCGATGCCACCGCATCCACGCGCAGCCCATCGATGTGATATTTCTCGAACCAAAACATGGCCGACGACACGAGGAAGCTGCGCACCTCGTTGCGTCCAAAATTGAAGATCGCCGAATTCCATTCAGGATGAAATCCTTGGCGCGGATCGGCGTGTTCGTAGAGATGCGTGCCATCGAAGTACACTAACCCATGCTGGTCGCTGGGAAAATGCGAGGGGACCCAATCGAGAATCACACCGATACCAAGCTCGTGCAAATGATCGACGAAATACATCAAGTCCTGAGGCGTGCCATAGCGCGAGGTGGGCGCGAAGTAACCCGTTGTTTGATATCCCCACGAACCGTAAAACGGATGCTCCGTGATGGGCATGAGCTCGACATGCGTGAAGGCCATGTCCTTGAGGTAGTCGCCCAGGGCATGCGCCAGTTCCCGATAATTGAGAAACTGGCCATCCTTTCGGCGCCATGACCCGAGATGCACTTCGTAGGTCGACATGGGCGCGTTCAAGCCATTGCGCGCGGCGCGCGCTCCCATCCACGCACCATCCTTCCAGGTGTATTCCAGTGTCCATAGGCGCGAAGCCGTGGCGGGGGGCCGCTCGCAATAGAGGCTGAATGGATCGGCCTTCTCGACCGAGTAGCCACCGACGCGGGAGGTGATCCGGTACTTATAGGCTTGGCCGTGCTGCGCGCCCGGCGCCTCGCCCTCCCAGATGCCGGAACCGTCTGACCGCGGCGCGAGACGATCCGCGCCGGCGTTCCAGCCATTCCAATCCCCGACAACGGAAATGTCAGCGGCATTGGGGGCCCACACCGCAAACTGCGCACCGCGGCCATTGGCACTTAAGCGCGAGCCCAGTCGATCGAAGAGTCGCGCGTGCGTGCCTTCGCGGAAAAGATAAATGTCTTGATCGCTCAGCACGGATGCCGGCTCACTTGATGCAGCATATTCACCTCAGTATCGCCACGCTGATCAAGGCGCCGCGCAAAACACCGGGGTCCGTGGGACCCGGCAATACTGTACCGTAAGCCACTGATTAAGCGATAGCTATCGCATTGGGACTGCACACCGTGTAGGACTTTACTGGCGGGTGCGCGGGCAGATCATGCAGAATGCGTCAGCCGTATGCGGAGACAAAGAATGACGAGTAGCTCAGCCAGCGAGCCCATTTTAGAACCCGATCTGCCCATCATCGATCCGCATCATCATTTATGGGACTGGCCGGCTGCGCTATTCGCCAATCGACCCGTTCCCCCGCATGGATTTGACACCGTCATCCGCGGCGTGCCGAGATATCTGCTGCCGGAATTTCTGGCGGACCTCAATACCGGCCATAACATCCGAGCCACGGTGTTCGTACAGTGCGGAGCCATGCACCGCGCGGACGGTCCGAATGCGTTCAAGCCCGTCGGCGAAACTGAATTCGTCAATGGCATTGCCGCGATATGTGCCAGCGGCACCTGCGGGCCCACGCGGGCCTGCGCCGGCATCGTGGGGCATGTGGATCTCACCGCGGGTGCGGTGGTGAGCGATGTCCTCGAAGCTCATCTCAAGGCCGGCGGCGATCGCTTCCGAGGTATTCGACATAGCGCTTCCTACGATCAGGACGACAACGTGTTGGGTCCTCTGGTGCGCGCCGGAGCGGGCTTGTTTTCCGAGAAACCTTTCCGCGAGGGCTTCGCGACACTCCGCAAGTACAACTTATCGTTCGATGCCTGGCTCCTTGAGCCGCAACTTCCCGATTTGCTGCAGCTTGCGCGGGCATTTCCCGATACGCAGGTCATTTTGGATCATCTGGGTACTCCGCTCGGAATCGCGAGCTATCAGGGTAAACGCGAAGAACGATTTCCGATCTGGCGGGAAAATATGGCCAAGCTGGCGGCACTACCCAATGTTTCAGTAAAACTCGGAGGCTTAGGCATGGCCTTTTGCAAATTTCCGTCTTTTTTACAGTCTTCCCCCGCCTCCTCGGTGCAACTGGCCGGCGAATGGAAGCCTTACATCGAAACCTGCATCGAACTGTTCGGCGTCACTCGATGCATGTTT
>DASWUU010000076.1:0-37285 GCA_036401515.1 Steroidobacteraceae bacterium
CGCCTCGAGGTTGGTAATGCCGCTGCGGAAGCCTTGCCCCACGGTGGCGTAAAACATTTCATCCTTGATTGGGGTCCAGGCCAAGGTGTACTTCGGAGTGAACTTGGACTCCTTGTCGCTGCGGTTGGTGTTGGGCTGCCCGAAATAAAAAAAGCCGGCATTATCGAGTTTGGCCGACTGGTCAAGATGCAGCCAGCGAAAACTGAATTCACCCTTCAACGATGGCAAGAACTGATAGCCGATCTCGCCGAACGCGGCGTATTGGGTATCGACGAACGTGCCGGTCTGGGAACCAAAGGGACTGCTCGGCGGGATGGGCGCACCGGTGACCCGCGCCTGTGCAACGGCGCGCGTGTAGACGATGTTGAGTCCGCTCAGCTCATTCACGCCGGCGTTGTAACCTTGATCGAGACGTTGGTAAAAAAGACCGGCCACCCAGGTGAGCTTGCCTCGGTCGGAGGAGGTTAGGCGCAGCTCCTCGATGTAGCTTTTGGGATTATCGTGGCGGTCGACGAGAATGGGGATGGTGCCGTTGACTTGATCGACCGTGAAGGCAATCGGGCTCAAGTCCGTCTGCAGCTCTTCGGTGCGATTCCAATACGAGGTGTTCGAGGTTAAATTGGCGCCGCCAAAATCGTAATTAAGCTGCAAGTTACTGAGAAAGATTTCATCCGCGTTGCCTGCATTTAGCGTGTTGATCTGTTGGTAACGCGACGCGTCCGAAGGGTACAAGACCGGCACCGCCGTCGCTCCCGGTTGCGTAGGCGGCACGATGTAGGTGCCCGGAATCTGCGGGTTTGGATGGTTGGGAATGGCCTCTGCCCACGAAGTGCCGAGGGTATGCTTATGCTCGTAGGCGAGCATGAGCTCGCCGCTCAAGCGCTCGGCGGGACGCCAGTCCAGCATGAGGCGGGCGCCTTCCACGTTGCTGCTGTTGACATCCTTCTCCATGTTCGCCGGTGCCGCATAATTGGCTGCCGCCGGATTGAGCGCTAGCACCCCTGCGCCGGGCAGCACGGTAATGTGCCCGGGCGGCGGCACCGGATGAAACACCGGAATGTTCGCTGGAAAATATGACCATGGCGCACCGACCGGCGGCGTGCCCCGGGGGCCGGGAAGTTGCACGAGCGGGGGTGCGTAGCGCGCATAGCTACCGATGGGCGGCCCGCCGTCGAACACATTCTGGTACCAGCCACTCATTTGCTGGCCGTAAGCCGTCACTCGCGCTGCCAATGAACCGGCAATCAACGGCGCGTTCAGCGTGAATGCACCGCCGTAGTTTGCGCCGCCGGGGGAATGCGTGGTCGAGTCATTGCCCGTCACATTCATCGAGAATGCATCGAGGTCGGCTTTGTTTGGAATATTGCGAATGGCCCCGCCTAATGAGTTCGCACCAAATAGCTGTCCCTGCGGACCTCGCAAGATTTCGACCCGGGCCATGTCGGCGAGGAAGAAGTCGTAACTGGAATTAAGACTGCGGCCGGTGTGAATCACAGGGACATCCCCGAGATACACGGCGGTGGTGGGCGAGAGCTGCTGCGTCCCTGCGCCGACACCGCGAATTTTGACTTCGTTGCCCTGGTTGCCTAACCCGGCGAAAGCCGCGCCCGGTACCCCACGCAAATAGTCCTCGTAGCTGTTCAGTCCGCGATCTTTCAGCTCCTGCGAAGTGATTGCCGTTACCGCAACGGGAACGGCCTGCAGCGCCTCGGCGCGACGCTCGGCGGTGACCACGATCTCGGAGAGCCCGGTGTTCGTTTCCGGCGCGATGCTCGAGGTGGCGGTACCCGCCGTTACGTAATTTGGCGCCGCCGGCACCGCGGCGACTGGTGGGCTCACGGTCACCATGAAAAGTTCCAGGGCGATCGTGGCCAAAGCGGAGCGTCGTGCATTTCTCATCAGCCCTCGCATCAAGGATTTTGCCAGCTCATCGTAGGGGCGCGCGTGCCCCGGCGAATATTGATTTTTAATCTTGGTGTCATTCCCACCAATCATGGTTGCCTTCTGCTTATCCATTTAAGCTCCCCCCATTTGACATTTTTTTGCTTGCACCGCTGTTCATGCGAACGCTTTCCGTAGCCTGCCGTACCAGGGATTCGCCGCGTCGCGCAGCGACAGGTGCGTATCGAAGTGAGTGGCGCTCGGCACGATCTCGTAGCTCACGGGGCACCCCGCGACGCGAAGGGTCTCCGCCATTCGAACGCTGGCCGAAACGATGTGCGGCAAATCCCGTTCGCCCCAGATCAGATGAAAGGGAACTGTATTGCCGCTCACAAACTCGATGGGACTCGCCTCGCGGTCTTGACGGCGGTCGCTTAACAAATATTGATAGACACGATTCTCGTGGGAGTCGGGTGCAACGTCACCGTATTGCAAGTCAAACGGCGAACTCACCGGGAAACACGCACGACAGCCGGCAAAGCGCTGCTTCAAGGTGAGCAGCGCCGCAAGATGGCCACCGGCGGAATGGCCGGCGAGCACGATGCGGCGCGGGTCGCCCCCGAATTCGCCAATGCGCTCGATGACCAGGCTCAGCGCCGCACACGCGTCCTCGTACTGAGCAGGCCAGCGGCACCGCGGCGCCAGGCGGTAAGTGGTTGCAACGAATATCGCAGGGAGCGCCGTTACCGCCGGCGCCATGAACCGCAGCCATCCTAGGTGTCCATTGATCCATGCGCCGCCGTGCAGAAATACCAGTACGGGCAAGTCGCTCGCGCCGGGCGGCGCGTAGACATCGAGCCATTGCCCCCGACCGGCGCCGTAGTCGAGCCGCGCGAGCGGCGCCATGCGCGCCTCGCGCGCCAGACGCTCTACTTCGTCTGCATAGCGGGCGGCGGGCAGCGATAGGATCTCGATGCTCTCGGGATCCCGGACATCACGATCGGTGCCGCTCAGATGCGTACTGCGACGTGAATCGACACTCATGAGCGGCATATACCGCCGTCGATACGAAACACTGCGCCGGTCATGAAGTCGGAGCCCGTTCCGGCGAGCAGTACGGCGAGTGGCCCGAGATGCATTTCCGGATCGCCAATCCGGTGCAGCGGCACCCGTTCTTCGACCGCCGCGCGAATCGCCGGATTATCGAACATGGGCCTGTTGGCATCGGTCATGAATGGCCCCGGTGCGAGAATATTCACGGTCACCGCGGGCGCCCATTCCCAGGCGAGGCTCTTGGATAACGATACGACGCCGCCTTTACTGGCCGCATAAGCAGCCCAGTTCGCCTCGCCGCGAATGCCGATGTCAGAGGCGACATTGATGATCTTGCCCGAGCCTCGGGCGCGCATGCGTCGACCGAAGCTGCGGCAGCTGTAGAAGGTGCTCGACAGATTAGTCGACACCGTGCGTTCCCACTCCTCATCCTGGGTGTCCAAGCATGGCTGATAGAGCACAAGCCCGGCGTTGTTGAATAACACATCGATTCCGCCGCTCTCCCGCCAAGCCTGCTCGGCGCACGCTTCGACGGCATGCGAACCGCTGCCCAACTGCATTTCAACGGCAAAACAGGCGCGTCCGAGCGCGCGTATCGCGGCGCCCACCTCCTGCAGTGAAGACTTGGACCTCGCGGTCACGACGAGATCGGCACCCGCCTTCGCCAGCGCGAGCGCCATGCCGCGCCCGAGGCCACGACTCGCGCCGGTCACCATCGCTGTGCGTCCGGAAAGCGGCAAAGCGTGGCTGTTCACAGCTCACCCACGCCTGCAATGGCTACATCCGCGAGCTCGATGAATCCCTCCGATTTGCCCTGTGGCATACCCTCGAGTGTCGTGGCCGCGGTCACACAGAAAAGTACCCGTCCATCAGCGCCGCCCAGTACGCAGGCCACGGCCCAGCGCCCATCGGCGACATCCAGGCGATCGAGTACGGCTCCGCCTTCGCGGACGCGCAAGAACGCGCCAGACAGCGGACTTCCCAGCCAGACCGCACCCTCGGCATCCAGACAAATCCCGTCAGGCGTATGGCCCGGGAGCTGCGCCCAATCGTGGCGCGGCCCGAGCGTGCCGTCGGAGGTCACCTCGAATGCCGTGAGGCGGCCCGCAAAGCTTTCAGCGACGATGAGCATGCGACCGTCGGCGGCAAGCGCCATGCCATTGGGAAATATCAGCCCATCTGCAATTTCGCGCACGCTGCCATCTGTCGCGACCAGCAGCAAGCTCGAGGGCTGAGGCGCTGCGCCGCCGAAGAAGTCAAAGCCCTGATGACCAACGTAAGCCCGACCGCTGCCATCGACCAGCAGTTCGTTAGCGGCGCCCCGCGCGAAGCTGCGCAGATCCGCATAGCGCGTCAGGTGCCCTCCCTCGTCGATGGCGTAAAGCGCAAACTCCCGTTGCGACACGACCAAGGGCGTACCGTCCGGAAGAAAACCGAGCCCGCCCGGCGTGCCTGGCACCGCGGCGATGACGCGGCGCTGTCCGGCCATATCAATGGTCTGCACATTGCCTGCGAAATAATCAACGAACCACAGCTCCCCAGCGTGCCAGCGCGGGGCCTCCGCGAAACCAAGCCCCGCCGTCAAGGTCCTGAGACGCGTGCTCAAGCGACGCCCGCCAGATGACGTCTGCTGACGCGCGCAGGCTCGGGCTCCGATGGCGACGGCGCGTCATAGTCGGCGTAGATGACGGCCATGACATCGGGATCGAGCGCGGTGCTGCGAGCGAGATGCTCTCTCACGGCCGCCGTGTTGGCGTGGTGTGCGGCGCCGACCTCTCCGTATTGAAAGGATGCGGTGATGACGAATTGATTGAAAGTCCGGCAGCGCTCCTCATACGGCAGCAGCGCATCGCGTGTGGCGCGTGCACCGCCTTGCAGCAGGGGCACGACCAGTTGTGCCAGATGGTGACCATCGCGCATGGCCATGTTCATGCCCATGCCATAATAGGGAGGCGTGCAATGGGCCGCATCGCCAATTAGCGCGACACCATCCGCGACGTAGGTTTTCACGTGATGGCGCAGGATCTTGTAGACATGTAGATCCTTGCCGATCGGCGTCATCTTGTCGAAGTACGGGTAGCGCCCTTGCATTTCCTGAGCAACCGCCTGCAGCCCAATGTTGCGCCAACGCATTAACTCGCCGGGCACCGCTTGCACCGGGCAACGAACCCAGTCCGCGGTAATCGGGTATAGGCCGCAGAATCCGTCGGCGCCCCACACTTCGGTATTCTCATCGGCGGGTTGGTCGGGGCTGCGCCGACAGGTAAGCATCAGATATTGATAGGCATAGGTTTGAATGTCGGTAGCAATACCTGCCTGCTGACGCACCAAGGAGCCCGATCCGTCGGCACCCACCACCAGCCGCGCGCGCACCTCCAGCGGCCCAGCGCCGCTCACCGCGCGCACGCCGCTCACGGCGCCACGATCATCGCGAAGCAGACCGCTCACCCGAGCGCTGCGGCGATAGTCAATCGTGCCGCTGCTGAGCGCTGTCTCAATCAGTGCCGCTTCGAGCAAGGGATGCGGTAGGCAAAGTACATAGTTGAACGGGGCCGGCGCGGCATCGGCGATGCGGACATGAAGCAACGTCTCGCGCTCGGGACCGATGGCCTTCCAGGAATTGACGCGAACCGCGCCGCGCCTTTCGAACCCAGGCAGGGCACCGGTTGCCGCGAGTCGCGCCACAGTACAGGGGGCGAGTGAGTCGCCGCGGTTCACCTCCGGAATTTCCGGCGTCGCCTCCAGCACCACAACGCGCAGACCCGTGTCACGCAGATTGCAAGCTAGCATCGCGCCGGCGACCGCACCCCCGACGATTGCAATGTCGCATTCGATCCTCTGCACCTCGATCTCCTTTGGTTGCGGCGGTTGCGCTTCTGAGTCCGAAGATTCGGCAGCGTCGCCGATGCAGAGTAGGCGTCGCGCAGTGTTCGCCATATCGTCCCTTGGGATGGGTTGCGGGCGCGCAACGATGCTGCCTTGACGCAGTTGGCAATTGTTCGTACGATCGGGCCAATACAAGGATTTGGCCGCTTGATCAGACTCGCGGACTTCGAACAACACACGCTTCGGCTCGCCGCCGCCGTGGTCCCCGCATCACGCTTTTGTGTTTATCGCGTTGGCCGGGACCTGCAACCCTACGGCCACGTGGTATTGGGCGGCGATACGCGCTGGATCGAACCTTACATGCGCGAATACCGAGCGGTCGATCCGTTTCATCCGCGCTATTTCGAACACTCGCCGCGATCAGTGTTTCGCATGGCCGATGCGCAGTGCGCGCAGGAGCAGCTGGAGCGTTATCGCGCCGGTTTTCAGTCTCGTATGGGCATGACGTTCAAGGCCGAAGTGTTCCTGCGCGGGACCTCAGGACACATCTTGGCGGGCCTGCGCATCTCGCGGAGCGTTGCACTTGGCGAATTCGGCCCCGACACCGTGGCAACCCTGGAAGCACTCGAGCCCGTACTGACGGCCGCTTTGCACACGGCGCTGCGCGACGAAGCACTGAGCATCGCCGGCACATCCCTCACGGCCCGGGAGCGTGAAGTGTTGCGCTGGGTCGCCGAGGGTGTGCCTAACAAACTCATTTGCGCTCGACTCGGCCTCGCACTGCCGACCGTCAAATGCCATGTCAAGAAAGTATTGCACAAGTTTGGCGCACATACGCGTGCCGAGCTGCTCGCCGGGCTGTATCGAACGCCGCTCAGCTAAAATTGCGACTCAAGGCTGGGGTCCATCGTAACCCTCGATGATGACCAAGTCCGCCAGTGCTGCCCCATGGCGCACGCTTCGGGCCGCTGCATACTGCGGCGAGTGCCAGCAGTCGCACGCCGCCTGATAGGAGGGAAATTCGATCACGATGTTGCGGCTGCGGCTCTCGCCCTCGGGCGCTTTGAAGCGACCTGCTCGCACGATGAAGCGCGCGCCATGCGAGGTTAACGCGGCGAGGTTAACAGCAAGGTATTTTTGATACTGCTCAGGGTCCGTCACCTCGACCCGCACAATCCAGTAGCCTTTTACCATCGAAGCAACGCCCTCTCTTCGCCTAATTTATTGATCGTTCACCCAAGCTCGCGAACCATTGACTGCTTTGCTTTTCTATCATCGGCTGGCAGTCTGAGGCGAGAAATCGGCATTTGCTTGCTGGCGCAATACATAACGCAGTACCTTGCCCGTCGGTCCTTTGGGAAGTGAGGTGACGAACTCGATCGCGCGCGGATATTTGTAGGGCGCCACGTTGAGCTTGACGTGATCCTGCAGCTTTTTGACAAGCTCCGGCCCCGCCTCGTAGCCCGCCTCCAGCACAATGAAGGCCTTAACGATTTGCCCGCGATATACATCTGGGGCGCCGATGACAGCCACTTCCTTCACCGCGGGATGGGCGATGAGCACGGCTTCAACTTCCGGGCCGCCGATGTTGTAACCGGAGGATATGATCATGTCATCGGCGCGCGCTTCGAACCAAAAATAGCCGTCCTCATCCATGCGAAAGCGATCGCCGGTGACGTTCCAGCCGTTCAAGACGTAATCAGTTTGGCGCGGGTCGGCTAGATAACGGCAACCGGTTGGCCCCCGCACCGCCAGCAGGCCCGCTTGTCCCGGAGGCAGTACAAGCCCGCTTTCATCGAGAATTACCGCTTCGTATCCGGGCAGCGGCTTGCCTGTGGCGCCAGGTCGAATGGCGTCTCCTTTTGCAGATATGAAAATGTGGATCATCTCGGTTGAACCCAGTCCATCGATCAGCCTAATGCCGGTTGCCGCATGCCACGCATCCGAGGTCGCGCGCGGAAGCATCTCTCCGGCAGAGACAGACTTTCGCAGCGTTGAGAGGTCGTACTCGCTCACCAGGCTCGCCAGATTTTTATACATCGTAGGCGCCGTAAAAAGACAGGTCGCCCGATAGCGTTGCACGGACTCAAGCAAAGCACGCGGACTTGGCTGCTCAAGCATGACGGCGGCGCCGCGAAAGCGCAGCGGAAACGCCAGCAATGCGCCCAAACCAAAGGTAAATCCCAGTGGTGGGCTACCTACGTAGATATCATCCTCGCGAGTCTCCAGCAAATGGCGAGCCACGGTGTCGCACATCGCGAGCACGTCGCGATGAAAATGCATCGTGGCTTTCGGATTGCCCGTAGTGCCGGACGTGAATGCAAGCAGACACACGTCCTCGGCTGAGGTGTCGATGTTTTCAAAGGTGGATACCTGCCGCTGCATTGCCGTCTCGAGAGCCCCGTCGCCCCAAGTAGTTACCTGCTTCAATAGTCCGGTCTGCTCGGCCGCACTGCACACTTCAGCGACTAGCCGCGCATCGCATAGCACGTGATCAATCAATCCCTTTGCCGCGATTTGCGCCAATTCTTTGGCGCGCAACATCGGCATGGTGGTGACGGCAATCGCTCCTGCTTTCATGACGGCGAACCATGCGGCGCACAGCATCGTGCAATTGAAGCCGCGCAACAGCACCCGATTGCCGGGCACCACACCGCGCTCGCGCCGTAAGACATTAGCAATGCGAGCACTCATTTCCTGCAATTGCAGATAGGTGAGGTTGCCGGCGTCAGAGTAAATCGCGACCCGCTCGCCATAGCCCTCGCTGATGGCCGCATCCAACAACTCGCTGGCGCAATTGAGTCGCTGCGGATAGTGCAGCTCAGGCAGCTCGAAACGCAATTGCGGCCATTGATCTCGGGGGGGGAGGTTGTCTCGCGCGAACGTGTCGGTATGCGCCGTATGCATTGCCATTTGACGACAAGTTAAGTCAATACCGCTCATGCCAGCCAATGAATGTCGCCGCGTAGGCCATATCTTTCCATCATGGCCAGCGCCCTTAAAGACATGTCAAATGCCAGCCAGCCGCAGGATGGTTGAGCCATCATAGCAGGCGGTCATCATTCACGGTGAGGCAAGCCCATGAGCCAGTCGGGACAATTAGCGGAACTACAAGCCGCGGTTGCGCGCCTGGATGCGCAGGAGCAAATACGCCGCCGCATTTACAACTGTGCCCGTGCTTTGGACCGGCTGGACCGGGATTTGCTGAAATCCCAGTTCTGGCCCGAGGCGCAAATCGACTATGGCAGCATTTATCGGGGCCCAATCGAAGGCTTCCTCGATACCGCTATGGCCTTTCAAGGCTCGATGCGCGACACGCAACACCTGGTGGGCAACATCCTCATCTCGGTGCAAACGGAAACGGCGAGCGCAGAATCTTATGTGCACGCTCAGCATGTAATCGCCCAGGACTCGGGCCTGGTGCAGTTGATTGTCGGTGGGCGCTACCTCGATCGATTCGAGCGGCGCGCCTCTGAGTGGCGGTTGAGGTTTCGCACCGAGATCATCGATTGGGGCCGGCAGCTACCCATTCACGAGGGCTGGTTTGACTCGAATGATCAACTAACCAAAGGACTGCGCAGCTGCAGCGATGAGTCCTATGCAATTCTCTAAAATGGCGTGATGATATTCTCGATGGCACCGAGCAACTCGATCTCGATCCGGATCCGATCACCGGGCTGCAAGTAGCGGGACGGCTTCATCCCATGCCCTGACCCCGGTGGCGATCCGGTTGAAATGATATCGCCCGGTGACAATGTTATTCCACGCGAACACCAGGCGAGTAAAGCCTCGGGGCCATATATGAGCTCGCGAGTGCTGCCGTCCTGGCGCAACTCACCGTTGACCCAGGTCCGAATGCGTAGCGCACGCGGGTCCGGCACCTCCTCCGGAGTCGTCAACCATGGCCCTTGGGGGGCAAAACCATCGCAACCCTTACCCAGCACCAGCGTGTCTTGATTAACCAAGGCCCGTAGAGACAAATCGTTAGCGATCATGAAGCCGCCGATATATTGGCGCGCCTCTTTTTCCGCGACGTCGCGGCATGTACGTCCCACCACCAGCGCAAGCTCCCCCTCGTAGTCGAGCGTATCTGAAAACCCTGGATGTCGAACGCTGCCGAACGGGGACGCTATCGTTCCAGGCAATTTGATAAACAAGCGAGGTTGTGTGGGCAGCGCGATTCCCATTTCCTTAGCATGGTCGGCGTAATTGAGGCCGGCTGCAAAAAAATGCCGGGGACTTTCGATGGGGGCAAGCAGTGTGACGTCTTTGAGCGCCAACCGTGGCGCGACGGCGGTGGCCGCGTTCAGACGCATCCGCCAATCATCGAGTGCCGGCAGCAATTCGCCGATCGTCTTCGGCAAATTGGGTAGCTCCCGAGCGACATCCGCGAGCGAATCAGGGAAGTTCACAACCCCAAAGCGGCGACCGAGGACGTCTTGGAAATTGGCGAGCCGCACCACGATTAGTCGCCAAGTGCTCGCCAGATGATTATGGGAGTCACCACCATGGACAGGATTACGAAGTAGACCACAAAAAACAGCGCCATTCCCAAAAATGACCAGTTCGGTGAAATCCACCCGGCGCGCACCACCGCCCAGACGGCGCCCACGGTGGCCGGCACGAATACCAGGGTCGCCAGGACCGCGAGCAACAGCGAGCGGGCTAGGATGTTGCGCGGTAACTGAGTGCCCAGGTAATTGCGCTCATGCAAGGCCAGGCGACGGAATAGGCCTCTATGCACTCGCCTGCGGGTTATCAAGGTCAGAGCCAAACTCACGAGTAACGTAAAGTTGAATGTGCCGGGCAAGATGCCCAGCATTCCGCCCACAGGCGGGTTAATCGCGGCAATCGAGTGTTGGCCTCGGAAAATCTGCCAACTCAGCAGTGCAGCGATGACCGCCGTCACCACCGTGTTGATTTCGGTCTCTTTGCGCACCATTGCTCCATGATCGGCAATATCCATCATCAACTCCCCTTCTTTAGCGGGATGATCAATGACTTAGGGCCCCGGCAGCAAGCACCTCAGCAACCCTTGGACATAACTAAGATTCATGTTAGTTGCCTTTTACATGCTTCCAGGCTATGTTCACGGATGCGCGCCATTCTTCGGCGGTTAACGGAGGCGCCGGATGGAACTACTCGATTCTCGAAGATTAAAGCACTTCCTGGCGGTCTATGACATGCGCAGTATGGGACATGCCGCACCAAAGCTGTTTCTGACGCAACCTGCGCTTTCGAAAAGCATTCGACAGCTGGAAGATGACCTTAAGGTCAAATTGTTCGATCGCACTCCGCTCGGCGTCGTTCCCACCGTGTACGGCGATGCATTGGCGCAGCACGCCAGAGTAATTCGATCGGAAATGCGCCACGCGGAAACCGAAATTTCCAATTTGCGGGGCGCCGTTAAAGGTCATGTGGCGGTCGGCGTCGGGCCGAGCGTTGCCGCCAGCCTGATGCCGCTCGCAACCGCTAATTTGAGAAAGTCCAAACCGGGCATCAGCTTTACCATTACGGAGGGATTGATCGATACCATCCTGCCGGCGTTAAGGCACGGAGAACTCGATCTGGCGGTGGGCGCGTGGCCACGTCCGGCGGACAGCGATATCAGTGCCGAAACACTGGTGGGCGATCGGGTATGCGTGATCGCCGGTCCGAAGCACCCTCTGACTCGCAAGCAGCCAGTTGAATTGTCCGATTTGCTGGATTTTCCCTGGGTGCTTCCGCCCGAAACGCAGCGCTTTCGCCAACTACTGGCGGAAACGTTTCTCAGTCAGGGGTTGTCCCCGCCTAATCCGGCGCTGACCAGCAATTCGGCAAATTTTATCCGAACGGTGCTACTCGATAACCAGTCGCTGAGCTTTCTGCCACTACAAAGCTTACCCGTGCGCCAACGTGCCAGTACCTTGGTGCCGATTGACGTGGCAGGCCTATCGCATGAGATTGAGGTAACCATTGCCGTGCGCCAACGGTCTGTCATCTCGCCTGCGGCTCACGCCTTAATTGCGGCACTTCATCAGGTGGCTGTTGCCGCGGACTAAATGATTCGCGCCCGAACCCCAGCCGCGACTTGACAGTTATTTTGAGTTGGGTAGGAAGGGAATCATCCCGAGGCGCAACATGTCGCGAGTGAAGTCACACGCATAACCGACCCACGCATCGGCGAGCCAGCTCGCCGTGGGATATTCCTCGGTGACCCCGTACGCTCCCAGGATCTGCAAGGCGCGCTCCGCATTTCGGGTCGCGGCATCAACGGCGCAGGTTTTGGCCAGCGGCGCCGCCAGAGTCGCGGCACGCATCAAGTCCGCATCGCAGCCCGTCGCCGCATCCCACAGTGCGAGTCGAGCGGTTTGGTAGTCGCAGTACATATCGGCCAGCTTCAGCGCCACCGCCTGGTGCTTTATGATGGGCACGCCCATGCTGATACGCTGGTTGGCATAATCAAGCGCATATTCGTAACTTGCGCGCGCCAAACCAACAAATGCGGCAGCTAAGCCGACCGCCATTTGCGGCAGCATACTCATAATCCGCATTCCCATGCCCTCACCGCCAATAAGATTGCTTGCGGGTACTTCGACATCGTCCAGGGTCAGTTCCGCATGGTGCCCGGTGTGCCATCCCGACATCCGCGTACGAGTCCCTGGAAGCATGCCGCGCGTTGTGGCGGGCACGAAGAAGATCGAAATGCTTTCCCATAACGGGCGCTCTAAACTGGTACGCGCGAGCACAAAGTAATAGTTAGCGATGCCGCAGTTGGTGACAAAGGCGGATTTTTGTCCGCGAATAATGTAGCCATCACCACCGCGTCGCGCAAAGGTTCTTATACCCAGTTTTGGATCAGGGTTTTGTGTGAACAGTTCGGATCCGGCGGTATTCGGTTCGGATAATGCGCCGGACAATACTGTCGCCTGCTTAGTTAATAGCGGCAGGATTTGCTGCTTCTGAGCCTCGTTACCGCCTCCGGCAACAATGAGCGGAACTGTCATATTTAGTGCAAATAAATCCGCCGCAATGGCGACATCGGCTGCGCCGAATTCCTCCAGCACGATAGCGGCATCGATCATGTCGGAGCCGTTACCGCCGTAAACCTCAGGTAACAGCATGCGGGTGAAGCCTAAGTCCCAACCCTTGTGAAACATCCCTTGGCAAAAAGCCCAAGGATCGGCATTCTCACCGGCGGCCCGTGCTTTTTGAACTCGTTGGACAATGGGGCTGATTTCGGTGCGCGCAAAGCTTCGCGCCGTTCGCTGCAGCAGCAACTGTTCCTCGGTGAGCGTTAAATTTGTCATTTTGGTCTACCAGGGAGTGGGCGGAGTGATATGAGCCATGTAAGGAATGCCCAGTTTCGCAAAGCCTTCGGTCGTTCCGTATACGACATCGATGGCATCGGCGCGCAACACAAAATAAAAGAGCGATGCCGGCGGTCCTTGCCAACCAGGCAAAGCGCCTTTCTGCATTGCCATCACGAATTCATCGCGCTCCGGGGAAGTAAAGGAATCCAGCGTTTTCTGATGCAACGCGTGAGCTGCGCTTTTGATTGAGGCAATGCAAGGCTTATAAAATTCGGCGTACGGCGGCGGCACATCGAGATAGCGAATCATGAGCAAGCTGTCACTCGATGCGACCGACAATTGGTGGTCGAGGTAGTGGCTAAGTCCTGCTGTCGCTGCTCCGGGCACAAATATCTCGCCGAGGTTGTCGATTTGCGCCGCCTCATCGACTGATAATAGACGCAGCGGCACGTGCTGCGCGCGCGCAGCGCGCGGCGTGAGCAGGGTCGCGACGCCGCTTATGTGGAATACAAACAGTCCGAGCCCGGCGTCGGCTAGAAATTGTCGTCGATGTAACGCCATACCAACCCTCGCTCAGCGTACTTTCAGTACGACTTTGCCGCGGGCGCCGCCCTGATCAGAGGCGCTATGCGCATCGCGCGCCTGCTCAAGAGGCAGTATCTTGGTCACGACAGGCCGCAGCTTGCCCTGTTCGAAGAGGGGGCGAATGTAGTCCAACACGTCGCCTCGCTGCTCGAAAGCGATTTCATGGCGAGTCACTCTGTGAAGCGCACACAGGCGCGCCGCATGTTCAAGCTCGAGTTTGTCCTCGCGCAACACCACCACGATACGGGCGCCCTGGCGCATCACCTTATAAGAGTCAAGATTTGTCTGTCCCCCAATCGGGTCAAACACCAGGTCCAGATTGCCGAGTATGCGAGTGAAATCCGCCGATTTGCGGTCGATCACAACCGAGGCACCGAGCCTGCGGACGAAATCAATTGCGTCGGTGCTGCAAGTGGCGGCCACATGGGCGCCAAGCGCTCGTGCCAGCTGAACAGCGGCGCTGCCGACCCCACCGGCCGCGCCTTGCACCAACATCATTTCGCCGGCACGTAGCAAGGCCAAATCTACCAGGCCAACCCATGCCGTTTCGTAAACCATGGGCAGCGTCGCGGCCTCTTCAAAGGTCAGGTTGGACGGCATGCGGCGAATATTCGTCGCATCCACCGCAATCCGCTCGGCATAGCTCCCCCAGCGCATGGCGTCTTGCATGCCATAGACTTTATCGCCAACCTCAAGTCCCCATACCGCCGCGCCTTTGTCGACAATCACGCCCGCAAAGTCATTGCCGAGCACGTGCGGAAAACTAAAAGGATAAAAGCGCTGCAGGTATCCCTTTCGCAGCTTTGCATCGAAAGGATTGAAGCCCGCAGCATGCACCTCCACGAGTACATCTGTAGGCCCCGCTTGCGGCTCAGGTGCTTCTCGCCAAACTAGCGTATCGAGTTCCTGCCCGTACCGCTCCAACATGACTGCTTTCATACGCTACCTCATGTCCACAAGTTTATGGCGAGCGGACGCGTACCAATTGTTTACCGACTGGGTCGCCGGTGAACAACGCGGCGAAGGCGGCCGGTGCCGAGGCCAGGCCCTCGCTCACGTGTTCAAAACTTTGGATACGCCCATCGGCGAGACGCGCCGCCAGTTCCCGAAGCGCCTCGGCGAAACGCGGCGCGTAGTCGCCTACTAAAAAGCCGCGCAGTTCCGCGCGACGGCGTATCACTTGATACATATCACCATACTCGAGACGGGTTGTCGCCTCAGCATACGCGGCGATGAAGCCAAAGACGACAATGCGCGCATGATCGGTGATCTGTGCCATCACCGTGTCGTGCAACGCGCCGCCGACAGAGTCCAAGAACACATCAACCCCCGAAGGACACGCCGCCGCCAGGTCAGATCCTAAGTTGCTCGATCGGTAATCCACCGCTGCGTCGGCGCGAAGCTCTCTTCGGACAAAAGCCGCTTGGCGCTCGCTACCAGTCAAACCAACCACCCGCGCCTTGGCCAGTTTGCACAGTTGCACTGCTACAGAACCCACGGAGCCTGCCGCTCCGGCAACCACCACGGTGTCGCCAGCCTTGATTTTTCCGGCCTCCGTCGTCAGGAACCAAGCGGTAATCCCGGGGGGGCCGAGAACGCCCAGCGCTGACTGCGGGGTTTTGCAGGCGGGGTCCACTCTGCGCAGCTGCACGCCCGGGAGCCGCGCGTACTCCTGCCAACCGAGTTCGCCGGCCACTAAGTCACCTACCTTGAGCGGCTCGAATCGCGACGCGCACACTGTGCCCATGCCGCGACCGCCCACCGTTTCGCCGAGCAGCATGGGCGGCGGGAACGTCGCCCCGCCATTCATGCGCATGCGCGGTGCCGGGTCCATGGATAAGAAATGGGTGTGCACCAGCACCTCACCGTCGCGCGGTTCTTGCACTTCCGCCTCAACAAGCTCGAAGTCATCTGCCTGGGGTATACCGACGGGGTAGCGGCGTAAAAGGATTGCGCGACTCTTGCGGGTCATTTTCGCGGACCCCCGGCATGCGATTTTGCCCAAGGCTCAGCCACATTCACGCCGCGCGCGTGGTTGGCACGCAGGAATTCGAGTAGCAGACGGTTAAAATCACCGGGACGGTCCATGTTCGATATATGCGAGGCGCCGGCAATCACCGCAAACTGCGACTGCGGTATGCGACTGGCCATGTCGCGAGCATGTTCCGGTGGGGCGATCCGGTCATGTTCTCCGACCAGCACGAGTGTGGGTACCGCTATGCTCTCAAAGGGCGGGAAGGCCGAATAGCGGGTCACGGTGTCCAATGTTTTTAAATAAGACCCAGGACGCAACTGCGCCAGACTTTCCCTCATTTGTTCCCGTGCAAGCTCATCCGTGCCGGGTCCCACCAGTGTCGCCAAAATGGCGGGCGCGATGTCACGCGGTGTCTTGCCTTCTAGTAAAGGGCGTTTGCGTATGGCGAGAAAAGCATCGATTGCTTCGGCGCTGTTCGTGCGTGAATTGCCGGCACTCGTGTCAGCCAATGTCAAGCTCGCCACTCGATCCGGCCATTGCGAATAAAAGTCCAGCGCAATGCGCCCCCCCATCGAAATGCCCACGAGATGAACCCGCTGCACGCCAAAGTGATCAACGACGCGTACCAAATCGTTGGAGAAGTCCCCAAATCGCAATCCCCCCTCGTAGTCCTCGCTGTCGCCATAACCGCGAGCGTCCCACGCCGCTGCAGTGAACTCGGCGGCAACGGCATCCAGCTGATAGAGCCAGTTCTTGCGATTGCCGCCGATGCCGTGCAGAAACACCACGAGCTGACCCTGTCCGGCTACCTCCACGGCGATCGCGGGGGACGCCGCTATTTTGAGCAGTCGGTGTTCCTGCGTCACGACGCTCAGGCCAGATCGCCAAGAACGCGTCCATTTTCAACAATGGTGCGTCCGTCCAAATCGATGGTGCAGTGGCGGATCGGTAAATCAAAATGTCCCAGGGTGTAGCGGTTCGCGGAGGGATTCGCGCCGGTCGAATAGAGGAAGTTACCCGCAAAGGCACGTAATTCCGTGCCGTTGATATCACCCTTATCGTACATAACTAACGCGTCCCAGCGCGCCCGGGGGTTCATGCCCCAGCCGACGTGCGACACGCCGTAGGCATTGCGATCGCCCCAAGCGGAAAAATAACTGCGCATCAATTCCGCATCCAGGCTCTTTCCTTCAATATCGCTCACAAAATCATCCTGGATCGTCAGGCGCACAGGACTCTCCAAGTAGCGCTTGAATGTTAGATTCACATCGCCCACATCGAGCACCAGCACGCCGTTGACGGAATGCTCGGGCGGAAAACAGCTGCAGATACCGCCGGGCCAACTGGAAAGCTGGCCAGGATTGAAGCTTGCGCCAAAATTGCCCCCGACCCGCGCGCCTTCGAGCACGATGTCCAGATCCGTCCCTGCCCCGGAGCGGACACGCATGCGTTTCGCGGCCATGATCCATTCACGGCCCGTTTGCACCTTGGGGAAGAGCGAAGGATCGGTTTTCAGGCGCTCTAGCGCCTCTGGGTGCTCGTTACTAATGTACATCGCGCGAACCCCCGCCTTGAGAAGCCGGGGGGTTTCCGGTGCGTGCATAATCCCCTCGACTGTGCAGTCGGCGACGAACTTGCCGGCGAGAAGCGCGGCCATGATGGGTTCAAGTCCCTGAATGGCATGCGAGGAGCCTGTGGAACGGACTGGGACAGGGGCCTCGTGAGCTGGTGAGGGAATCACGATGTGGAAAGGCCGTGCTCCTATCTTCTGAAGCGCCAGCTCAGCAAGCTGGACATTGATGCCCCGCGATTGGGATTCTGAAAGAATTGCAACCGGTTCGCCTGCTTCAACTTTGCAGAGACGAAACACATCGGCGAATGTATCGATCCATTTGCCCTCGATCCTGTCACTCAGCATCGCACGCTCCGTGCCGGCGCTCGCGGCAATGGCATTCTTAAGGGCTGGCGGCAGAAACCGCAAATTCCTTTTGTACTGCCGGCCATAACCGGCTCTTTACCCTAGATGTCTTGGAAATGAACGGCGACTCTTCCAAGTGTGGAATATTCGGCCGTGAAAGTATCCCCGGGCGCCCCGCGCACATGCTGTGTCATCGCGCCACTCGCTATCACCTCTCCTGTGTGTAGTCCACGCCCCTGCTGGCGCAGCGCGTTCGCCAGCCAAATCACGGCGTTGAGCGGATCCCCTAGCACAACCGCACCTTGTCCCTGAGCGCAACTCTTCGCGTTTCGCGACAGGGTGACGGTTTCATCGGCCAAATGGCCGGCGGCGTGTAACGCATGACCAGGTGTGCCCATTACCAGTCCCTGGGTGACCCCATTGTCGGCAATGAGAGCCAGTCCGCCTACTGTCAGCGGAGCAGAGTAGGCTGGGCGGTTTATTTCCAATAGTGGAAGCGCGAGGCCTATCGCTGTGCGCACCTCGAGAGGCGAATATGCCTGCGCGCGGGGCGGTAAGTCGGCGCATAGCACAAACCCTATTTCAGCCTCGACCGTACACGTGCCGATGGGGTCGCCCCAAACGGCGTCATTCGCAAGCAGCTTGCGCTCACAAATGCGCCCGTAAAATGGCTCACCGAGTCCTAACAGTTTTTGGCCGCCCAGCGATGTTGCGCCAACCTTAAATCCCGACACGCGACCTAAGTTTGTTTCCAACGCCGCCACTACCGAATCAGCGACGCGGTAGGCCTCGGCGAGACTCTCCAATTTGAGCTCGCTGTTTAACTCTCCTATGAGCGGCGCGCCTTCGCGCACTGCCAGCAAGCGTCTCGCGAGGTCCCCGGGGTTCATGCGCGCTCTTCCTTCAGGCGGCGGCATCTTTCCAACCACTGCGTCAGGTCGGTCTTGGGAACCCCCAACAGGCGATTGGCCTCCGATGGATCACCCTCCTCGCCAATAGCGGAGAAGGCGTGGAATAACTCCGCTGCAAATCTCAAGTCCTGATTGCGGGTCACTCGCCCGATCAGTCTAGCCGCAGTCAAGGGGAGGGTTTGTACACGCAGATCTGGACGCAGCACACTCACGTAACGCTGCAACGCTTCCTTCATAGTCCAAGCGCCTGGACCGAACAAATATAGCGCACGGTTCTGCGCGCCGCCTGAATCAACTGCGCGCGCCGCCATGCCTGCGTAGTCACTGGCCGCCAGATAGTGCAATGGATGGGGCTGGTGACCCAAAATGGCGGCGCGGCCATTTCGAATGCATAAGTTCAGTGATTCCATGAAATGCGTCGCACGAAAAACCGTCCAGGAAATGCGGCCAGCGGCCAGGCTGGCCTCGACCGCACGTTTGATACGGATAGGAAAGTACTGCCGCGTGTCGTTATCGACGCGACCTGCACCCGAGAGGTAAGTAATACGCCGAAACCCATGCCGATGCGCCAATCGTATGCAGGTTGCGGAACCTTGCACTTCATTCAGCTCGTAGCTTTCAAGCGTATTGGTTCCGCGCAAATTCAAATGCAAAT
The DNA here is from genome assembly GCA_036401515.1 of Steroidobacteraceae bacterium. Taxonomy (GTDB): domain Bacteria; phylum Pseudomonadota; class Gammaproteobacteria; order Steroidobacterales; family Steroidobacteraceae; genus Bog-1198. The sequence goes on from DASWUU010000076.1 coordinate 19,097, forward strand.
AGGCGCACTGATCGAAGGCAGCATCGAGTGTGTCGGGTCGAGTGACATCTCCTTGAACATATTCAAAACCATCGCCCAACTGCGCGCTCGCAGCCGGTACGTTACGCACCAAGCAACGTACTCGCCAACCATCGGCGAGCAGCCGCCGCGCAACCGGTTCGCCCAGCATCCCGGTCGCACCGACGATCAAGACTCGTTCACTTCTCATGAGCGTGCATTTATAGTGGGGTTTTCCAAGGAGATCCAGTGACCACCAGCGTTAAGCCTGCGTCCGCCACACAAAGCCCCCTGCTTGGCGAGCACGTTGATGCCGTCGTGATCGGCAGCGGCGCGCTCGGTTGCTTCTGGGCTCAGCGCCTCGCCACGAACGGTAAATCGGTGGTGGTGCTGGAAGCGGGACCCCCGTGGTCTTTGCAGGATTTGCGCAGTTCGCAAATTTGGTCGCGCAGGCTTAAATGGGGAGGTGCTCCCGTCAGCGCGGCGGGCAAGGACGCATTCGGTCATAACATGAGTAATGGCTGGGGCTTTGGCGGCTCGGCATTGCATCACTACGCGGGTTGGCCTCGATTGCATCCCGAGGATTTTCGCACCCGAAGCCTCTATGGCCGTGCTCGGGATTGGCCGCTCGATTACGAAGCATTGCGACCTTGGTATGACCGAATCCAAGCGGAAGTCATCTTGTCCGGCGATGCTGCGGCGGAAATATGGCGTCCCCCCGGTGCCCCGTACCCACAGCCGCCGCTGCGCACGTTTCGCCAAGGTGACGTAATCGCCCAAGGGTTTCGTAAATTGGGTCTGCGAGTCTCGCCCGCGCCGCTCGCCATCTTGTCGCAGCGTGTGGCGGGCCGTACCCAATGTTTGTATGACGGCTGGTGCGATGCGGGCTGCCCCATCGGGGCACTCGCCAACCCATTGGTAACTCATATGCCCGCAGCCCGCGCCGCGGGGGCGCACTTCGAGGCTCATGCGAATGTGGCTCGAATCCTTGTCGATGCTCGCGGCCATGGGCGCGGTGTGTTGTGGCACGATGCCTCGGGAAGCGAGCACACACAACTTGCGGATATCGTGGTGTTGGCCGCGGGTACAGTGCAGAATGTGCGCCTGCTGCTGGCATCGGCGAGCCCGCAACACCCCAAGGGATTGGCAAACCATAACGGTCAAGTTGGCGAGGGGTTCACTTGCCACATCGTGGCCAGCGCCTATGGCATTTTCGACACGCCGCTCGACAATTTTCTGGGTGTCACCGCTGGGCAGCTCATCTCTCAGGATGGCTATGGTAAACAAGCGCGAGGTCCTGAGGGCGCATTCGGCAGTCACCAATGGGGCATCGCCCCCGCATTGAAGGCGAGCGATCTGCTCGGAATCGCTAATACACGCTCCGATCTGTACGGCGCTGCACTGGCGCAGTTCATTGAACGAGACGGGCCTCGTTTGGGAAGTATGTCGGCAGTTTGCGAAACCATGCCGAGCACCGATCGACGAATCGAGTTGACCAGCGAACACGATGCGTATGGAACTCCCTTGGCGCGCATCGTCAACAGCTTCGATCAAGATGGACTCGGCCTGTACGAGCAGGTCAGCCGCGAGGGGCGGCAAATATTGAAAGCGGCCGGCGCGGTCAGCGTATGGAATGGCGCCATGGCCAGTACTCACGCGCTCGGCGGGACGATCATGGGTTCGGATGCGTCCAACTCGGTCTGCGATACATTCGGCGCCACTCACGAGGTGCCCAATCTCATCGTTTCCGGGGGCAGTCTTTTTCCAACGGCCGGGGGCGGAAGCCCAACCTTCACCTTGTACGCCCTCGCCGATCGGGCGAGCCATCACGTACTCGCCGAGTGGTCTCATTACGCCGCAGGCGCGGAGAACCTCGCGCGCGCTCACGTGTAAGCGCCCCAGTGGCGGGCGATATGGTCCGCGGAGCGCAGCGCGAGCGCATGCAAAGTGAATGTGGGGCTGGTCCCGCCTGATTGCGGGAAGAGACCTGCCCCCGCCAGTATCAGATTGCGCACATCGTGGCTACGTCCATAGCTGTCGCACACCGAGCGAGCCGGGTCAGTGCCCATGATGGTACCGCCGCTAAGGTGGCCCCCGACCAGAGGCCCCTTCCATCTCGAGGTCGCACCCGCAGCCTGCATCACGGCTTGGCCCTGTTCGGCGACGTAGTCGACCAGGCGCAAGGTTTCCGAATCATGTGCGTAGATCGCCCTTGCCAGCGGCAAACCATTCTCATCCTTGCGCTCAGCATCGAGTTCCACTCGATTGGATGCCGAAGATACTCCGCCAGCGAATCCCACCATGTAGGCTAAATGCTCGGTTGCCTGGCGCACAAAGGCATGCAGCGCCTCGCCATATAGCTCAGGGCGGGTGCCGGCAATTCCGAAAATATCGTTCGGTTTCGCCGCCGGCGCGATCTGCCACTGGTAGGCGCCAAAAATATCCGGCCGATGAACTTCGGTAAACCCTGAGTGATGATAGTACTGGCCCGAATTGACGCCGCGGTATATTTCCGTGTGCTCATCGAACAGGCCATAGGCGAAGCACATGGCATCGGAGAGCAGAAACTTACCCACCAAGCCGCTCGAATTCGCCAATCCAGGATGAGTCCCGGCTCCCAGGCGAACAGATTCACCGGAACACAATAAAATGCGCGGATTCTGTATGCACGAGGCCGCGAGCACCACTAGTGACGCGCGTTGCTCGTAGCGAGTACCGGCGGAGAAATATTCGACCCCGCAAGCGTGCCCACGCCTGTCAGTTAACACCCGACTCACGGTAGCACTGGTTTTGACCGGCACACCTCGGTTCTGAGCCCAACCCAGGTAAGTCACCAGGGGATTCGCCAGCGCGCCGATCGGGCAGCCCGCATCGCACCAGCCGTCATAGAGACAAGGCGTGCGCCCCTTGAAGACTTGTGAGTTGATTGCCGCAGGCATTGGCGCTGCGGCTAGACCGAGCCGACGAAAGCCGCGCGCCAATAAATCTCCATGTGCAAATGTGCGCAGCGGAGGCATGGGATAGGCTGCGCCAGCGCCGCGCCAGGGTTCTGCCGCCGCATCGCCTGAGATACCGACATCGGACTGGACGCGGTCGTACCAGGATTGCAATTGCGCGTAGCTTAAGCCCCAGTCAAAACCCCGACCGTGGCGGCTGCGCAATTCGAATACGTCAGGAATGAAACGCGGCCACGTCGCGTAGTGATGATAAGCGGCTCCGCCGAGGCCTGAGCCCATCGACACATTGTGTGCAATGGGATTGGCACCTTCGACCGCAACAGGTGCGCCCGCCCATTTGTGGCGACGGGACCAGATGCTCGAGCTCCACATATCGCCCAGGCCTTTATTGACGCCTGCTTCCAGCACCACAATTCGTTTGCCGGCTTGCGACAATCGATCGGCATAGACACCGGCGGCCGCGCCGGCACCGACAATGACAACATCAACAACCTCATTCGCTGCAGGCTGCTGCGCATGGTCTGCGAAGGTGGACTTAATGTCCGAAACGATAATGTAGCTCCCCGCCCCATTCGCGTGGCGGACTCACACCGGCGAAGGCGACGCCCAGGGCTGCCGTCACATCTTGCACGTTGGTATGGTAGAACTTATTGGTCAAATTCAAGCCGTAGGCAGCCACTGTCCAATGACCGCCGGGTAAATCATAAGTCGCGCGGCCATTGACGATGCCGTAACCGCCCTGTCGATTGATGGGTGTGTTATCTGCTTCATACCAAAACTGCGTGCGGAAGCTGTAATCGGCGCGCACCGTAAGCTTGCCCTCGGCAATGTTCCAGCCGTATTGCGCCCCGACACTGCCGTTGACTCGCGGCGTCAACGGCAAATCCATGCCATATTCGATACCGGAGGCTTGGACCCCTGGCGTGAGGGACAAGTACTGATCCTTCGTATAGCCTAAGCCTGCATCGATTTGGAAGGCGGCGAAGGGTACGGCTTGCAATTCGATCTCGACGCCGCGAATGCGCGATTCGGCTGCATTCAACGTATTGAAAAAGCCCGATACGCCGGGCGTCGACAAATCGATCGCCAACAGTTGTATGCCCTTGTAATTGGATTGAAACAGCGCTGCATTCACGCGCACGCGATTGTCGGCAAACTGAGTCTTTGCACCCACTTCGTAGGTGTCGATCCGTTCGGGATCGTAAGGTGTGATACCCCCGAAATTTCCATTGGCACCCGGATTCGGTCGGCCATTGAAGCCGCCGCTCTTAAAGCCTTTGGCATACGATAGGTAATAGAGGAAATTCTCATCCGGCTTGTATTCGATGCCGGCCTTCGGCGTAACAGAAACCCACGTCTTGTTGTAGTTGGTGGGTGCGGTGTTGAACGGATTATTCGGCGAGAGGGTATATATGAGCGCCGGCGGGATGCCGGCGAGATTGGCCACTCCGGCAGTGTTGTCAATGAAGAAGTTGTAGTCTTGCTGTTTGGTCTCTTCGGTCCAACGCAGCCCTAAAGTGGCCGACCAATGATCGACCAACTTAATAGTGGTCTGACCGAATAGCGCCTCTGCCTTGGTATCCAGCGTAAAGGCCTGGTTGTTGATGATTTTGCGATTGACCAGCGGTGTCGCATACGTTTGTCCTCCTGCAAAATTGCAGACGGGATATACATAGTAAAAGGGATTTCCGGGCGGAGGCGTGACAGGGAACGGCAGACAACCATTGTTGCCACCGAGAGAAACCAGGTTAATGTTATCGTTATGCTCTTTGAAATAAAACGCGCCCAAGAGCCATTTGGCTGGACCCGTATCGCCCGACAAATGTAACTCCTCGCTCCATTGGTGCTGTCGATCGAGGAAACCGCCCTCGTAAAAATCATAAGGCGTGGAGTCATAGTCGGTCGGAACGTTTTGTTTCAGCTGCCGATAGGCACTGATTGACTGTAACTTGAACGGCCCTAAGTTCCAGTCGAGCGTGAGCGCACCGCCGCTGTTGGTCTCATCCTTCCTCGGGTCGATGGACGAATTGTTGACATACGGATTGGGCGGATTCGCGTAATTGCCCATGCCCGCCGGAATTGGCACCCCGAGGGGCGAGAATAAAGGTCCGCCGCCCGGCGCTACTTGATTGAATCCCACCAGAATTGTGTGCTGGGAGGTGCCAGTCAGTTTGCTTGCATCGCCCTCAAGGGTGAGGGAGAGGCTATCCGTCGGGGTCCATTTGTACTTACCGCCCCCGCTTGCCAAATGGTTGGTATCGAAGAGAGTGCCATCGCTGGCTCGCCGACCCCAACCATCTTGATCGCGCCAGTCGCCATATAAGCGCAAGCCCTGCGAGTCGGTAAAGGGTAAATCGATGGATGCACGCACCTGCCTCAAGTTACGGCTACCCGCAATCAGGTCGACTTCTCCTCCGAAAATCTTGGCCGGATCCAGCGTCGTGATGTTCACGGCGCCGCCAATGGTATTTCGGCCGAACAGCGTGCCTTGCGGTCCGCGCAGGATTTCTATGCGCTGAACACTGTTGGCGTCGATCGAGGCGCCCATTACGCGTCCGAGATACACCCCATCGACATAGGTCGCCACTCCCGGATCTGTCGCGGGATTCAGATCGGTCTGCCCGACGCCGCGAATAAAGTAGAATGCATCGTTGCCGCCGGTGGGACCTGGATTGGAAATAAAATTCGGGGTGAAGGCCGCAGCATCGCCGACATTTCTGATGTTGAGCTTCTCGATGTCGCCGGCTAAAAATGCCGTGATGGCGATGGGGGTGTCTTGTAGGCGTTGCTCAACACGCTGCGCTGTGACGACAATCTCTTCCAAAATGTCAGCGCTCGGCTGCGCTTGCGCCTGTGGCTGGGCGACAACAGTGTGGGCCGCAAGAATCAGGCCTAGGCCCAATGCCAAATTCAATGGCAGCTTAAGATGGCATCGACGATCGAAATGCGGCATACGATTCCCCTATTATTTGCGCTCGTTTGGCGGCGAACGCGATTCTCGCTGGGCGAATCCTTGCACACGGAAGACATGAATACTAATAACTTGGGGGGTCGGCTGCATAACTTACAGCTATCTGAAGAGGTGATGGATTTTGCTGCTGTCTGCGCGCCGCGATCACTGGGCGTTGTAAATTACCTACAGGGAAGGGAAACAACCGGCATCAGGCTGCCAGCCGCAATTTGCTCGCCGCCACCGACCATTGGGCCATCAGTTCGCGCGCGTATGCCTCGACGGCTTCGACATGATGCCGTTTGATGTGCCCATAGCCGCGAATTTGTTCCGGCAAACTGGCGATGCGGATCGCCAGCTCGCGATTACTGAATTCCAAGCCGCGCAGCAGCTGTTCCATATGCACCTCATAATCGGTGATTAGTCTGCGTTCCATGCGCCGCTCCGAAGTGTAGCCAAATGGGTCGAACGGAGAGCCGCGGAGAAATTTAAGCTTCGCCAAAAACACAAAGACGCGGGACATCCAAGGCCCGAATTGCATTTTGCGTGGCACGCCGGTGCGTGGATCCTTGCGGGCAAACATCGGCGGCGCCAGCTGGTGCTTAACTCGGTAGCCGGGCGCAAAGGTCGCATCCAACTGCGCATGGAAGCGCGCGCTGCTGTGCAGGCGCGCGACTTCGTATTCATCCTTGTAGGCCAGCAGTTTGAAGTAGTACTGGGCGACCGCCTTACTGAGCGGGGTATCACCGGGAATGCGGTCGCGTTCCACTTGCGACACGCGCTCCACCAAATCGCGATAGCGCCGCGCATAGCTCTCATCTTGGTAGGCGATCAACTCCGCTTCGTATCGCGCGACCACATCTGCCAGCGTCTCGGCGGGCGGCTCCTTCTCGAACTGGGGGCACGCCGCCAACAATTGCGAGAAGCGCGCCTCATCGTGTGCGGTCAAGCGGCCGAGAGCGAGGGCGCGCAGGTTGAATTCCACGGCGACGCCATTGAGTTCGATGGCCCTCGTCACTGAACTCAATCGGAGCGGCAACAGGCCGCGCTGGAGCGCGAACCCCACCATGAACATATTTGTGCCGATGCTGTCGCCCATCAGGACCACTGCTGCCTCGGTCGCATCGACGGCCGCGGTACGCGAGTGCCCCACTCGACGTTCGATGTGCTTAAGGATTTCTTCTCGATGGAAGTCGATGTCGGGATTGTTTTGAAACGCCGAAGTCGGCACCATATGCGTGTTGATGAGCACACGGGTTCGATTCGGATCCACGGCCCGCAGAGCTTCCTCGGATGCAGTGACTACCAAGTCGCAACCGATGATGACATCGGCGGCAAGCTTGCCGATGCGCACCGCTGCGATCGACGCATCGCACTCTGCAATGCGTAGATGCGAAAGAACGGCACCGCCCTTCTGTGCAAGTCCAGTCATGTCATAAACGCTGGCCGAAAGACCTTCGAGGTGTGCCGCCATTGCGAGCACTGCCCCCACGGTTACGACGCCGGTGCCGCCGATTCCGGTGATGAGGATTGAGGCGGCGATCTGCGCGCGCTCAGCCTGGGGCTCGGGAATCACCTCCAGCTGATCGCCAGGCAATACTGGCGCTGCAGGTTTGCGCAGGCCGGTTCCCTCCACCACCACGAATGACGGACAGAAACCGTTTAGGCAGGAATAGTCTTTGTTGCAGCTCGATTGATTGATCTGGCGCTTGCGGCCGAAGGCCGTTTCCTTCGGCTCGACGGAAACGCAGTTCGATTGCACCGAGCAGTCGCCGCAGCCCTCGCAGACGCGATCGTTAATGAAAATTCGTCGCTCGGACGCTTCGGGCGGGCGACGCTTGCCGCGCCGTCGCTTCTCGGCCGCGCAAGTCTGATCGTAAATCAATGCGCTCACGCCCTGCACGGCGCGCAACTCGCGTTGTAAGGCGTCCAATTCCGCGCGATCGTGCACCGTCACACCGGGTGCGAACCCGGGCTCGGCACCATATTTATGCACATCGTCGCTTACGACGGCGATGCGAGCGATCCGCTCGGCACGAAGCTGGTGAGTGATCTCGGCGACCGAGAAGTGGCCTTCGACCGTTTGACCGCCCGTCATGGCCACCGCATCATTGACCAAGATCTTATAGGTGATGTTTACCCCGGCAACCATGGAGGCGCGCAATGCAAGCAGCCCGGAATGCACATAGGTACCATCGCCCAGATTCTGGAAGACATGGGGCGTCCCGGAGAATGGCGCGATGCCGACCCAATTCACCCCCTCGCCACCCATTTGCGTCGGTGGCAGGGTGCTTCGATTCATTCCCATCGCCATCGTGTGACAACCGATGCCGGCGAGCGCAATGCTGCCGTCAGGTACTTTCGTTGAGGTATTGTGAGGGCACCCCGAGCAGAAATAGGGTGAGCGGCTGATCGGACTGGCTTCCCGCAAACCCATATCGGTGACACTGTGCTCGAGGAGTTCGATGCGTTTGCGCAGCGGCTCATCGAGCGAACCCACCGCTCGCAGCCGCTCGCCGATTTTCAGCGCAATATCGAGCGGGTCGAGCGGCATATCGGCGGGTAGCAAAAACCCACCGGCTTGATCGAACTTCCCTACGATGCGCGGCCGCGATGCGTGGTCCAAGTTGTATAAGATATGCGCGGCCTGCGCCTCCATGAAGGCGGCCTTCTCCTCAATGAAAAAAAGTTCCTGGTGATCGCGTGCGAAATCCCGCAGGCTGGCGGGCTCCAGCGGCCAGATCATGGCCGGTTTGTAGATGCGAATTCCGAGCCGGCGCGCGCGCGTCTCATCGAGTTCCAACACCGCCAAGGCGCTGAGCACGTCGATCCAACTCTTACCCGCGGCCACGATGCCGAGAATGCGCTGCGGCGCCTCGTGCGTGACACGGTCCAAGCGATTGGCCCGTGCGTAGGCATGGGCCAATGGAAGCTTAAAGCGCCGCAGGCGAACCTCATCGCGCAAAGGATCGAAAACGAAACGCGCGCTCACGCCCTCTGCGGGCAACTCCGCATCCCCAATCGGCGAGATCGTGATCCGATGCGGATCCAGCTCTACGGTGGAAGTGGTCTCCACCGTTTCGTTAACGCACTTCAATCCGACCCAAACGCCCGCGGCACGTGAGAGGGCGAATCCATGCAGGCCCAGATCCAAATACTCTTGAACCGATGCGGGATACAGTACCGGCACCCCATTTGCTGCCAAGGCCTGTTCGCTCTGATGGGACACGGTGGAGCTCTTGCCCGCATGATCATCGCCGAACACCAGCAGCACCCCGCCGTGCTTCGATGTGCCCATCCGATTCGCGTGTTTAATCGGATCGCCCGAGCGGTCCACCCCGGGACCCTTTCCGTACCATATGGAAAATACACCGTCGAACTTCGGGTGCGGGAGTAGATTCGCCTGCTGAGTGCCCCAGACTGCGGTCGCAGCGAGATCCTCGTTCAGGCCGGGTTGAAAGCTCACCTGTGAGTCTGCCAGTCGCTTGCTTTCCGCATGTAACTGAATGTCATAGCCGCCCAAGGGGGAGCCGCGATACCCGGTGATGAATCCAGCGGTGTTAAGCCCAACCGCGAGATCGCGGGCACGCTGCATCAATGGTAAGCGGACCAGCGCCTGGGTGCCGCTCAACAGGGCGCGGCCGCTGTTGAGCGCATACTTGTCATCGAGACTGACGCCACTCGCTGGATCGACTCGCTTTTGCGCCTCAGCACTCATCGAGCAAATGACTCTTAAGCGGCGCTGCTGGGTACCAAGGCCAGCACGCGTAGCGGGCTGCCGGAACCGTTCACGATTTTAAGCGGCGGCGCGATCACGATTGCGCCGGTGGGCGGCAGCTGATCAAGATTGGTCAAACTTGCAAGGCCGAACCGATTCGCACCGTGCATGAGAGTATGACAGGGAAACATCGGTTCAAAGCTGGCAGCCTGCCCAGCATCGGTGCCGACGGTCTCGACGCCCACGCCGAGAATGTCCCGCTGTTGCGCGAGGAACGGCACCGCCTCTGGTGCGAAGCCCGGGGTGTGTGGCCCGTTCGAGGAAATATTCAGGTACTCCTGTGCGGAGCGCTTCGACCAGTCGGTTCGAATCAAAACCCAGGACCGGGCCGGAATTCGGCCGTGTTGAGCTTCCCAGGCTTCGATGACTGCAGAAGTTATCAAATAATCGGCGTTCGCTTTTGCATTCGCGGATACATCGATCACACAGGCTGGGCCGATGAAGCGCTCGACGGGAATGTTATGGGTCGCGTTGTTAGCATGATCTTTACCAGTCACCCAATGAATGGGTGCATCAAAATGCGTACCGGTGTGCTCGCCGCAGGAGAAGTTGTTCCAGTACCAGGCGGGGCCGCGCTCATCGTAGTGGGAGATTTCCTCCAGAGCGAAAGGCTTGGAGGGTGCAAAGGACGGCGGCAATTGGATAGTGGGCGTTGCGCCGTTAAGCGGTACCGTCAGATCGATTACACGGATGTGGCCGCTGATAATGGCCGCAGCGAGATAGGAAAGCGAATCAGTAGCCGTGTTCATTGCTTGCTCTTAATTGATCGGACATCTTAGCCTAGGTAATCAAATCCTTCGACGGGTGAGCGGCGGGGAAACGGGCGGCCCGCTGAAGCCACAACATCAAGTGGCGGTCGGCGGCGATCGGCATCTCCGGCTTGAAACGAATCGTGTATAGCAACACATCATCCTCAGCCATGATGTTTTTTCCGAACGCCTCGCCGCGCGCCAAGATGGCGCCGACATCCACGCCCGGCAGCTTCGGTGTCGCTGTAACGGTGTAGCCTTTGGTGCGGCCGCCGCCGATAGGTGTCGCGCTATACATCGACATGATGAGCATTTTGGCGAAGCGGTTCTCGAATGCCACCGTGTTGGTGCCAAAAAGTTTGAAATGCTGTTTTGAAAAACCAAGGTTCGGATCTGTGACTTCGTTTTTAAATTCTACCGTCAGGCCGGAAACGTCAAAATCATCGGGCTCCTTCTCCATGATGGCGTTATGCACGGCTTTCACGTGCTGGAAATCATGCGTATTTCCGACGATGAGCCACGGCGGCACCGGCAATGGGGCACATTCAAATACCGAATAGGCAATCTGATCTTCGGAGAAGGTCGGAAAATGTGGCAGTTCATACAACGGCTTCTCGCCGTTGAACGCCCAAATCAATCCCCACTTCTCCTCCGTTGGAAAATTAAAGAGCCGGGCCCGTGGTGGTATAGCATCGGTCACCGGAATCTTGACGCAACGGCCATCGCCGCCGTACTCCCAGCGGTGGAAAATGCACCGTAGCCTGTTGTTTTCGACCGTACCTACCGCCAGGTCTGCGCCCATGTGGCGGCAGAAGGCGCTGTGCACTCTCGCGACCCCATCCTCGCCGCGCCAAACCGCCACACGCCCGTCAAGGAATTCCTTGGAAACCACTTTGCCGGGGCCGACTTCACTACTCATGGCGATCGGGTACCAGCATTGATGATATCCATCGCGGGCCGCATCGGGAAGACGAAGCATTGAGGGCGCCGATGATTCATGGGTCATGACCAAACTCCTGCCTAAAAATTGATGGGCTAGTTCCACACAGAACGATGTTCTTCGATGAAGCCACGCAGCGTGCGAGCCGGCCGGCCTAACAGCTTTGCCAACATCGGATCGATAGAGGCGCCACCTCCACCTCGCAAGCTTGCGTGAATAACCGCATACGCAAAGGTGGGCACGATCCCAATTGCGCGACTTCGGCAGTGGCGCCAGAAGCGCCATAGGCTGGCCGCTTCGTACTTGACGGGACGCGCGAGAATGCTGCTCAACAGGGCTGCCACCTCATGAAACGAGAGCGAATCCGCACCCGTCAAATGATAAGCGCATCCGGCATGTCGTCCCGGCTCGCGCAACGCCATGCTCGCCACTTCGCCCAAATCTCGCGCATCAACATAGGCAACCTTGCCTTGCCCGGCCGGCAGAACCATGACACCGCTTCGAATATCCTCGCGATAGGGTCCCGTTAGATTTTGAGCAAAGAAAGCCGCGCGCAACATAGTCCAATGCATGGGTCCGCGCATGAGGTGCTGCTCGATGGCGTAATGCGGGACCATCCTGTTTCTGTCCGCGCCTGCGACAGAAAGGAAAACGCAGTGCATCACGCCTTGGTCCGCGGCAACATCAAGAAAGCGGTTCACCGTCTTCTTAACCGCGATGACCGGATTCGGACGCATCAAAAACACTCCCTTCATGCCCTTCAGCGCAGCGGCATAGGTACCGGGATCGGCAAAGTCCAGCCGAACCTGCTGCTGGTTTTGAGTGGATTGTTCCGTGTGCACCAATCGGTGCATGCCGAATCTCACCTGCAACCCGCAGCGCAGAAGCGATGCGGCCACCGCGCTGCCCACGTTTCCGCTCGCCCCTGTGACCAAAAAGGGACCCGCAGGCTCAGCACTCGGTTCAGACCGACTTGAAAGGCTCACGAACTCTCCTGGCCACGGGGTGTCGCGGCCGGGCGGGCAGCGAGCTTCATTCAAGCAATGCTCTCACTAATGTCGCTGGCGCCACGAATGACTTCTCTGGCGTTGCGCATAACGTGCTGTTATCTCCCGCCCTTTTATTAAAGCCTTAGGACTTCCGAAGACGGCTATTGAGCGGGCTTGTTGCTAGCTTGCTTTTTTAATAATATTATTAGAAACTTTCCAATAATACAAGTAGTCGCGAACCATGCGCATTGCAATTGAATTTTTGCCTTCTTGCTTATGCCTCGATCGGCAACCTCGGTGGTATGCATGAGCGTATTTCTGTGGCTGCACGACTTACCGGTTAGCACCGTGGTGCGGGAGAGTTCACCCGTCTATGCAACGGTAGAGACCTTTCATGCCATCGGCATGGGCGTTCTGGTGGGCACGATCACGGTGGTGAACTTGCGGCTTCTCGGCACGCTGAAGCGAATTCCAGTATTTATGCTGGTGAATCTGTTGCCGCTCATCTGGGGCGGATTTGTCATCAACGCCATCTCAGGTTCGCTCATGTTCATGTCCGACGCGGTGAAGATGTCCGTTAATCGGATCTTCCTCACTAAAATGGCTCTGATATTCACGGGCTTTATCGTGGCATTGGCTTTACGTCGAGTGGTCTTTAAGAATATGGCGCAATGGATGCGAGGCGGCGCCATCCCGCTGAATGCCAAAATGCTCTCCTGTGCCTCCCTGCTCGTTTGGTACGGCGCGATCGTCGCCGGCCGGCTAACGGCGTATTTTCAATAGGTATCCAACATGCAGGCCCACATATTCGCCTGGATTCAATCGACATGGCTGAGCGAGTTTGCGCGCAAGTCCGATTGGCTATTCACGACCATGGAGACTGTCCATTTTATGGGTTTGAGTTTGCTGCTCGGGAGCATGGCGATTCTGGATCTGCGCATTCTCGGGATCTTAAAGCGCATCCCAGTGGCGAAGCTCCTCAGTCTGATCCCGATTGCGATGGTGGGGTTCGGTGTTCAGCTCCTGAGCGGCATCACCATGTTCAGCGCCACGCCGGCCAAATACTGGGGCAATTTAGCATTCAGAATTAAGCTGCTATTGATTGGTTTGGCCGGTCTCAATGCCTTGTGGTTCTGGATTTTCGAGCATCGACGCATGCAGACCGCCGCGGCGCGCGAAGCGATCAATCCTGCGGCCAAAGCGGTTGCTGCTCTGTCCCTCATTCTGTGGCTGCTGGTATTGACCTTCGGCAGAATCATCACTTACCTCGATGGATTCGAATTGACTTAGCTGCGGTCCGACCACGCTGGCATGGGCAAGATCGGTTGCGCCTGCGCTGCCGCGCTGGGCAGAATAACTTGCGGTTGTCCCGCCAGATTTTGGAGGGCAATAAGCTTAAGCCCCTGATTCTGGCCGGTGGCATCGAATGCAATGCCCGGTCCAGGCGTGACGTTGTTCTTGATGGCGGTCGTTCGCAGCGCATCCGAGAGAGCCTTAGGATCGACCGATCGAGCGCGCCGGAATGCATCAACGGCAATTAGCACCGCTTCGAATGTATACACCTGCAAGGTACCCAACGGAGCATCGGGATAGAGGCGCATTTGCAGGTGCTGCAACTGCCGGGTCAGCGGCTTTTGCGGATCGAAATAGGGCGCGAACGTGATGGCGTAATCGGCGTACTTGCCGAGGGACAACCGATATCCAGGCTCGTGCAGCCCCGCATTCGAGGACATGATGGCAGCCGGCGTCCAAGTCTGTTTGACAAGCTCGCGCGTGATTCGAATTGCATCGTCGGGGCGACTGACCGTCCACAGCAGATCTGCGCCCGAGGCGCGCGCAGCGGCGACCTCTTTGGACAAATCCTCCGCTTTAGGATCGTAGCCGATCGCCGCGGCGATCTCGTAGGGCATGTGCATTTCAGGCCACAGCTCGGTGATGGTCTCAATGCCACGGCCGTTATTGATGTAAAGCAGCGCAAGCTTTCGCGGCTTGTAGCCGGTCGCCGTAAATAGTTGCCTTTGAAGATCGTAGGAGTCCACGACGATACGGCGTGCATCGGGAAAATTTCGAAAGACATACCGATAACCCTGCTGGGTTATGCTGGGTGCCGCTGCAATGTTGATCACCAGCGGGATGCAGCGCTCCTCACACAGGGCTGCCACCGCGACCGTCTGAGCGGAGTCGTAGCAGCCGATAAGAATATGGGCGCCCGCAGCAATCGTGCGGCGTGCCGCGGCCATCGCAGACTCAGCTGTTTCCCCCGTGTCAGCTTCCATCAGGTTGAATCGAGGCGAGCCTGGGTGCAATAGCAACCCGAGCGCCAACCGCGCTCCTTGAAAGCAAGTATTGCCGGCGCCGGCCAAGTAGCCGGAACGGGGCAATAGGATGCCGATATTAAGATTTGCGCTTGCAGAGCAAAGCGCCGCGCCCGGGATTGCGAGCAACGCCGCCAGGCTCGCTGAGCGTCGCAGCAGTTCTCGCCGGCTCTTATACTGGGGCGGCAATGGCGCCCTCACTTGCCCTCGAGCCGCGCCGCGATAGTGCTGATGCCGGCCGCGGCGCATTTCTCATCGCTGTCGGCACCCGGGCCGCCTGAAACGCCAATAGCGCCGACCACGTTGTCACCGACTTTTATAGGCACTCCACCGCTTAAGAGCAGGAATCCCTCGATTTGGCGCATGCCAAAGGCATCCGGATTTGCCACCAGAATCTTGACCGTCTGACTGGTTGGCATTCGGCTCGATAAAGCGGTATAGGCTTTTCGTTGGCTAGTGGAAACCGTATGCGGCGCCGCCCCATCCTCGCGCACCGTTGCAAGCACCACGCCGGCGGCATCGACAACCGTTACGGACACGCGGAATCCTGTTTTTAAGCAGTTGTCTTTCGCCGCCGATGCCGCCTCCAACGCCAGAGCCGAGTTGATCGAGGGTATCTGCGCTAGCCCGGCGGCCCCAGTGATGTCGGGCGCGATGCTCAATGCGAAGCCAGCTGCCGCCAGTGCGCGGGCGGTTATCGACACGTTGATGTGCATTTCAATTCCCCTTCGAGGTTGGTTAATTTTCAGTTAGCCTACAGCGCTCGCGCCCACTATTCAATTTTTTCTAGTAGAGTGTTAAGATAATTTTTCCAGTTAATCCGCTGCAACGGCCAACGGGCGCAGTGGTCCGTAGAATCTGAGGAATTCGAGGTCATCATGAGGAAATCCCGCTTTACCGAGGATGAGATCGTTGCCATCTTGAAAGAAGCCGATGGGAACTCCTCTGCCTCCGAAGTCGCGCGCAAGCACGGGATCAGTCCCGCGACTTTCTATAATTGGAAAGCTAAATTTGACGTGGCCGATTCATCGCCCCTACGCCAATTGCGTGAGATGGCGGCGGAGCTGGCCCAGTACAAGACCATGTATGCAGAACTAGCCCACGAGAATTTTTCGTTGAAAAATCAGCTGCATAAGCCGCTGCGAAAGGAAGCCAAGGATCCAAAACCAGGGGGCGAAAGCTGATTACGCTTCCCCGGGCACGTGATTAATTAGATATTCTAATTGTCGTATAATAGAAACCCGCATCGCTCGCGACTGGCGAGCGCTCTGCCGAAGGTCGATTGCAAACCAATTTGAGGAGTCTCCAGTGTATGCGTCTGTTACAAAATCCTAGCTCATTTCTCCGTTGTGCACGCCTGCTATGCATTGCGGCGAGCGCCTTTGCCTATCCGTTCGCGGCGCAAGCGCATCATTCCCCATATGTACATTACGAAAGCCGCGACTTGAAGGAAATAGAGGGCGAAGTTGTCGGATTTGAATGGCGCAATCCACATACCCGGTTCGATGTGAAAGAAGTGGCGCCCGACGGAACCGTGACGCTGTGGAATATGGAGTACAGCCCACCCGCCATTTTGTTGCGTCAAGGAGTGACCAAGGACCGCTTTCAGGTCGGCACGAAGCTTAAGTTCGCCGGCTTTAAAGCCAAAGATTCGAACACCATGTTTATAACCAATATCTTGTTTCCGGACGGCACCGAGAACTACAACGATGAATATGCGCCGCCCCGTTGGACAGCTGGTCAAAACGACAAAAAAATCGGCGAAGCCTTGATCGACTACCAGAAACGCAAGATTGCCGAAGCAGGGACACCCAATGCCGATGGCATCTTCCGCGTCTGGGCAAATGACTTCACTGATCGGACTCCGAACAAGCTATTCGCCTCCGCCGGCAAGCTGCCACTCACCGCCTATGCCCAACAGGTAAAGAGCAAATGGGATCCGGTGAAAGACAATCTTTATATTTTCTGTAAGAGCGGTATGCCAAGTTCCATGGATCAAGTGCACCCGATGCAGTTCAGCCGTGCCGGGGAGGACATCCAACTCAAGGTTGAAGAATACGATGTGGTACGCACGATTCACATGAAGGGCGGCTCGGCCGCGAAGAAAGGTGTCAAAGCTGGCCCTAACGGCTACTCCGTCGGTCATTGGGAAGGTGACACGCTGGTCGTGCTCACCTCCAACATCGACTATCCCTGGTTTGACAAATATGGCACGCCGCAAAGTCCGGACATGCAATTGGAGGAGCGATTCTCCTTGACCGCCGATAAGAGCCGGTTGGATTACACCCTGGTGGCCTCTGACCCTAAAATATTCACCGCGCCGGTGACCATGAAACGCCAATGGATTTGGGTCCCCGGGGAAGTCATCAAGCCCTACAATTGCCAGTTCAACAAGAGCGATCTGGGACTTCCGGCCACCACGCAAAATAGCACCACCAGATGAGAGCGGGCGCCCTAGCAATCCTCGCAGGTTTTGCGTTGCTGCTAAGCGCATCCTCTGCGCCGGCTGCGCCAAAAGCGGCGCATCAGGCAGCGGCATCAGATCGCCGATCGGGCGCGGCAGTGCCGTTTAGGGAGGTCGTGAGCCTGGCCATTTTTATGCAACATGTGTTCTCTCCCGCCGCAGAAGTGGTGTGGGGAGCCAGCGGCACCGTTTCGGATGCAACCGGTGTGCACGACCTGGCCCCAACCACGGATGCGCAATGGGAGACGGTGGTTTCTGGTGCGGCAACCTTGGCCGAAGTGGCCAATGCACTCATGATTCCTCAACGGCGGCGCGATACGGCCTGGGACCCCCTGGCTGCCGTTTTGCAGGACGCAGCAAAGGCCGCGTACCAGGCTGCAGAAGCGCACGATGCCAAGGGACTCGGGTTGGCCGGACAGCGAATCGACAGCGCCTGCACAAGTTGCCATAAATACTACGGACTCGAATGAGGTATGAAAAGCAGTGATGAGACCCGGCGAACCCGGCGCTTGCGTCCCCTTTACCAACGCCCCACTCTAAAACCTTATCGGCGCCGGCGGCCTGCTGAAGCGCGTGACGGGAGCAGCTGAATGATGGACAAATTTAATAGACGCGGTCTCCTTGGATTGGCGGGGTTGTTCGGCATGGGCAGCCTCCTCGGAGGGGCGGCGGGTGGCGCTAGCGGCGCAGTCGAGTCGGACTGGCACGCGAAACCGGAACGAGATGGAAGGCTTAAATTTTCCATCGATGTCGCCACACTGGGTCATACAGATGCCCCCAATACGGCGGGTCGTATCGGAGATCCGCAAGCCCATGATTTTTTTGGCACCGATGCGCGCGGCGATAGCTTCTATGTCGAAGGCCTCGTGTATCCCGCCGGCACCATCCCGACCCCAACCGGGCTTACACCCTGCAGTCGCTGCAAGTTCGGCGAATTTGCATTGATTTGATTTGATAATATGTCCCGCCAATAATCACTCGCGACTTGACAACGCCAACGGTTGCTCAAGAGATCGCGAGAAAGAAGCATCGGGATCGTAATATGTCGGA
>DASWUU010000077.1:0-41023 GCA_036401515.1 Steroidobacteraceae bacterium
GCTAGTTTTTGACACAGGGTTTCGATTGGGATACTGGAGGTGTTGCTGGCGAGAGTGGCACTCGCCTTGAGCTTTGGCTCGAGTTCCGCATAAAGTGTTTGTTTCGCGCCGATATCTTCGAAAATGGCTTCAATGACCACATCCGCCTTCGCCGCACCGTCACCCTTGACGTCCATGGTAAGGCGCGAGGCCGCATCGGCCGCGGCAGCGGGGTCCTTGAGGCGCTTCTCGAAAAAGGTTTTAGCGCGAAGCAGGGCCGCCCGGATCAATTCCTCACTGCGATCCTGCAATGTCACGGTCAAGCCGCGAAACGCTGCCCAGGCGGCAATGTCGCCGCCCATGACGCCGGCGCCGACGACATGCACATGTTTGAATTCGGCGCGCGATTCGCTGCCTAAGCTCTTGAGCCGATCCTGCAGCAGGAAAACCCGCACCAGATTTCGCGACGTGGGTGTGCACATCAGTTCGCTGATCGAACGGGCCTCGGCCTCGTAGGCGGCGGCGCCGGCCGCGCCGTATTTCTGCCAGAGTTCGAGGATGGCATAGGGCGCCGGATAGTGTTCGCGGCGGACGCTGCGGCGCAACGTCCCTAAAGTCCGTTTGGCCACCAACGGGCGAAGCGCGCCGACATTCAGGAGCGTGTCTAAGAAAGGCGCACTTTTCCTACCCGGATGCCGCACAAGCCGCGCCTTGGCGCTTAAGCGAAGCGCAGCCGGCGGCACAAGCTCGTCCAACAATCCCACGCTCAAGGCGCGCTGGGCCTTGAACGGCCGGCCTTTGAGCATCAGTTCAAGCGCAGCGCGCACACCGATCGTGCGCACAGTACGCACCGTGCCGCCAAATCCGGGATGAATACCGAGCATGACTTCGGGCAGCCCCAGCGACAAAGCCGGATCATCGGCTCCAATCCGGTAGGTGCACGCGAGAGCCAATTCGAGGCCGCCCCCCAAGACGAAACCATGCAAGGCGGCGAGGCTCGGAAAGGGCAGATTCTCGAGCTGCTGCAGCACCGATTGTCCGGCGCGCACCAACTCGTACCCCTCCGCGGGAGTACGGATTTTCACGAATTCCTTGATGTCGGCACCGGCGATGAAGCCATTGGTCTTGCCGGATTGCACCACCATGCCGATCGGGCGCAATGCGCTGATCTCCGCCAGCATCAATGCCAACTCGCGCAGCACTTCTGCAGACAAAACATTGGTCGACGCGTCGGCCATGTCGCAGGTTAGCCAGGCAATCCGGTCGGCATCGATCTGCAGCGACCAGTTGCTATAGGTCATGCTGCCTGTTCAGCGGCCGTGAGAATGGTGAAATCGCAGACCAAGGGCAGATGATCGGAGAACTGCACGTCGGGTATCTCGAACCGATTCACTTGGATCTGCGAGCTGTGCAAGATGAAATCAAGCTCCTTGCGCGGGCTGCGGCTCGGGTAGGAGCAAAGTCCTTGCGTGTTGGCGCTCGTCAACCCCGCCGCTTGGGTAAAGAGGTAGATTTCGTGATCGCCCCAATACGTGTTGAAATCCCCGGCGACGATAACGGGCTTGGCAGTTTTGCGCACCAAGTCATAGAGGTATCGAAGCTGGTACTGACGGTGCCTGAATTTCAAGGAGAGATGTACTAAAAAAATGGCAATGTCATCGAGTTCCAATTCGATAATCAGGCGCTTGATCCCGGTATCGAAGTAGTGGAATCGCTCGCCGCGCACGCGAGGTGCGGCGAGGAACGCGTTGGCCTGCTTGCGCACAATGGGCACCAAGTGATTGACGGAGGAGACTCCATACTTACATTCGTAGGTGGAATAGTGGCCCAAGCTTTGCGCAATGTAGTCGGCTTGATTGACCATGCCGGTGCGTATGGAGCCGGTGTCGACCTCGATGAGGCCCACCACGTCAGGATCCTGCTCCTTGATGAAGTCGGTGATGCGCGACAGCACCTCGCGGCTGGAGCGCAGATAGCCGGCGCCTGGCACCGGAAGGTGGAAGGCGGGTCCGGTTCCGGTGGCGTACCGTATATTGTAAATCAGCAGTCGCACCAGACATTGTATCGGCGCGGGGTGCTTCGCGCATGACCATCGGCGAGCTACACTGGGAGCCTGTCCGAGTAATAGCAGGCGCCTGCCATGACCGGTGATCCTATTCGATTATTCGTCAGCCACGCGTGGGCCGAGAATGATGATTACACGCGAGTCTTCGAGTATTTGGAGGCGTCTGGCAAATTTTACTATGTGAACACCAGCAAACCGCACGAGAAGCAGCCGCTCGACAAGGAATCGCAGCGCGAAGACTTGCGCCGGCAAATCGCTCCTTGCGAAGTATTGGTGGTGTTGCCTGCCGTCTACCAGCTCGCTCCTGAACTAGTGCTTTTTCAGATGCATTTTGCCAAATCAGCGGATCGCCCCATCGTCGCGATGGAGAATTTCGGTTCCACCGCGCCGCTGCCAAAACCCATCAAAGAGCTTGCCGATGAGGTGAGTGCCTGGAATGAACGCAGTTTAATTGATGCCTTGCGCCGCCAAGCGCGGCATCAAGAGTCCACGCGCTGGGATACGATCGAGTTCAAGCCCGACTAGGGCTAATTCCTGGCGGTCAGCGACGTCGAGAAATCGTCGATGGTGCGGTCCACGGAGTGCAATTGGACCACGCTGGCGGTGCGCAGGGTGTTGTGATGCGTCTTGCACATCAGGCCGAAGATTTCGACGATTTGAGCCGCACACTCATCCGCCTCTTGGTTTGACATCTTGCGCACCGAAGCCGCGACCGCATCCTCGCCGCGCAGAGGCGCGACGCCGCATAAGCTGCGCATCACTGTCCCGAAGGAGTCGCGCACTTCTGTGGGAACCTCATCCGGGGGTAGCGAAACGAGGTATCGGCGGTATGCGCAAACCAAACGCTGCTTGATCGGTGTCGAGCGCACTAATTCAAGCGTGGCAAAGTGAAAACAATCCCAGGCACTGATCATAAAGCCCCACGGTAACAAGGACATAAACCTAAAGTGGTTTCGAGGCTGCCACCTTCTGGCGAATCTTGTTAAATCAAGACTCTGCGACTGGAATATACAAGACAATCGTGAAAACGTAACGGCAATTTTATTAAACTTTTGAACTGCGTTCGCGTTTGAGTTGAACGGGGCCGATGGGCCTTATCCTAGAGAGTCGAACGGGTTTCATGCGTATACTATTGATACTATTGGCAACGTGCGGGGTGCTAGCCGCTCTGTTCTCGCCAACCGCCACCGAGCGCCTTATAGAGCGTCACGAGATTTTGCAGTCGCGCGAGCTTCACGCTCACGAGGGATTGTTGAGCCGAGTACAGAATGCGCTGTGCATCGAGAACCCCTAAATAGTTATCCACGCCGCCCGTGTAGCGCATGTTGGACAAGCGGAAGCTTTCGCTGCTGGCCTCCAGCAATGCTGTGTCCGCTGCAACCTGAGCGTCCAGGGTGGCGCGGCCCGCCAAAGCATCCGCCACTTCCCGGAATCCGTTTTGGATGGCCTGCTGGTACTGCACTACCAGAATGTTTTTTTGCACCTTGGCCAAGTCTAGGGATGCGACATTGGCGCCGCCGGCAAAGATCGGCAAGCTAATCTGCGGCGAGAACGTCCAGGCCGATGATCCTTGCTGAAACAGACCGGATAGCTGCGTACTGGCGGTGCCGTAGGAGCCGGT
Source organism: Steroidobacteraceae bacterium (assembly GCA_036401515.1). Taxonomy (GTDB): domain Bacteria; phylum Pseudomonadota; class Gammaproteobacteria; order Steroidobacterales; family Steroidobacteraceae; genus Bog-1198. The sequence continues at coordinate 3,666 of DASWUU010000077.1, forward strand.
TAACAAGATCCTGGGAAAGAAGGCGGCACGCGCAGCACCGATGTTGGCATTGGCGGCGATCAGGTTGTGCTCGGCCGCGAGGATGTCGGGCCGCTGGACCAGGATATCCGAGGGCAATCCCGCCGGAAGATCCGTGAGCAGCTTCTCTTCGTCCAGATCCTCTTCTGCCATAGATTCATTGGGCATCGGTGTGCCGAGCAGCACGACCAAAGCATTCTGATCTTGTGCCACCTGGCGCCGGTATTGCGCAAGGTTTGCCTGCGCGGTCGCGACAGTGGTTTCAGCCTGGTGCAAATCGAGCGCTGTGGCGACGCCGCCATCAAAGCTCATCCTGATGAGCTTGAGCGACTCTTGCTGGCTGTTGAGCGTATCGACCGTGATCCGCAGCAGCGTGGTGTCGGCGAGCCATGTCAAATAGGCGCTCGCGACTTCGGCAATCACGCTGATCTGCGTGCTGCGGCGCGTTTCCACATAGCCTAAATACTGCTGCAATCGCGCGTGGTTGAGGCTTCGAACGCGCCCGAACAGATCGAGCTCGTACGAGGTAAATCCCACGCCCACATCGAAGTACCGAAAGATACCCGACCCGGAGCCGCCCGTTGCACCGACGCTTCCCGTGCCCGCACCGGCGACGATTGGCAGAACTGTAGTCGGATATTTTTCCACTTGTTCGATTGCGCTTGCGGAGATTTTCGGAAATAGATCCGCGCGCTGAATCTGGTACTGAGCGCGTGCGGCTGCAATGTTGAGGGTTGCCACCTGTGCATCCGGATTGTGCTGTAGTGCTTGTGCTATCAGTGTCTGCAGCTTGGGATCGGTAAAGAATTCGCGCCATCCGATTTGTGCGGCGCTGCGCTGCGGAGCTTCGCCCGCGGGTTGCGCCGGGGGCGCGGATTTCTCATCGGCGGCGGGTGGCTCCGGCCACTGTTGCGTCACCGCCGGTTCGGGCCTCACGTAGTGCGGCTCGAGCGTGCAGGCTGCAAGGCACAGCGAAAGCAGAGCCAGGGTCACGCTGGGATTCTTCACGGGGAGTCTCGCTGGGTCTGAACGTCCGATTCAGTGTCAGAGGCATGATGCGGGGTTGCACCCGTGAACAACTTCAAGGTCGCTACGAAAAATACAGGCACAAAGAAAATTGCCAAAACGGTGGCCGACAGCATGCCGCCGATGACTCCCGTGCCAATGGCATTTTGGCCGCCCGAGCCGGCGCCGCTGGATATGGCCAAGGGCATCACACCGAGCATGAAGGCGAGCGAGGTCATGAGAATGGGCCGCAGCCGTTGACGAGCGGCGTGCACCGTCGCTTCCACCAGCTCCATACCTCGATCGTGGTTCTCCTTGGCGAATTCGACGATGAGAATTGCGTTTTTGGCCGACAGGCCCACCGTGGTCAGCAATCCGACCTGAAAGAACACGTCGTTCTCGAGCCCGCGCAAGAGCGTGGCGAGGATAGCGCCGAAAACACCCAGCGGTACCACCAGCATCACTGCAACTGGAATCGACCAGCTTTCATAGAGCGCTGCAAGGCACAGAAAGACCACGATGAGCGAAATGGCGTAGAGCGACGGAGCCTGCGAGCCGGACAGGCGCTCCTCGAAGGAAAGCCCGGTCCACTCAACATCGAACCCCGGCGGCAATTGTTTCGCGAGCCGTTGTATGGTGTCGAGCGCCGTACCCGTGCTCACGCCGGGGACCGGCGCCCCGAGAATCTCCACCGACGGTACGCCGTTGAAGCGCTCGAGCTTCGGCGAGCCGAACCCCCAGTTGGCATCGGAGAAAGCCGAGAAGGGCACCATTTGCAGTTTCGAATTGCGTACATACCAGTTGGTCAGGTCCTGCGGCAACATTCGCGAAGGCGCATCGCCTTGGATGAACACGCGCTTCACGCGGCCTCGGTCGACGAAGTCATTGACGTACTGCGATCCCCACGCAGCCGAGAGCGTATTGTTGATATCAGCGATGGTCAATCCGAGCGCGCTGGCCTTCTCCCAATCGATCGTGACAAGATACTGCGGCTCATCGTCCAAGCCGTTGGCTCGCACTTGGGTGAGTTGCGGATCCTTGCGCGCCAGGTCCAAGAGCTGGTTGCGCGCAGCCATGAGCTTCTCGTGCCCTTGATTGGTCAGGTCAACGAGTTCCAGGTCGAAGCCGGTCGCGTTGCCGAGTTCTAGCGCAGCGGGCGGCGCGAAGGCAAAGGCTTGCGCATCGGATATTTTCCGAAGCTCCGCGTTTGCCCGTGCAGCCACCGCTTGCACGCGATTTTCCTTGCCAGGGCGGTCGCGCCAGTCCTTCATGCGGACGAAGACGAGACCCGCCGCTTGGCCGCGAGCCGCGAAGCTGAAGCCTGGAACGGTGAACACGCCCATGACGGCGTCCTTTTCGCGGGTCAAGAAATAATCACGGACTTGCGTAAGCGATTTTTGCGTTCGTTCGAGCGTCGCACCGGGCGGGGAAGTGACTTGCGCAAAAATGATGCCTTGGTCCTCGTCGGGCAGAAACGATCGGGGTATCCGAATGAATAAAACCGCCATCAAGACGACGATCAGAGCGAAGATCGATAAATAGCGCCCGGTTCGGTGTACCACGTGGACGACCGCGCTCTCGTACTTCTGATTGCTGCGGTCGAAGTTCCTGTTGAACCAACCGAATAGGCCTTTGCGTGCCCGCGCCTGTTTCTTTGGCTTCAGGAGCGTGGCGCATAGGGAAGGGGTGAAAATCAGCGCCACGAGCACCGACAGTGTCATCGCCGAGACCATGGTGACCGAGAACTGCCGATAGATGACGCCCGTGGAGCCGCCGAAAAATGCCATGGGCAAAAACACGGCCGACAACACCATGGCGATGCCGACCAGCGCGCCCGTGATTTGCTGCATCGAGTTGCGGGTTGCTTCCTTGGGCGAGAGGTTCTCCTCTTCCATGACGCGCTCGACGTTTTCCACCACAACGATGGCATCATCGACCAGGAGGCCGATGGCCAACACCATGGCAAACATGGTCAGCACATTGATGGAATAGCCGAATGCCTTGAGAACGCCGAACGTGCCCAGAAGCACCACGGGTACCGCGATGGTCGGAATGAGCGTCGCGCGCAGGTTTTGCAGAAACAGCAGCATGACGAGAAACACCAAGCCGATCGCTTCGAACAAGGTCTTCACGACATCTTCGATCGAGATGCGAATAAAGGGCGTGCTGTCGTTGGGGTAGATCACTTGCAGGCCGGGCGGAAAAGTCGGTCTGAGCTTATCCATCGTCGCTCGGATGGCAGCAGCGGCATCGAGCGCGTTCGCGCCGGTGGCGAGCCGCACCGCAATGCCCGAGGCCGGATGCCCATTCCATTGTGTGCTGCTGAATTGATAGTTCTCGCTGCCCAGTTCCACGCGAGCCACATCGCGCAGACGAACTTGCGAGGCGTCGGGATTGACCTTCAGCAGGATGGCACCGAACTGCGCCGGCGTATTCAGGCGCGTCGGACCGATGATGGTGGCGTTGAGCTGCTGGCCCTGGACTTGCGGAAGGCCGCCGAGTTCGCCCGATGCAATTTGCACATTTTGCGTTTGAATCGCGTTGCTGACATCGACCGGCGTCAGGTTAAAATTATTGAGCTTTGCCGGATCGAGCCAGATCCGCATGGAGTATTGCGCGCCGAACACCTGGTAATCGCCGACACCCGCCGTGCGGCTGAGCGCGTCTTGCACGTTCGATGCAATGAAATCGCCGATGTCGCTGCTGGACATGGCGCCGTCTTCCGAGAAAAATCCGATGACGAGAAGAAAATTGCGCGTCGATTTCGCGACGCGGATGCCTTGAAGCTGCACTTCCGGCGGTAGCAATGGGGTTGCGAGCTGCAACTTGTTCTGCACCTGCACCTGAGCTATGTCGGGATTGGTTCCCTGCTTGAAACTGAGCGTAATCGTCATGCTGCCGTCTTTGTCGCTCTCCGACGAGAAGTACAGCAGATTATCGATGCCCGATAGTTGCTGTTCGATCACTTGTACGACGGTGCTTTGTACCGTGGCCGCGGAGGCGCCCGGATAGATGACGCTGATGGCCACGGCGGGCGGGGCAATGCTGGGGTACTGTGCGATGGGCAGCGTCTTAATGGCGAGTGCGCCGCCGAGCATAATGACGATGGCCAGCACCCAGGCAAAGATCGGCCGTTCAATGAAAAATTCAGACACGGGCGATTACTTCTTCGGCTGCGAAGGAGCCGGCGCGGGCGCAGCCGTAGTGCTGAGCTCGGAGGGCGTCACTTCGTGAGCATGCACGACGCTCCCGGGACGAACCGCTTGGACGCCGACCACGATCACTCGATCGCCGGGCGCCAAGCCGTCGCTCACCAACCATTGGTCGCCGATGGCACGCTCGGTTTTGATGATGCGGGTTGCCGCCTTGTCACCGTCGCCGACGACCATGACCGTTGCCTCACCGCGTTGGTTATGGCTGACCGCACGCTGCGGGACCAGCAAGCCTTTCTCGTCGACGCCGTCTTCCACGCGCTCGCGCACGAACATTCCGGGCAACAGGACGCCTTGCGGGTTGGGAAATACCGATCGTAGCGTGACCGACCCGGTTCCCGAGTCCACCGTCACTTCGGTAAACTGCAGTTTTCCTGGCAGCGGATAGGGCGAGTTGTCCTCCAAAATCAATTTTGCCTCTGCCTGGGTTTCGCCGACCTTTTTCAATTGTCCTTCCGAGAAGGCACGCTGCAAATGCAAAAGCACTGTGCTGGCTTGCGTCGCATCGACGTAAATGGGATCCAGCTGTTGAATGATCACGAGCGCGGTGGTCTGATTGGCGCTGACCAAGGCGCCTTCCGTAACCGATGAGCGCCCGGTTCGGCCTGAAATTGGGGCAAAGACCCGTGTGTAGGCCAGATTGATGCGTGCTGTGTCGACCGCGGCCTTGGCCGAGGCGACGTCGGCCGCGGCCTGATCCTGCGAGGCGACCGCGTTGTCGTAATCCTGCTGACTGACGGCGCGCGCTTCGCTCAAAGGCTTGTAGCGCTGCGCCAGCAGACGGCTCGATGTGGCGCTCGCTTGTGCGCGTTCGAGCGACGCCCGGGCACTTTCATAGCTGGCCTGAAACGGTGCCGGATCGATTTGGTATAGCTGTTGGCCTGCCTTGACCTGGCTACCTTCGGTGAACAGCCGCTTCAGAATCACGCCATTGACCTGCGGGCGTACCTCCGCGACACGAAATGCCGTTGTGCGGCCGGGCAGTTCGGTGACGATGGTGACTGGCTGCGTTTGCACGGTCATGACCGCCACCTCGGGCGGCGGGGGCGCGGGCGGGGGGGCCTTGTGAGAGCACGCAATCGTCAAGGCGAAACTGGCAAGAATGAATTTCCGCATGTATCCGTATCCGGCCGATTATCCAGCCATTGCAAAGGGAGCTGCGGACCCCGAAGGATTGGATCTGGGGGCCGCGCCAAGAAGAAAAATATCGATCGCATGATCCAAGTGCGATTTGCAGTCGAGCTTAATCATTGCTTCCTCGTCTCCGAACAGCATGCCTTCCTTAAGCTCGGCGCAAATCATGTGCAAAAAGAGCCTTGCAGCCCTGTCCGGATCGGCGAGGCGTAGGGCGCCGCGGCTCACCTGATCGCGGAAGTAGCCGGCCACGACGGTTTCCACGCAGCGCTTGTCGGTTTCGCGCATTTTCGCGGCTAGCTCGGGAAAGCGATGCGCCTCCGTCGCGACGATGCGAAAAAGCGCCGCCGAATCGGTCTCGCGTACCCGGCCTGTAATGGTTTCTCCGATCACGGTGAGCGCCGCTCTTGGCGTCAGGCGATTCAGCTCCGCTGTGGCCAGCACCGTCGACATGCGACCCAGCAGCCTGCTGATCACGGCGCCCAACAGGTCTGCTTTATTCCTGTATTTCTCGTAAATCGTGCGAGTGGATACGCCCGCATCGGATGCGACTTTATCGATGCTTGCCAAACCGTATCCTTCCCTCAAAAACACCCGCGTTGCAGCATCGAGCAGCGCCTCGATTCTCGCGGGTCCCGTACCTCGACAGGGTCGCCCGCGCTTGGGTGGCATTACGTCCAACTCACTGGGGTCGATCATGACAGAAAAATGACACGTGTCGTTTTCAATTGCCACATGGTAACCCTGATTAAGACCAATTGCCAGATAGATATTTGCTCGATAAAATATACAATACTAAATCGTTAGCATGCAAACTAAGAATTCAGCGACCCAATTTGAACTCGTGGAGGGCAATCTCGAGAGCCTGCGGAGCCGGCTGCCTGATTTGCCCGTGTCCGGTATTTTGCTGTGCCGACTCCTTATGCACTTGGGGCGCGAGATGGCGGTGATGTTCGAACACCAAATTCGTCCTTTCGGTCTGGCTGAGGCGGAGTTTCGCGTCCTGACCACACTGTTCTCCCAGCCTGACGGCGTCGCCCACCCGAGCGATCTATGTGCCCGCGCCTCGCAGAGTCCCGCCAACCTGTCGCGCATCAGCGATGCGCTCGTCAGCCGCGGGTTCATCACACGCGTCTCCAGCATTCACGACAGGCGCAGGATGGTGCTGAGGATCACGGAGCAAGGCGAGGCGTTCGTCCGCCAGCTGCTTCCTAAATTGCTCGTGCCCTTGCGTGAAATGTTGAAGAGTTTTCCGGAGACCGAGCAGCGTCAGATCACAGCTCAGCTCAAGCGGCTCGTCGTTGATTTGGAGCAAACGGAGGCATGAATGCGTGGCGAATCGCTGCGGCGGCGTGTCTGACGTTGCTGGCAAGCTGCGCAGGTTTACCGCCGAAGCACAAAGCCGTTCAGTTGCCAGAAAGTGCACCGCTCGAAGGGCTCGAAGCCGCCGAAGGAGGCGATTGGCCTGCCGAGCAATGGTGGAAAAGATATCAGGATCCCACCTTGGACCAATTAATCGAGCTGGGGGGCGCGAACTCGCCGAGCTTGGCGACGGCGCATGCGCGCTACGATTCCGCAAGGCAATCCGTGCGTCTGGCTGCGGCGACCTCCGGCGCGCACCTCGATGCGAACGCCGATGCCGACCGGCAGCGCCTCAGCGACAATGGGGTGTTCCCGCCGCGGCTTCTGGGATTCACTTGGTACGACCAGTTCGACCTCGGGCTGCAGGCGAGCTACACCTTCGACTGGTGGGGCAAACAACGCGATGCCGTGGAAGCCGCTATGGATCAGGCACACGCCGCTCAAGCCGACCGCAGCGCAGCGGCATTGATGCTCGCCAGTTCAATCGCCGATATGTATTTTGCCTGGCAATCCGATCAAAGCCGGTTAGCCCTGGCAAAAGAAAAAGAAATTGCCGTGGATTCCCAAGGTCGGCTCGTCGCTGAGCGGGTACGTGCCGAGCTCACATCAGCAGACGATCTCAACAGTGCGGAACTGTCGCTCGCGGCTGCGCGTGACCAGATAGCTGCGCTGGAAGGATCTGCAAAACTACGCGTGGTCGCTTTGGCGGCCTTGGTGGGTAAGTCCATCGCCGAGCTGCCGCCCCTGGTGCGGAAACCCCTGCCGTCATTTCCCGGCAACTTGCCGGATCATGTAAAGATCGATCTGATATCGCGCCGCGCCGACATCACGGCAAGCCGCTGGCGTATCGAAGCGGCCGAGAAGAGCTTGGCCTCTGCGCGTGCAGAATTCTTTCCCGACGTAACGGTCAATGCGCTGCTCGGACTCTCGAGCATTGATGTGGGAAAGCTGCTCGAGTATGGCAGCCGCGTGCCGCAAGCAACTGCGGCCATCCACTTGCCGATCTTTGATGCCGGCCGCCTGAAGGCGCGTTACGGCGGAGCCCAGGCGGCCATCGATGCCGCCGTGTCGGCCTATCAAGACACGGTTATCAGTGCTGCGCGAGACGTCGCAACGCAAGCAACGACGCGAGCGCAAATCGACGCGCAACGAGCGCAGCGCAGCCAAGGCGTCGCTGCGGCGCTGCGGATGAAAAACAGCGCCGCGGCGCGCGTGCGTCAGGATCTCGATGATTCACGCAGCGAGCTCATCGCCACACAGACCTGGATAGATCAACGCGATGCCATGACGCAGCTCGACTCAGCGGCTTTATCGGCAGACATCGCGCTGCAACGGGCGCTTGGCGGCGGATATGAAAGCCCGCAGAAGCTGGCTAACTCCTCATCAACGACAACGACAACGACACCATGAATGCAACGATAGAATCGCCGCCTACAAGTCCTCCGAAGAGCAAGCGGCGCAGGATTTTGTTGCTGATCGCGTTTATTTTCATTGTGTTGGGAGCGTTGTGGGCTGCTTACTGGGTTCTCGTGCTCTCGAAGCGTGAGAAGACCGATGATGCTTACGTAAACGGCAACCGGGTCGTCATTTCCGCGCAGGTTTCCGGCACCGTCGTCGCGGTGCTGGCTGACGATACTCAGCTCGTCAACGCGGGCCAGGTGCTCGTGAAGCTCGATCCAGTCGATGCCCAAACCGCTTTGAGCCGCGCCGCCAGTGCGTTGGCGCAAGCAGTGCGGCAGGTTCGCCAGCAGAAAGAGACCGCCGGCCAATACGATTCGGAAATCGATACGCGCAAGGTGGAGCTGGCGCGGGCGCAGACCGATCTAGAAAAGCGCGAACCGCTGCTGCCCGGCCATGCCATCGCCGGTGAAGAGGTGCGGCATGCGCGCGAAAATGTGCAAATCGCGCGAGCTTCGCTTAACCAGGCGCAACGGCAGTCGCTGTCGGCACATGCGCTGGTCGATGGCGCGGCGGTCGAAGATAATCCGACGGTCCTGCAAGCCAAGGATGCCTACCGAGATGCGTGGATCGCCGCGCAGCGCAACGCCGTGGTCGCCCCTGTATCCGGGTACGTCGCTGAGCGAAGCGTGCAGCTGGGACAACATATTCAAGCCGGTGAAGCGCTGATGACAGTGGTCCCGCTGCACTCGTTGTGGGTGGACGCGAACTTCAAGGAAGTGCAGCTGCGAGACTTGCGAATTGGTCAGAAGGCTGAGGTGCGAAGCGACTTGTATGGCGGATCGTTCATTTTCCACGGGCACGTGCAAGGCATGGCGGCGGGTACAGGGGCCGCGTTTTCACTGCTGCCGGCGCAAAACGCGTCAGGCAACTGGATCAAAGTAGTGCAACGCGTGCCGGTGCGAATTCAGATCGAGGAAAGTGATCTGGAGAAATCGCCGCTGCGCGTCGGTCTCTCGGCCACCGTCACGGTGGACACGACGCTTCGCGGCGGACCGGTATTGGCGCGCGAGGCTAGCGATAAACCGGTGGGGGACACCCAGGTTTACACGCAGGATTTGGATAAGGCCAACCAGGAGGCCGATGCGGTGGTGCGCCGTAATCTTAGGCCCGAACACTCGCCCTAGAAGCGTTCATGCCTGAGGCCGCACAGCCGCCGATAGCCGGCGAATACCCACCCCTGCATGGCGGGAAGCTGTTTTTCCTGACCGTCGCCATTGCGACCGCCTCGTTCATGGAGATTCTTGACATGACCATCGTCAATGTCTCCGTGCCTTCGATTTCCGGCAGCCTGGGCGTTACCCCATCGGAAGGCACTTGGGCAGTCAGTTCGTACATGCTGGCCGCTGCGATCATGCAGCCCCTGTCAGGATGGATCGCGCGGCGCTTCGGCGAAGTCAGAACCTTTGTCACCTCGATCCTGCTGTTTATGCTTTTCTCGGCTGTTTGCGGCGTCGCCAACAGCCTCCCTATGCTGGTTGGGGCACGCCTTATCCAAGGTCTCGTGTCCGGCCCGATGATGTCCGTGGCGCAGGCCATACTGCTGCGAAACTATCCGCTCGAGAAGCGCGGCTTGGCACTCGGGCTGTGGTCCATGGTCATCATGATTGCCCCGATCTTCGGCCCCATACTCGGCGGATGGATCACCGATAATTTCTCCTGGCCATGGCTCTTCTATATCAATTTGCCGGTTGGCGCCTTCTCGGCCGCCGCCAGCTGGTCGATACTGCGGCACCGCGAGTCGAAAACCGTCAAGTTGCCGATCGATGTCGTGGGTTTGGCGCTCCTCGTCATCGGCGTCGGCAGCCTGCAATTCATGTTGGATAATGGCAATGAGAAGGATTGGTTCAACTCGCCGGTGATTTTGACGGCGGCCATTACCGCGGTTATCGCGATATCGTTCTTCATTCCCTGGGAGCTTACCGACAAGCATCCGGTGGTCGACCTGCGCCTGTTCAGCCACCGTAATTTTCGGGTCGGCACCTTGACGGTAGGGCTGGCCTATTTTGCAGTTTCAGGTATCAACATTATCTTCCCGCTTTGGCTGCAGACCACGGTGGGGTACACGGCCACCTGGGCTGGGTTGGCGGTTGCGCCGGTCGGAGTGCTGGGGCTCTTTGTAGCGCCAATCGTGGGACGGAACATGATGCGGCTCAATTTACGTCTCGCAGCCAGTTTTGCGTTTTGCGTTTTTGGCTTCTCGGTTTTCTGGACCGCGACATTGAATGAGAGTGCCAGTTTCGTGCAGTTCGCGACCCCGCGGTTCCTGCAAGGGCTGGGAATCGCGTTTTTCTTCTTGCCGTTAAACCAAATCCTCATGTCGGGCGTCGCCCCAAACGAACTGGCATCGGCCTCGGGAGTCAGTAATTTTGTGCGCACGATGGCGGGTAGTTTCGCGACCGCCATCACGGTCTGGATTTGGAATCGACGCAGCGACTACCACCATGCGGTGCTGACCGAGCACATCAAGACATCGTCCCAATCCTGGCTGCATTATCAAACGCAGCTGGGCGCTCAAGGGATCAAGGGCGTCGGTGCCACCGCGTATGTCAACCAAGTGATATCCGAACAAGCATCCACGCTCGGCGTCAACGACGTGTTTAACATGTTGGGCGTGCTCTACCTAATCCTGATACCTTTCGTCTGGTTCGCCAAGCCTCCATTCGGCGCCCGGGCTGCCTCCTCGGCGCGCTGATCCCAAATACGATACTGTGTAAAATTGCCTTCGTGACACATCCTTATATTGTTGCCGTCGGCGGAACCCTGCGTTCGAATTCCTCCACCGAATGGGCCATGCGTCATGTGCTGGCGGCCGCCGAACACGCCGGCGCCCGGACCAACCTCATTAGCGGCTCACTGTTGCAATTGCCTCTGTACCAGCCGGAGAATCTCGACAGAGGTGAGCGGGCGCGCTTCCTGGTAACTGAGTTGGCGCGGGCCGACGGCATTATCGTCGGTTCTCCGGGATATCACGGCAGTATTTCCGGGTTGGTGAAGAACGCGCTGGATTATGCGGAGGACCTGCGCACGGATGTGAGGCCGTATTTCAGCGGGCGCGCGGTGGGCTGCATTGCCACGGCGGCTGGTTGGCCCGGTGCAGTCAATACGCTCAGCGCTCTGCGGGATATAGTTCACGCGCTTCGCGGTTGGCCCACTCCCCTGGGCGCGGCCATCAACTCTACGGAAAACGTTTTCGATGAAGGAGGGCACTGCCTCGTGCCCCGAGTGGGTCAAATACTGGATGCGATGGCCGATGAAGTGATGAGTTTCGCGCTATCGGCAGCAGCTCGAAAGAGCCAGTCGGCTCTGGAGGCATCGCCGCGAGCTGCCGACGGCGATGCCTCTGGTCCAACTGAAAACTAAACTCGCGTCCTGCCGTTCATCAGGAACGTGACAATCGCACCAATCAAAAACACCACAAACAAGATCTTGGCAATGCCTGCGGCGCCGGCAGCAATGCCGCCAAAACCGAAGACAGCCGCGATCAAAGCAATGACTAAGAACACGACGGCATAATGAAGCATGTGAGTTCCTTCTTTGAACTTTTAGATTTTGACAAACACCTACGGCCTACGCCCTTTTCCCACGCTGCGACAATACGGGTGGCGATTAGCGAAGTGAAGAAGTTAGCCCCTTAGATGAGCGTGGGATTGCGCCTACTCGATGCAGCCGGCGCCGAACTGGCATCGCGATTGAACTCTCGCGTGCACCAATCGAAAAGACAGGCGGCGCCTTTGAATTAACCTGGGCGCCGCCTTAGGCGTCACTTGACCTTGAGACCCATCTTCGTACCGATGGAAGTGGCCGCCTTCAGATGGGAGTGAAGCGTCGGCAGCGTAGCGCTGGCGAAAGCCTTGGCATCGGCGTCTTGCCCTGAGGTGGCCTCCTTGCGAAACAGCGCAATGGCCTTCTGATGCGCAGAAATTTGACTCTTCACATACGACTTATCGAACGTGTCGCCCGAGAGCAACTTCAATTTCGCTTCGGTCGCCATTTCCGCGACGCTGGCGCTCGTCGGCAAAGTAATATTCTTGGACGAGGCTATCGATTGAAGCTTGTCGTTAGCGGCCGCATGATCCTTCACCATCATGGAGCCGAAGTCCTTGACCTGCTGGCTGCTGCCTTTGTCTTGTGCCATGTGGCCGGCATCAACCTCGAAAATGCCCGCTTCCGCGGCGTTCTTATAAAACGAAGCGTCAGGGTTCGAGGCAGCAAATGCGGCGACAGGCAATACGAGCATCAGCGCCAGGATTTTGGTTTTCATCTTCGTCTCCTCGATTAAATTTAGCGGGACAGCAATGGGCTAGCAATTGAATAGGCGTCTGAATAGGCGTCGCCAAAACAGGGTATCGCCATCGGACGTGGCCGGACCTGCGTCATTCTTCCGTATGCCGGGGGAGGTGCACGAGTTGTCATCACCTCACCACAGCGTAGGAAAAAACAGACATTATGGAAAACACCAAGTTCTGGAGCGCTTCGTGGTCATTCGCTGGAAATGCCGTTGGCCGTGACCGCGGTGCATGACAGTTGTCAGGTGGGTAATGTAACGTTATGTAAATGCTAAATTAACTATCATCCAGGGTCACCCGAACGGCGAGGTCCGGTTCGACTCGAAGCGCATCACACTCCGCTGATGAACCACGTCGCAGATCACGCAGTTCACGGCAATGTCCTACGTGTCGTCGGCGTTCGGCCATAGTCTCCACCGGATCTACCTGCTACAAGTCCTTCCGTTATGAGCCTTCGAGCCTCACCGATCAATGACAAGCCGGCCAACACCGCGGCGGAGGAAGCTGCGCAGATGGCTGTGGAGGCTGGGCTTGTCTATGTTTCCGATACCGAGCCAGGAATCCGCCGCTTGCGTGCCGGCAGGGGCTTCCGTTATTTAACACCAGAAAACCGCCGTCTCGAAGCTGAGCGGGATTTGAAACGCATCGCGAGCTTGGCCATCCCGCCCGCGTATCGCGACGTGTGGATCAGCATGCAACCGCAAGGTCATCTGCAGGCCACCGGTAGAGATGCGCGTGGGCGAAAGCAATATCGTTATCATGCGAAATGGCGCGAATTGCGCGACAGCGCAAAATTCGAGCGCATGGTGTCGTTTGGCGACAAACTTTCTAAATTGCGGCGTATCCTGAAGCGCGATTTGGCGTTGCCGGGGTTGCCCCGTCAGAAAGTGCTGGCTGCAGTCGTCACGCTGCTCGACGCTACGCGGATTCGAGTCGGCAACAGCGAATATGCGCGCGATAATAAGAGCTTTGGATTGACGACGCTTCGAAACCGTCACGTGACATTCATTCGCGACGGCCGGGCCGTTTTGAATTTCCGCGGCAAAGGCGGAGTACCGCACGAAATCCTGATCGATGATAGGCGCATTGCCAAAATCGTTCGGCGCTGCCAGGAAATCCCCGGGCAACATTTATTCCAGTTCATCAACGATGAGGGGCAGCGCTGCCCGATCGATTCGGGGCAGGTGAATGATTACCTGCGGGAAGCAATGGGTAACGACTTTACAGCCAAAGATTTTCGAACCTGGGGGGCCACCTTGCATGCGATCACCTTGCTGGCGCGCGAGCCGCTGCCCGAGCCCGCGAGCGAAGCGGCGTTTAAACGAAGCATTGTGCGGGTGGTGAAGCAAGTCGCGGCTGAACTGCGCAATACGCCCGCCGTGTGCCGCAAGTCGTACATTAATCCGGCGGTGTTCGATAGCTGGCGCGCCGGCAGCATCCATGAAAAAATCGACGGTCTGCTGACCACGGCTTCGGCGCGCAAAGCCGAAACGCTGGTGCTCGCATTCCTCCGTATGGAACAGCAGGGGACGTCAGGCTGAGCATCCGCCTAATCCTACAAAAACTTACAAAAATGGATGACAGATCTTCGTGGTCGGAAGACGCTATATGTCATCCATGCTGAAACAAATGTCCGCGCGCGGCAGCCTTTTTCTTTTCGTGCGGACGCATCGACACCTGGAATACTACCTCGAGCTACCGAATGCTCGCCTCGCCGCCAACCAGAATGGGATTGGGGGAAGCGATGCGGTCTCGGCCCAGAGCACGAATGTCATTGAAATCCATCCGCTCGCGCGGTTCCGGTTTTGAGCACGGGTAGTTTGAGTACGGCCAGCGCGCTGAAGCAGGCGGCGAATTTTTTCGTCGGCCTCGCCTTGGCCAAAATGGTCATGGCGGATTTACGAGCCGAAATGCATCGCGATCTGTCCGGTTTACGTTCGCAAACCGATGCCCTAGTCCACCGCTCACCCTACGGAGCGGCCGGCGCAGCGGCAGTGATGGGACTCGTAGCCGGAATTCTGCTGGCGAAACGTCGCCCGAGTCAGCCTTAGCAACTTGGGCAGGGAGGGCCACCTCTTGCATCTTCACTTAGATCTTTCCCGCGGACTGACCGGCGATATGTTCATCGCAGCCGTGCTCGACACTTTTCCCCAATTCGAGGCCCGCGTCATCGCAGCCGTCGATGCTTTGGATGGGGCCTATCCGGTGATCTGCTCGCTGATTGCGCACTCCGACTACGAGTTCACCGGAAGGCGCTTCGAGGTCGAACCCTTCGACAAGTACTTTGGCTGCATCCCGTTCGCCTATCCTGTGGCCTCTCAGGGCGATGCGGCATGGCACGAAGGGACATCGTGGAAGTCGGTGCGACAGCGCCTTCATGCTGCCGAAATCGATTCAGGCGTTCGGTCCCATGCAATCAAAATCTTCGAACGGCTGGTCGAAGCCGAATCGAGCGTGCACGGTATCAAACCGGACAGCGTAGCCTTCCAAGAAGTAGCCGCCTGGGATGCCGTTACAGAAATTGTCGGCGCGGCGGCGTTGATCGTTGCACTGGGGGGCGTGCGCTGGACTGCGTCGCCGCCGCCTCAGGATGAGGCCGTCACGCTGACCGGCGCCTCAATCGTAAGCTATCTATGTCCGCCCACCACCGCGGCTCGAAATTTTGCGCTTTGCGCCCTGGTGGGGACCGGCCACGGGTTTGCATCTCATAGCTCGGGCTTGGCAAGTGGCCAGATGCGGGTGCTTTGGTTTGACGACGAAGCCAAACGCCCCCACCACGGTAACCTCATGCAGGGCCTGGACCGGGTGCGTGAGCGGTCCGGCGATCGGGCCGCCCCGTAAGCATCTAACTCAGATGGCACGCGATCGGCCGATCCGAGTCATGTGGAGCATCGCGCGCGACACCGTCTATGCTTGGGTCGAGCATAATGCCTCAAGTCTCGGCGCTGCTCTGTCCTTCTATACGTTATTCTCTACTGCTCCGATCTTGGTGATCGCCATGGCGATGGCCGGTTCCCTTTTTGGGCGGAATGCCGCCGAGGCGCAGGTGCTGGATCAAATGCGCAGCCTGCTCGGGGATGCAGGAGCCAAGGCCGTTCAAAGCCTATTGTCGAGCGCTCAACAAAGCGGACTGAAAGGCGTTGCGGCTGGTGTTGCCGTCATCACGCTGCTGGTGGGAGCCACCAGCGTATTCGGTGAATTGCAGTACACCCTGGACTACATTTGGAAATCGCCTCGCAAGGATTCAACCGCGTGGTGGCGCATCGCTCGTTCGCGCATTTTGTCGATAGGCTTGATTCTCGGCGTCGGGTTTTTACTGCTGGTATCGCTTATCATGAGTGCAGCGCTCGCGGCGTTGGGAGCCTGGTTAGGCACATTTTTGGTACGATGGAGCGTAATTCTGCCCGCGATCGATCTGGTGCTAAGTCTCGGGTTAACAACCATATTATTCGCCATGATTTTTAAGTATGTGCCGCGCGAAGCCATCGCTTGGGGAGACGTATGGATCGGGGGATTGGCCACTGCGTGTCTATTTAGCGTGGGTAAGCTGTTAATCGGCCTGTATCTGGGCCGCAGCTCGCTGAGTTCCGCCTACGGCGCAGCAGGCTCGATCATGGTCCTTTTGCTTTGGATTTACTATTCAGCGCAGATCTTTCTGCTCGGTGCGGAATTCACCCACGTCTATACGTACACATTGGGTTCCCGATCGCGCGTTGCCGCTGACCCTCTGGTGCGCGGGCAAGCGTAGCGCCGAGCGGCTATAATGACTCGTTGACGTGCCACCACGTCCAGTAATGCGCGGCATATGAAGCGAGACGAAATCCGGGAAGCCCTGAAGAAACAAGCGCTCGACTATCACGAGTTTCCCACCCCTGGGAAATTATCGGTCACAGCAACCAAGCAATTGCTGAATCAACACGACTTAGCATTGGCGTATTCGCCGGGCGTCGCTGCCGCCTGCGAAGCCATAGTCGAGAACCCGCTGAATGTGTTTCGTTTTACTGCCCGCGGTAACTTGGTGGGAGTCATCACCAACGGAACCGCCGTGCTAGGCCTTGGCGCTATCGGCCCGTTGGCAGCCAAGCCGGTGATGGAAGGCAAAGCGGTGTTGTTCAAAAAATTTGCGGGGATAGACGTGTTCGACATCGAAATCGAACAGCGAGATCCGCAAAAGCTGATTGAAGTGATTGCGGCGCTGGAACCCACCTTCGGCGCAATCAATTTAGAAGATATCAAGGCGCCGGAATGCTTCGTGGTCGAGCGCGAACTGCGGCGGCGAATGAAAATTCCGGTATTCCATGACGATCAGCACGGAACCGCAATCATCGTCGCCGCGGCGTGCCTCAATGGTTTACAGGTGGTTGCCAAGGATATCCGCGAAGTCAAAATGGTCGTCAGCGGCGCGGGAGCGGCCGCTCTGGCGTGTGTGGACTTGCTCCTGGACTTGGGGTTGCGGCCCGCGAACGTATGGTTGACCGACCTGGCCGGTGTTGTCTATCAAGGTAGGGTCGAGCTGATGGATCCGGAGAAAGCGCGCTTTGCACAAGCGACGGAAGCGCGCACGTTGCTGGATGTCATCGGAGGCGCGGACATTTTCCTAGGCTTAAGCGCCGGCGGCGTGCTCACGCAGGAAATGGTGAAGATAATGGCTCCGAGGCCTTTAATTTTTGCGTTGGCAAATCCGACGCCCGAAATTCTACCTGAGGATGCTCGGGCCGCGCGGCCGGACGCCGTGATCGCCACCGGCCGCAGCGATTATCCTAACCAGGTCAACAACGTTTTATGTTTTCCATTCATTTTTCGCGGCGCACTGGATGTCGGCGCCACGACGATCACACGGCAAATGGAAATCGCCACGGTAAATGCCATCGCGGATCTGGCCCGTCAGGAACAGAGTGATATCGTCACCGCAGCTTATGGCGGCATGTCGGACTTGGCCTTCGGCCCCGAATACTTAATACCGAAGCCATTCGATCCGCGCCTCATCGTCAAGATTGCCCCCGCGGTCGCGAAGGCCGCGATGGAATCCGGTGTGGCAACGCGGCCGATCCAAGACTTCGAAGCGTATGGGCAACGGTTGCTGCAATTCGTCTATCACAGCGGCACCCTGATGCAGCCGATCTTCGTGGCGGCTCGCAAGGCGCCGCCGGAACGCAGCCGTATCGTCTACGCGGAAGGCGAGGATGAACGAGTGCTGCGCGCGGTCCAGATCGTGGTGGACGAAAAGCTGGCCACGCCGATATTGGTCGGGCGGCCGGCCGTCATTGAACGGGGACTTAAGCGTTATGGTCTGCGGCTGCGCATCGGCGAGAATGTCACTGTCGTCAACCCCGAGCACGATCAGCGGTTTCGCGAGTATTGGCAGGATTATCACCGGCTCACCGAGCGCAACGGCGTCACGGCGCAGTACGCGCGCCTGGAAATGCGCCGCCGTACTACGTTGATTGCCGCCATGCTTTTGAGGAAGGCCGAGGCGGACGGGCTAATCTGCGGCACCATCAGCACCACGGCTAGGCACCTGCATTACATCGACCAAGTGATCGGCCATCGCAGCGGAGCCACTGTCTACGGCACAATGACCGGATTGATCCTGCCGGGACGGCAGGTTTTCATCGTCGACACCCACGTCAATCTTGAGCCGACCGCGGAACAACTTGCGGAGCTAACGCAGTTGGCGGCCGATCAATTATCCGCTTTCGGCTTGGTTCCCAAGGTGGCCTTGCTGTCCCACTCCAATTTTGGATCGAGCGACGCGCCGTCCGCGAAAAAAATGCGAGATACCTTAGCGATCCTGAGGTCACGCGTCCCTGGGCTCGAGGCAGACGGCGAAATGCATGGCGACTGTGCATTGGACGAGGCAGCACGACGCGCTGTGCTTGCGACCAGCACCCTGTCGGGAGCAGCTAACTTACTGGTCTGTCCGGATCTCGATAGCTCCAGCATCGCGTACAACTTGCTCAA
This sequence comes from Steroidobacteraceae bacterium, assembly GCA_036401515.1. Classification (GTDB taxonomy): domain Bacteria; phylum Pseudomonadota; class Gammaproteobacteria; order Steroidobacterales; family Steroidobacteraceae; genus Bog-1198. Next base: position 22,105 of record DASWUU010000077.1, read on the forward strand.
AGCCGCCGCGGGTCAAAACGTCGCTGTGGGGCCGATTCTGTTGGGCTGTGCGGCTGCCGTGCATATTCTGACGCCGGCCACGACGGTTCGTCGCCTCGTAAATATGACGGCGATTACCGTGGTGGATGCCAATAAGAGCCTTAGTCGGATCCGCGAATACTAGTTTTTCGGCGCGTCCATTGGCGGGGGCGTGGTCTCGCCAAATTGTCGTTGGCGTTTGAGCTCGTCCTTGCAGATTCGCGTCATTTGAGATTTCGACATCGTGACATCCGCCGTCTTCTGTTTCTCGATACAGTCTTTCATCGATTCATGAGCGGTAGGGGTGGCGCGACTTGGAGCATCCTCCTCCAGGCCCAATCCGTCGGCCGCGACGCAGATTCCGCTTAGCAGTGCTGCCGCCAAGCCCAAACCATAAGTAAATCGCATGACGAGAATCTCCCGCTAGGTTAGGACTCCAGTGTGGCAGTCAACCGAAGGGGCGCAAACTCAACGGCGCGCGAACGGGTGTAAGCTAAATGCTTACTTATCCGCGACGTGAGGTGGTTCATGCGCAGCAGCAAGAGAATTGTAGGTATTTCAATTGGCGCGTTATTTTCGCTCGCGGGTGCGGTCCTCTACGCCGCCGAATCCGCGCCAATCAGCGCGCCGGCAGTAAAGGCGGTATGGCAACACCACACGGCGGGTTTCAATTACTACGGGATTACGGCGTTGTACACCTGCGATGGTTTGGAGACCAACATGCGCGCGCTGCTATTGCATCTGGGGGCGCGTAAAGATGCCAAGGTGACCGCTCGGGGCTGTCCCGGTGGCTTCGATGCGCCTAGCCGCAATGCGATTCTAGAGACCGATTTCTACACCCTCGCGCCGGCCGATGATGCGCAAGACACGGTGCCGGCCAAATGGATGCCCGTGGAAGTCAGCGCTACTCATCCTTCTTTCATGGGCCGCGGGGATTGCGAACTCATAGATGAAATGAAGGACTTGATCTTGAAAAATTTCAGCTTGCGTAACGTCAGTTATCGGGCGGACTGCACGCCTCACGAGGTGAATATCAACGACTTCGCAGTCAAGGCGGAAGCGCTCAAGCCGCTCGATGCCGGCAGTAAGAAGTAAGGCGCTACGCTTGATACGCGCGATCCTTCCAGTTAGCGCCTTTGCCTCGCCAATGATCGATGGCCGAGGCCAGCGTCGCAGCCATGTAAAAGGTCGCGATGAGAGGCAGCGCAAGCGCCCACATGTAGGCGCGGTTATATCGCGCCAAGGTGGGCAGATAACTCGCGCCTGCAAGGACGCAAGCGGCCAATCCGCAGGCACGTGTCCAACCGGTGCCGAACACCAGTGCCCAGGGTGGCACGATCCACACCAGGATTAATCCGGCAATAGTCAAAGCCAGGGATAAGGCCGAATAACGCAACTGGGTAAAGGCGGTGCGGGCGATCATTCTCCAGATATCGGCAAAGGCGGGATAGCGGCGCAGCGATCTGGCGAGCCCGGAATGGCCGAGAAAAATGGGCCCGCCCTTTTTTACCGCTTGGGCCAGCGCCACATCGTCGATTAGAGCGCCGTGTATCGAGTCAAGTCCCCCGATTCGATCAAGCGCTTCTCGGCGGATCAGCACGGTTCCGCCGGCCGCTGCGGCCACTTTAGATCTGGAGTTGCAGACTCTCGTGAAGGGGTAAAGCATTTGGAAAAAATAGACGAACGCCGGCACCAGGGCGTGCTCCGCAAGGCTGCCGCAATTGAGGCGTACCATCTCGCTGACGAGGTCCAGACGATGGCGCAAAAACTGCGCGACCAGCGTCGACAGATGAGCCGGATCATGCAGGATATCGGCGTCGGTCAGCAGCAATACAGGCGCGCGGCTTGCCGCCGCTCCCCGGCTGAGCGCCCACAGTTTGCCGGACCACCCGAGCGGCTTGCCCTGCAAGCGCATCACGTGCACATTCGGCCACGCTTCAGCCAACGCGGCGGTGTCGTCGGACGAATCGTCATCCACTACGATCACATGAAAGTTGCCCGCATAATCTTGCGCCAGCAACGAGCCAACCACCACACCAATGGTTTCGGATTCATTGCGCGCCGGCACGATGATATCCACGTCGGGAAATTCTTGCGGAGCGGTTGGCGGTAATTGGGGACGCGACAGCCAAAATCTGCCATGCGCAAAGAACAAATAAATCCAAACAGCCAATGACAGCAATGCGATCACGATCAAGCGATGTCTCGGTCTAGATGGGGTTGTCCAGCGATCTGGCCAAAGGGGTGAAGGTCTTCGGGCCCGAGGCGGTCATGAACCAGCAATCCTCCAGCCGAATGCCAAATTGGCCGGGAATGTAGATTCCGGGTTCGTCGGAAAAACACATCCCCGCCAGCAGAGCTGTGGTGTCGCCATGAACGAGGTACGGAGGTTCGTGCCCATCCATACCGATACCGTGGCCTGTGCGGTGAGACAGCCCCGGCAATCGATAACCGGGGCCCCAGCCTTCCGATTCGTAGTACTTGCGCACGGCGTCGTCGATGCTACCCACGGGGACATCGATCTTCGCCGTCTCGAGCGCGATCTCTTGGCCGCGCTTGACGGTGTTCCAGACCTTGCGCTGCTGCGCAGTGGCTTCGCCAAAGACCCAAGTGCGTGAGATGTCGGATTGATAACCATGCACTGCGCAACCGCAGTCCATCAGGATCACCGAACCGTCCCGGACACTCTGCGGCTGCACCGAGCCGTGGGGATAAGCGGAAGCCTCGTTAAGAAGGACCAGGGAAAATTCGGGCGCAGCCCCGAGACTGGAAGTCGCGCCGTCCATTAAGGCCATGATGTCAGCCGCGCTCATGCCGCGCCTCACCTTGGCATGCACCTGCCGCAACGCTTCAATGGTCACATCATTGGCCAATTGCAACAATGCCAACTCAGCAGGAGATTTGATGAGCCTGCAGGAGCGCACCAGCGCGTCTGCAGGAATAATTTCGTACGCGCTCGATGCTTGACGAATGCCGGCAATGATAAAAAAACGGATGGTCGATTCGGCGGCCACCAAACCGGAGCTGATGCCCCGGTCTTTCAGCGCCTGAGCCACCTTTTCAAAGGGACTTTCGTGTTCGTCCCACGGCCGGACTTCCCCGCCGACTTGCAGGGTCTCGCGCACCGAGGGTTCCTCGAATGCCGGCGTGATTACAATCACCTGACCGTTGGCCGGGACAATCGCGACCGTGGTACGTTCTGACCGACGCCAACGAATGCCTGTGAAGTAGTCCAAGCTGGAACCAGGTTCAACCAGCATAGCGGCGATTTTTTGTTGTGCCATCAAGGTCTGGACCTTGGCTATGCGCTGGTGCCGCTCTTCAGCCGAAATTGGCTTCGCGTCCCCGGTGATCGAAGCGCTCAGGGACGCCGATTTGATTGTCGGGGCCGCGAACCCGGTCCCCCCAATCACGGAGGCGGCGGCGGTACTGTGCAAGAAAGCGCGTCGAGAGAGCATGGTGATCCTCATGGGGGCGGAACGGCTAGGATACTGCAATTACCGCAGCGCATCTTTAGGGCGTCGGGAGATATTCCCACAGCGCATCACTTCTCGCTCCTACAGCCGCAGAAACGACGCCGCGTAGCATGAATCCCTGACAAACGTGTCGGCCGTTTGCCGGCGACTCCTAGGAGATAGTTCATGGGCATCAACAAAGACCAGGTCGAGGGCAGAGCCAAAGAAGCGGCCGGTAAAGTGCAGGAAGTAGCAGGAAAAACAGTGGGCAGCACCACTCAGCAAGTGAAGGGCGCAGCGAACAAGGTGGCAGGAGCCGCACAAGCCAAGTACGGCGACTTGAAGAGCGACGTTAAGTCCGATATGGATAAAGACGCGAAGCGGGATTCAACGCTAGACCGCTAGCTAGCAAGACCCTAGTCCCAATGATTTCGGACTGTGCGCAGTTGCTTAGGCTGCGCACAGTCCGGCACACGACTAAGCGTTGTTTAGCCGCGCGATTTTGCCGGCGCAACTTCCGAATACTTTAATTCCTCCTGTGTTCCAAAAGTCGACCAGTCACAACGCAGGGCATAGCCATCGTTGGCGTAGTCCTCGGACCAGCCTTCAAGGCCGCCAGCCGATTCGCCCCGGGTGGGTTCGCGAGCGCTCGCTCCGCCGTGGCGTGCAAAAAAGTCGCTGAGCCTTTCATCATGATCGGGAGACGCGTGTTTCATCGGCCCATACCCTAAACGCGGGTTTGGAGGAGGACAAGCTAGCCTCACGGTGATGCTGAGTCAGAATCGTCCTGCAAGCAAATGGGCCTCAAGCCATTTTTCTAAATCGTGGCGAGGTGCAAGCTGCGCTTAAGATCAACGTGAGGAAACAGCATGCATGCTTCGCTTGCTTTCGTGAACGGCGCGGGACAGAAACGAACGGCGGCTGACGACAAGTCGGATCCCGAGGGTCTGCACCTGCTGAACGCATTGCTCTCGAGCGCAACGGCCGAAACCTCAGGGCCCGCGAAGGGCAAGTCCAAGGATGAGCGCCAAGCGGATGAGGAGTCCACTGCGGAAACCGTGTCCAAACCGGACGGTTTTGAAAATGATCCGGACGATCCGACCAATCCTAATGAAGTGCGCGAGAGGCACCTAAAAAAAATCAAACAGTGAAAGGCGGTCAATTCGGCTGCTGCTAGCCTAAATGCCGCTGCCCATCGAACAATACGCCATTATCGGCGACTGCCACACCGCGGCGCTGGTTGGCAGCGATGGGTCCATGGATTGGCTGTGTTTTCCCCGATTTGACTCCCCAGCTTGTTTCGCCGCGCTGCTCGGCGGACCTGAGCACGGACGCTGGATGCTCAGCCCGATGAGCAAAATCACGCGCGTAAAGCGCCGCTACCTTAACGACTCCTTGGTCCTGGAGACCGACTTCCATACCCGCCGCGGCAGTGTAAGGGTGACCGATTTCATGCCCGTGTCGGATGAGCGCTGGGACGTGGTGCGCATTGTCCAGGGCTTGACCGGCACGGTGAAGCTGCGCATGGAACTTATCGTCCGATTCGATTATGGGTCCATTGTCCCCTGGGTGCGAAGAGCAGGGAAACTTCTGTTGATCACAGCGGGACCGGACACCCTCGAATTTTCTTCTTCGGTACCCTACCTGGGGGAAAACATGAAAACCGTTGCGGAATTTTCCCTGAGCAAGGGAGGCCGGGAATCCTTCGTGCTCAACTATCGTCCCTCTCACTTTGAGATGCAGGCTCCGGTGAGTGCGCAGAAAGCGCTTAAAAGGACCGCAGCTCGCTGGCACAAATGGTCCGCCCGGTGCCGTTACCAAGGACGCTGGCGAGCGCCCGTATTGCGTTCGCTAATAACCTTGAAGGGATTGACGTATCACCCGACCGGCGGAATGGTGGCCGCACCCACGACCTCCCTGCCCGAGCAAATCGGCAGTGTGAGGAACTGGGATTATCGGTACTGCTGGCTGCGAGATTCGACCTTTATGTTGAACGTTTTGCTGCTGTCCGGCTATAACGATGAGGCGGCGGCGTGGCGCGAATGGCTGCTGCGGGCGATTGCGGGCTCGCCTGATGATCTGCAGATTCTCTACAGTGTCACTGGGACGCGGCGTCTCGATGAGATCGAATTGCCGTGGCTTCCCGGATACGAGGGATCCAAACCGGTCAGGGCCGGCAATGCGGCCTCTCGGCAATTTCAACTGGATGTTTACGGCGAAGTCATGGACTCGTTGCATTTGGCAAGAGCGGCCGATATGGAGCCGCACCCCGATGCCTGGAACCTGCAAATCGCGTTGCTCAAATTTCTCGAGACGCACTGGGATCAGCCCGATGAGGGCCTCTGGGAGGTTCGCGGCGCCCCGCGGCATTTTACCCACTCCAAGGTCATGGCATGGGTGGCCTTCGACCGAGCGATTAAGGATGCCATGGCACGCGGGCTGGAAGGACCGCTGGCGCGCTGGCGCGAGTTGCGCGCGACCATTCATGCGCAAGTGTGCGACAAGGGCTTCGACCAGAACAACAACACATTTTGCCAGTCGTACGATTCCAAATTGTTGGACGCCAGCCTGCTGCTCATTCCGCAAGTTGGCTTCCTGCCGCCTGACGATTCACGCGTGCTTGGGACGATTGCCGCGATCGAGCGGCACTTGCTGGTCGATGGCCTCGTCCTGCGATATTCCACCGCCACGGGGGTTGACGCGCTTCCGCAGGGAGAGGGCGCGTTTCTAGCTTGCTCGTTCTGGCTGGTCGACAGCTACTTGCTCACGGGACGTCGAGAGGAAGCAGAAGCCATGTTCGAGCGCTTGCTGGCGCTCGCCAACGATGTGGGCCTGTTTGCCGAGGAATATGATCCTCGCGCCAAACGCATGCTGGGGAATTTTCCCCAAGCGCTGACCCACATGGCACTGGTAAACAGCGCGCGATTATTATCGATGCCCGAACAGAAGGCCAAACGCTCCAGCCTTCGCGGTGAACGGTCGGCAATCGATTATTGATACGCGGGCGTGCGCCACCAAGGATGCCAGCGATATCGTGGTAGCCCCTCGATCGGGTACACCTTTTTAGGGTGTCGGAATCTCCCGCACTAATCGATCCGCCAATAAGGCGATGCAGGAGCTCAATGCAGAGGCCAGCTCAGCGTAGTCTTTAGGCGGCCGCGGACTGACGAATACCTCGCGCCCGAGTGATACCTTCCCGGTCCGGATATCGCTCACACGCCAATGAGTTTCGATGGCGACCGGCACGCCTAGGCGGGCGATCATCTGGTCAATCTCGATTGCCATTCTGAGGACCGGAATGGCTGCCTGATCTTCACTCTTTTGCAATACCACGGCATTGACGTGGCGACGCTCGATGTCTTGGCCCAATGTCGCGGTCACGAGATCTGCCAGCGGCGCCGCCCAACGTTCATGATCCAGCACCGTCACGCTGCTTTCGGCGGTCAGCACCATCTCCGCACGGTCGACGAGCGAGGGCACGGTGACACGTAAGGTGATTTGCCGGTCGAACTGCGTCCGCGATTCCGTGGCAGCGGCAGGCTGCGCATCCAGCACATAAAAATGATCGCGTTGACGCGCCACACAGCCGCACAATCCTAAGATAAAAAGCAGCAGGGATAGTGACTTCATTTTGCGCCTGCCGGTTTGCCTCGGAGCAAGGATTCCGGATGACGTTCGAGATAGTCAACCAGCGCGCTGATCGATTTCGCTGCGCGTGAAACCTGCAGCAGTGTCGAACCCAGGTCGTTCTCGAGCGGAGCGTCGCGACCTAACAGCTCCCTGGCATTCTTCAATGCGCCTTGCGCTTCCGCCAGCGTGGCCTGCACCTGGGGGGCTAAGTTGCCGTCGACATTTTGCAGCATGTGATCGGCGCTCTTCAGAGTTTGGTCCAACGAATCCATGGCGGTGATTAGACGTCCCGAGAGCCGCTCAAAGGGAACTTTGCTGAGTTTCTTGGCAATGACTCCGACGGAATCTTGTATATCATCGAGTCCGCTCGAGATGGTCGGAAAAACGGCCGGCTGTTCCATCCAGGCGACCCGATCCTTAGGAGCGTCCTGATGCACATCAAGCTCCACGAATTTTTGGCCGGTCAGTAAATTCCCAGTTTTGAGCTCGGCGCGCAGTCCGTGCGACACCAAATTGTCGATCATCGCCCGGCTGGCCGATTCACTCGGCTCGCGCGCCGGTGCGGTACGGCCGACGCGTTGCATGCGCCCACGCAGTCTTTGCGGGTACATCTCTACGACCACCGGAAATGCGAGCGCGCCGGCGCCCTGGTCATATTCAACGTCCACGCTCTTCACCTCGCCTACGGTAATGCCGTGCAACTCGACGGGTGCGCCCGCGGACAACCCGCGCAGATTACCGCCGAAGTACAACACGAATGCGCGAATTTCAGTTTCAGAGGGACGCATCGCTCGATCCTGATCCTCATAGAGCGTAAATAGCGCATCGGGCGCGACCCGCGCGATCGCGCCGCCTGGCAACGAACCAAATGCGACGCCGCCTTCAAGAATGGATGCGAGCGATTCAGTATGCAATTTCACGCCATTGGCACTCACGGACATGTCGATCCCGCTTGCCTGCCAGAAGCGGGTCGAACTGGTCACGTAGGTATCGAATGGCGCATTGATAAACACTTGAATCGTCACGCCGCCGCCGCCTGGATCCAGAGCGTACCCCACTACTTGGCCGGCCGTTATGTGCCGATAGAAAACCGACGAGCCTATATCCAACGATCCCAAGTCATCGGCATGTAGAACGAATTCACGGCCCGGCAAATCCGCGGTCACAATAGGAGGGGTCTCAAGCCCGACGAAGTGATCGCGCTTGACTTGGGAGTGCCCCACATCGACGCTGATGTAAGCTCCTGACACCAACGTCGCCAAGCCTGTCACGCCCGCACCGGAAATTCGCGGCCGCACCACCCAAAATCGCGTGTCCTCAATCAAGTACGATCGAGCATTGCGATGGATATCCGCCGTCACGATGACTCCTTTGCGATCATCGCTCACCACAATGTCCGTGACCTCCCCGATTTCGACATCTTTGTAACGTACCCGGGTCTTGTTCACCTCCAGCCCATCGGCGTTGGCAAAGCGAATCTCGATCGACGTGCCCTGGTTAAGCTTCTCGCGAATGACGACGAAACCACCGACCAGCACCACGACCGCAGGGAGGATCCATATCAGAGGCAATCGACCCCACAGACTGCGGGCGGGTACCGCTGCGGGCAGGTCTTCCAACTCCGGGCGCTCTTCGCTCAAGGGCGGGGTTCCCACAGCAACCGTTCATCGAAGGTGCGCGCGGCAAACATCGTCAAAACGACGACGGCCGCAAAGGCGAGAGCTCCCCAGCCGACTGCCACCGAGGCCAATGTGCGTATCTGTACTAGCGCGACCAGCAACGAAATGGCGTACACGTCGAGCATCGACCAGCGTCCTATGAATTCGACCATGCGAAATAATCCGCTTCGTTCGCTGCGGTATCGCGGAGAGCGGCGCCACGCCGAAAAGAGTACCACGCCAAGTGCGAGGATCTTCAACATTGGCACGACGATACTGGCAATGAACACCAAGACTGCAATGGGCCATGAGCCGGACTGCAGCAACACCAGCACGCCGCTCATGATGGTGTCCTTCTCTTCATCGAAAATGGTGCGCGTATACATCACGGGCAGCAAGTTTGCGGGGACGTAAAGCACGGCCGCGCAAATGAGCAGTGTCGCCGTCAGCGCCAGACTATGCGGTTTTCGTAGGTGAAGGTGCGCATGGCAGCGTGGACAGCGCGGATAGCGGACCTCGAGGGCCCGTACGGTAGCGCGACATTGAAGGCAAACCAGCAAGCCGAGGCTTCGGCCGGTCTGCGGCGCGCTCATGCGCGCCGTTCCTCAACCCACCGCCAAAACTGTCCGGGCGAAGTGCGGCTGGTCAGCGCGGTTAGCGTAAACATAAGGAGCGCGCACGCCCATAGCGCCACGCCCGGAATCACGCTTGCAAAGGCGGCCAATCGAACCAATGCGACCAGCGCGCCGAGCATGAATACCTCTACGAACATCCATGGCCGTATCTGACTCAGCAAGCGAAATATGATCTCTTGCCCCGGCGCTTCGCGCCCGCGCCACAACGGAACCAACAAGTACAATAGGCATGCGATTTGAAGAAAGGGGGCCGCAACGGTGGTAAAGAACACCAACGAGGCCAGCAGTGCGTGGCCCTGATGATAAAGGCCGAGGGCGGCACCCGTCAGAGTGGTTGCGCGTCCCGCACCGTTGGACTGAATGGCAACCAATGGATAAGCATTGCTGAACGCGAACAACACCAGCGCTGACACCGCCAAGGCGATAGCCGTGTCGATGCTGCCGTTTTCCGCACGTTGCAGCAGTCCGCCGCAACGTACGCAGAGGGTACGCTGATTTGCGCGTGCCACGCCGGCACGGTGTGCCAAATCACACGACGGACAAACGATCACCGCAGACATTAGTGTTCTCGGATGGAATCCCGAGCATCTTGCCTTACGGCCGCGAGCGCGTCGCGTAATTCGTCAATCCGGTAGGGTTTAGGGATAATCTTAATACGCTGCGACCCGGCCTTGCGACGCGCTGCCTCGGCATAGCCGCTGGTCAGCAACACCGGCAGATTGGGGCGCCGCCGGCGTATCTCCTGGGCCAGCTCCACGCCGTTCATACGACCCGGCATCATGACGTCGGAGAAAACGATGTCCACGGTGCGGCGGTCGGCGAGGGCGCCGAGCGCCGCCTCCGCACTGGCCACGCGTGTCGCGTCATAACCAAGCTCATGAATCATCTCCACCGTCAGCGCCGCGACCTCGTCATCGTCCTCGACCACCAAAACCTGTCCCTCGCCGATTGCAGCCTCCTCGTCGGGGCGCGAGAGCCCTTCCGCGGCAAAAGCGGCAGACTTCAACGTGCGCGGGAGAAATAGCGACACAACTGTCCCGTGGCCTGCGGTGCTTGCAATCCGTATTGCTCCGCCGGAGGCTTGTGCGAACCCATGGGCTTGCGCAAGCCCCAATCCAGAACCGCTTCCCACTTCCTTGGTGGTGAAAAAGGGCTCGAATGCATGACTAAGAATATCGGGGGACATACCGACGCCGGAGTCTGCCAGGTCCAACCGCACAAAATCCCCACGCAGGTCATGATCGTCCAGCGCGCTGCAATTGCGCGCATTGAGTTCTATGCGTCCTCCGGTCGGCATGGCGTCGCGCGCATTCAGCGCTAAATTTAAGATAACGAGTTCCAGCTCCACTGGATCGATTTCCACACACCAAAGCGCAGCGGCAAAGGCGGTCTGAATCTGCACGTCGCCCCCCAGACTGCGATTCAACAGCTCTTGCATGTCGCCGATCAGGCGCTTCAGATCCACTGATTCGGGTTTGAGCGCCTGGCGGCGCGAGAATGCCAGCAGCTGACGGCATAAGCGGGCGCCACGGTCGACAGCGTGTTTCATTGAAGCGAGTATCTGCTCGCGGCGCTTCGGATCGGATTGGCGGCCAATGATCTGCAATCCGCCTGAGATGACTTGCAACAGGTTGTTGAAATCATGGGCCACGCCGCCGGTAAGCTGCCCGATGGAGTCAATCTTTTGAGCTTGACGAAGTCGCTCTTCCACCGCGCGGCGATGCGTCACATCGCCTATAACGCCGGCTATGCGCTGCGGTGATCCGTCGATGAAGAACGTGCGGCCACTGAGGTGAATCCAGCGGATCTCGTTTCCGGGACCGCGCTGCACGCGCGCCTCCACGTCGATCGATCCGGTGACTTTTGCTTGGGAGAACGCTTCGCGTACCGACGCTTCATCCTCGGCAACGATGTGCTCAAAGGTCGTGTGCAGGTCCCAAAAGGGCTGCATGTGCGAATAGCCGAAGATTTGGTCGTGGCGCAGAGTGCGATGGATGGCGCCCGTCGAGAGGTTAAGCTCCCAGCCGCCCATGCCGGCCGAATTGAGCGCGACCTGCAGGAGTTCCGCAGTGTTTAACGCGTCCGGCGTCACGCAGACGCCCCATGGGCTGCGCACCGTGTACTGTAATGGAATGACCGACAGTGCTGCATACTCAACCGCCATTTTAGCCAAACCTAGGGCCGGCGGCTGTCGCTCACGGGTCGGCAAGTCTGTCGGAATAAGCCTACGGTGTTACTCGGCTGCGCTGTTAGCGCCGCCGAATCGTTGAATCAACGAGGACAGGATTTCCGCATGTTCCTCTTCGACCGCAAGAGCTACCTTGGCGAGGCGAAGCGACGCCCGGCCATGGTTACGGCTGTGCTCGGCAATCTGGCGATATGCATCAATAGCGAATCGCTGGGCGGCGAGATTTCGTGCAAGCGCATTGCGAAGCACTGTAGCTTCCGCCTGCCCAGAACTGTTCACTTCGTGGTCCAACCCCATGTAATGCTCCGTATGCCGCTGGAAAGATGATGACGGATCATTAAATCTCGCCCCCGACGCGTGCCACAGTAAGAATGAGACGCGTACGCTCGTAGGAATTTCACCTACATGAGCCTACGGATTGGGTAGACTTTTACCTTGCTCGGCCCGCCCCAGCAGCGCTGCGCAATTGGCGTCCTTGGCGAGGCCGCCGTCGACGAACGCCAGCACTGCTGCAACCGGCGTCAACAGCGCACCCCAGGGCGACTGCACCGCCGGTTTGCGCCCCGCAACGTTATTGGAGCACGTAAGCGCAGCAACCGGGCCTGCTTAGGCTGACCCCGCAAAGACACATGGGTGGTGTCTATGACCAGCGTCGTCGCCTTCAAGACACCGTCGAAAGAAACCACCGAGCTTCTTACATCAGGGCCGCGGTCTTGCGCCGTTTTCCATGAGAAGTCGGGTGAGTAGGTATAGGCGCGCCGACACGCTATTGAGGTCGATCCATTCATGATCGGTGTGAAAATCACCGCCGACAAAACCCAGGCCATCGAGCGCCGGGGTTCCTTCCGCCATGGCGAGTGCTGATTCCGAAGCGCCGCCGTTGCCGGACAATGAGACCGTTTTACCGATCTCCGCATAAATCGCTCGGGCGCGGGCGGCGAGGGCATCAATTTGCGCGTTTTCGGTGAGCGGCGGAAAAGCAGGATCGTGGGAAATAGTCACGGTCGTGTCCGGCACCAGGATGGTGTGGCTTCCGGCTTCGATCCGGGCGAGGACCGCGTCGAATTCTTCCGGCTTGCGGAATCGAACATTGAGTGTCGCTTCGGCGGAATCCGGAATGATGTTGGCCCGCTCGCCTGCACGGAGAACCGTTAAATTGACGGTGACACCGCTGCCAGAAAGTGGAAATGCGCCTTGAAGTGCGCCGACTTGGTGCATCAACTCAACTGCCGCATTGCGCCCATCCTGAGGGGCCATTCCTGCATGGGCGGCCCGCCCCTTGACTTGGATGCGGATGCTCGCCGAGCCTTTGCGCCAAACCGTCAACGCGTCCGGCGGATCGCCGGGCTCCATGTTGAACTCGACGTCATGCTCGCGCGCCAAGCGCTTTATCAGCTTGGTCGACCCGGGCGATCCACGTTCTTCGCTATCGTCGAGCAGCAGCGTAATGGTGCCGTAATTCTTGAAGCCCAAATCGTGCAAAATCTTCAGCGCCGTGAATGCAGCCACAACGCCGGCTTTTTCATCGCCGACTCCGGGACCGTAGGCGCGATCGTTGTCTTGGCGGAAGGGACGCCCCGCAGCCGTGCCAGACCCGAAGACCGTGTCGATATGCGCGATGATCAGGATTTTGCCGTTCCCGGAACCGCGGAAAACGGCGACGACGTTGTCCGGCAGTCCCGAAGCTTCTGCAGGTTCTGTCCTCACCTCGGCACCCAATTGCTTTAAGCGGGCGGCGAGCACCGAATCAACTTTCGTCCCGCCTTCGACGTCTCCCGTTCCGGAATCGATGTTGACGATCTCTTTCAAGAGATCAAGCGCGACAGTGCGGTTGGCTTCTACCGCTCGGTAGACCTTCTCGTTTCGGACGGCGGCAAGCGCGTGGCTCTCCACGACCAGTGCCGACATTGTCACCGCTGCGAGCGCTACAAGGGGTCGCCAAAACATGTTCATCTCCTGATGTAGGTTTTTCGGGCACGTTAGCATGCGGCACCGGATGTTTCCTGTTTACAATCCAGCGACCATGTCGTCGCAACAGAGTAGGGGGGATTAATGCGCGAGCCAATCGGACGCCGTCAATTATTGGCCGGGGCGGGAGCTGCCTTGCTGCTCGGTGGTCTTGAGGGTTGCGCCGGCGCTTTGGGCACGCAGCGTCCGGGGGTTGAGCCGTCTTTGCGCCTTACACCGTTGCGCGCAAGCCCAGATCGCATTACCCGCATCACCGTATGCACTCGGCCATTTCGTCCGCAAGGACCGCGGCTCGATACCGAAACGGTCGGCTCGAAATTCATCGTTCATAACTACGGTCACGGCGGCAGCGGCTGGTCGCTGTCGTGGGGATCGAGCGCCGTCGCAGTCCGCAAAGCTATGGCCAGCGGTGAAAGAGACATGGCGGTTATCGGGTGCGGGGCCTTAGGCTTGACCTCGGCGCTGCTGCTGCAGCGAAGTGGGGCTCGAGTCACCATCTATGCCAAGGAACTGCCGCCGAATGTGCGCTCATCGCTGGCGACCGGGCTGTTCACCCCGGACTCTCGAATTTGTCTGGAGGAGCACGCCACTCCCGCCTTCAAGCAATCGTGGGCGGACATGGCCCGCAACTCCTTTGAGGTTTATCAGAATTTCCTGGGCCTTGAGGGTACGCCCGTTGAGTTCATCGATAGTTATTTTGTTTCGGATGAGCCCTCATCCGCGCGCAGTCGCCGCGTGCTCGATGGTCGGCCGCCCTTCGCAGAGCTGCAGCGGGAGTTAATTGGCGATTTGATACCCCAAAGCGCCGAATTCGCGCCTGGCAGCCATTCTCTCGGCGCTCGGTACTTGCGCAGAAATTCCCAGATGATGTTCAATATCTCGGCCTATACGCGGGTGCTGATGGGCGACTTCATTGCCAACGGCGGTAAGATCGAGATCGCCGAATTCCGCACGCCTGATGAGTTCAGAAAACTGCGTGAAAAAACCCTTGTCAACGCCACCGGCTATGGCGCACGCGCCTTGTTCGGGGATGAGACGGTGGTGCCCATCCGGGGGCAGTTAGCCAGGGCCATTCCACAGCCGGATATCGACTACGGCCTCTTTTATAAAGGGGTCTCTTTCGTGCCGCGGCGGGATGGCTTGGTGTTCCAGGCGGTCGGCGAGAGCGATTACTACGGTTTCAATGACGATACCGCTGTGCCGGACCGTGCCGAAGCGGATCGCGCGGTCAACACCATCGCCCAGCTGTTCGAGCGGTCCAACGGCTAGAGCGGCCCATTTAAACCTTTGGGGTTCAACTTCCCTCTAAGCAGGGGAATGATTCACACTCTGCATAGAGTTTTAGCCATGGATTCAAGCGCGGAGCCCACGGATACGATTGCCGCGGCTGCCGCCGGCGACGTGGCGGCCTTTGAACATCTTTATCGGCAGTTCTCGCCGCGGATTTATGGACTGTGCTTGCGCCTCACGGGGCAACGGGAGGCAGCGGAGGACTGCACCCAAGAATCGTTTGTCGCGGCGTGGCGCGCACTGGCCCGTTTCGAACGGCGCAGCCGGTTCTCCACATGGATCCATCGCATCGCGGTTCACTGTGTGCTGTCGCGACGCAAAGGCCTTAGGGCCGAGTATGAGGTCGCCGAACCCTCGTTTGGATTGCCGGATAGAGCGGATCCCGGCAGCGGCGCTCCTACGCTTGACGTCGAGCGCGGCATCGCCGCACTGCCCGACGGAGCTCGGCACGTCCTCGTGCTCGTCGGAATTTATGGCTATAGCCATGCAGAAGCTGCACAGGCGCTCGGCATTGCCGAAGGCACTTGCAAAGCGCAGCTGCATCGTGCCCGTCAACTGCTGGCCTCGACGCTTGGATTGGAGGGCTCATGAATGATCATCTGCAAAACCGCCTTGATCGGTTGATTGCGAATCTGCCGAAAGACATAACGCCTCCCGCGAATGTGTGGCCCAGTGTGGCGGCGCATCTGTCGCGCAAGCCCCGGCGCGGGCCACCGCTGGCCTTGGCGGCCTCGATCGCCATCGCCGCCGCCGGTTTGGCCGGCCTATTCACGTGGGCGGTGATTCAAGGCCGCTCGACGTCCCGAGTGTTGCAAACCACGGCGGCCACGGCATCCTTTGAGGAACCGAGAGACCCGAAATATTTGCGGGCTCGTGAATCGGTGGAAAAAACCTTTCGTGATCGGCTTGCACTCCTCGATCCTGCCACGCGCGCCAAAATTGAAGCGAGCTTGGCGACCATACAACAAGCGCACGAAGATATCCGCGAGGCGTTGGCAGCGGACCCGCAAAGCCCGGTGCTCGAGCAGCTCTGGGAAAGTACCTGGCACGACGAATTCGACCTGTACGACCGCGTCGTGCAGGCCACCCAACCCAGCATGATAAGGATCTGATCCATGCCGCGAATTTATTCAATAGTTCGGTTAAGAAAAATAGTCTTCTCCTGTGCGTTGACGGCTCTCGTGTTGCCGTGGCTCGCTCGCGCTGCGAACGTGGACGAACACCACCCGGCAAATCCCCAAGGCGTCGTGGAAATCGACAACGTCAGCGGTTCGATCGAGTTGCAGGGATGGGATAAGGGCGAGGTTTCGGTCACGGGAACTGTCGGCAAAGATGTCGAGCGCGTCGATGTAACGGGCGATGGCAACCATACCTCGATCAGAGTGGTGTTGCCGCAAGGACACCACTGGGGAAGTCAGGACGGTTCGGCGCACTTGCTCATCCATGTACCCACCAACAGTTCGATATCCGCCTCATTTGTGAGTTCGGACCTCAAGGTTTCCGCGATACAAGGCGGATTAGAGTTGCGAACGGTCAGCGGCAATATCAGCGGCGAGGGTGGAGGCGATGTGCACGCCAATTCCGTCAGCGGCGATATTCACTTGGATGTGCAGGCCGCGAAACACATCGAGGTCAAGACCATCAGTGGCAGCATTGTTCTCAACGGCAAGCCTGCAGAGATCGAAGCGACTACGGTGAGCGGTACTGCGCGGCTGACGCTCGGAACCGTGTCGCGAGCTCGATTCAAAACCATTTCCGGGGATATCTCGGCGGCCTTGGCAGCGGCGCCGGACGCGCAAATTGAAGGCGAATCCGTGAGCGGCGATTTCAAGCTCGACTTTGCAACTACGCCTGCGGCCGATTTTGATATTCAAACCCTCAGTGGCGATATCGACAATTGTTTCGGCCCCAAGCCCGATGAATCGCGACACGGACCCGGCAAGCGCTTGTCGTTCAGGACCGGAGATAGCGCTGCACACGTACGCGTATCGACCCGCAGCGGCGATGTCCGCCTATGCGTGAAAAAATAGCGCGCGCTAGGCAAATCGCGTTACCAGGGTTTCCCGCGGGGACGTCAGCATAGTACTACGCGGGCTGCGGAGGAGCTCTGGTAGCTCAAGACAGCGTCATTGATTAGCCTGTTCTTTCCTATCCCCGCATGCCGAAGCCAGAGGAGTGTTCATGAACACAGCAGCTGTTTTGTCTCAACCCATTGCGCTACCCCCGCTTCCCTTCGATCAAGGCGCGCTGGCACCCGTGATATCGGCGAATACCTTAAGCTTCCATTATGGCAAGCATCATAAGACCTACGTCGAGACGTTGAACAAATTAATCGTCGGCACAGAGTTCGCCGACATGCCCCTGGAGAACATCATTCGGGCGACGTCTGAACAATCGGAACACACCGACATATTCCACAACGCCGCGCAGGCTTGGAATCACACCTTCTATTGGAACAGCCTAAAGCCCAGGGGAGGCGGGGAACCGTCCGCGCAGCTGAAACGAATGATGGAAGCCTCATTCGGCGGAGTGGAGCAGTGCAAGAAAGAGTTGGCGCAAGCGGCCGTAACTCAGTTCGGCAGCGGCTGGGCCTGGCTCGTCCAAGATGGCGACAAGCTCAAAATCTTGAAGACCCCCGATGCCAACAATCCACTTACGGAGGTGGTGAAGCCTCTGTTAACCGTCGATGTCTGGGAGCACGCTTATTATTTGGATTACCAGAACCGGCGGGTGGATCACGTCAACGCCTTGATCGACAAACTCGCGAACTGGGACTTTGCAACGGAAAATCTTGGCAAAAGATAAGTCAGGCTGCCTGCTGCAGTGAGTGTTCATCACGCGCCTCGCGACGGGCTGCTATTTCTTCAGATACATCCCATAGCCGCCGTGCAAGAACGGCATCCCCGAGCAACGGGTTGCCCTCGCTGATCTTGCAATCCAGCCAATAGCAGCCGGAAATTCCGGCTGCTTGCGGGCTCGCTGCCAACCAAGCCTGGGTAGCTGCGGCTTGGGCCGGGGACTTGGCGAATAATCGCGCAAAAAAACCAGTGGTAGTCCGAGTGCGCGCAGGTCCAGGATCGGCCGCGTTCACGACGATGCCGCGACTGCTTAGGCGCCGTGACAGCTCTTTTGCGTACAGCGCATTGGCCAATTTCGACTGCCCGTAGAACGTCGAGGCTTTGTAAAATCGGCGACCGTCAAGATTGTCGAACATTATGCCATCCGGCGGAGCGTCGCGAATGCTCGCATGGCCGCTCACGACAACGATGCGCCCGGTATCATCGCGCAATAGCTCGGTAATGCCATTGACCAGCGCGAAATGTCCGACGTGATTGATCAAAAACTGCATTTCAACGCCGTAGCGTGTGCTGAGCGAGGTTATGTTCGCCACGCCGGCGTTGGTCACGATCGCATCGAGCGCAGCACCCCCATCGCGGATGGCACGCGCTGCGGTATCGACCGATTCCAGGTCCGCAAGGTCGCACGCCACGGGAACGCACAGCGGGCTCGCTTGCGCGCATGCTCGGGTTGCCGCTTCGATCGTGCGCGCCAACCCGATCACCGTGGCGCCGTTGGCCGCAAACGCGTTCAGAGTTTCGAGCCCTAAGCCGGTATTGCAGCCGGTCACCACAATTCTCTTGCCGCTCAGATTGACGCCGGCAAGCACGTGATCCGCCGTGGAACGCCTGCCGAATTGGACGGACTTGCTCATGGAATTACCCCTTCTGGCTGCGTTGACTCAGCGGCAGGCAGATCATTCGCACTGCAGCCGTCATACCCTTTAGAAATTCATTTTGAGTGTTGGAACTCTGTTTCAGGCCC
The DNA here is from genome assembly GCA_036401515.1 of Steroidobacteraceae bacterium. Taxonomy (GTDB): domain Bacteria; phylum Pseudomonadota; class Gammaproteobacteria; order Steroidobacterales; family Steroidobacteraceae; genus Bog-1198. The sequence goes on from DASWUU010000077.1 coordinate 40,769, forward strand.
CGGGCTGTGGCGTGGAGGGCGCGCGCCAAGTGGGGGATTTCCAAGCCCGCGGACGCGCACGCTTCCGCCAGCGCCGAAGCGCCCATCGCGCGCGCCAGCGCCGCCTCGAATTGGGATTCGTAATCGGACAGCGTTGCGCCGGCCAACGAAGTACTCGCACACATAAGATCGCTTGCATCGGCGCCGAGCGAGCCCACGAACCGACCCGACCACTCGACACACACGCCGATCAGCCGCGTCTCCAGGCTATCGGCC
>DASWUU010000078.1:0-13265 GCA_036401515.1 Steroidobacteraceae bacterium
GCTGAAGCGGCTCGAGGCACTGGAATCCGAGGTCGACGCCATGCTCGCCCGCGAGACGAGCGATGCCAGCGCCTCGGCGATCGTGCCAACTCTGGCGGGGAGCACCCCGCCGGCCGAGCCGCAGCCGCCGCCGGTCCAAGAGCCTCCCGCTCCGTCCGCGGAACCGCCTGCCGAAGAGCCGCCCGCTCCGCCGGAGGAGGCCCCCGCGCCCGTCGAGGAGCCCCCGCCCACGGAAGAATTCGACCACGAAATCGCGAACATCTACAGCGAAGAGGCGACCGAGCTGCTCGAAGCGGCGCATGCCTCGCTCAGCGTTTGGCACAATGACCGCAAGGACAAGCAGCCCGTGGCAGAGCTGCAGCGCCAGCTGCACACGCTCAAGGGCGGCGCGCGCATGGCAGGCATCACCGCCATGGGGGATTTGAGCCATGAGCTCGAAACTCTCGTGATTCAGATCGACAATGGCGCGGTGGCGGGCGATGACCACGCGCACACCATCATGCAAGCGAGTCTCGATGAACTTTCCCGCATGCGGGACCTGGTGAGCGCCGGCACCTTACCCGCGAAGAACCGCGACTTGATTTCGCAAATTCGCGGGCTCGCCAACCAAACGCAAACCGACGTGCCGGCAATGGCGCCCAGCGCAACCGCGCTCGGCGCAGCAGCGCCCGCGGCGGCAGCACCACCACCGGCGGTCATGGCGCCCAGCGCACCGGCCCCCAGCGCACCGGCGCCCGCCGCGACACCCGCATCAACGGCGTCGGCCAGTGCCGCAGCCAGCTCCTCCGCGGCGCCGGTGCAGACACCCGTCACACCCACCGCGCGCGCGGCCTCGTCGGAACGCTCGCTGGAGTCTTCGGTCCCGAATGAGGATTCTGCGAACCTTGAGTTGAGCAGCGCGCCGGTATTGCCGGGCCGCGAAGCGGCGCCGGTGGAGCGGGTGGAAATGGCCCGAGTGGATGCGGATCTGCTCGACACCATGCTCAACAATGCCGGCGAAGTGAGCATCTTCCGTGCCCGCTTAGATCAGCAAGTCAACTCGATCGATTTCAATCTGGCGGAGCTGGCGCGCACCGTCACGCGCTTAAAAGAGCAGTTGCGGGGACTCGAGATAGAAACCGAAGCGCAAGTGCTGCATCGGCACCAAGACCTCGAGCCGCGGCGCGATGACTTCGATCCGCTCGAGCTGGACCGCTACTCGGCCTTGCAGCAATTCTCGCGGGCGCTGGCGGAAACCTCAGGCGATGTGGCCAGCATTCAGGGGCTGCTCGAAACCTTGACGCGCGAGGCGCAGAGCCTGCTCACGCAGCAGGCGCGGGTCATCACGGAATTGCAGAACAGTTTGATGCGCACGCGCATGGTTCCCTTCCAGCGCCATGTGCAGCGCCTGACGCGATTGGTGCGCCAGGCCGCGAACGACACGGGCAGGCGGGCTGAATTGGCCGTGCAGGGTGCTGCCGCGGAACTGGATCGCCAGATGCTCGAGCGCATGCTGGCACCGCTCGAGCATATGCTGCGCAATTCCGTGGTGCACGGCATCGAAGCGCCGGATAGGCGTGCCTTGCTCGGCAAACCGGATGTGGGGCGCATATCGATCAGCTTGGAGCGCGACGGTGCTGAAATCGTCATCGTCGTCGCCGACGACGGCGCCGGGATCAACGTCAAATTGATCCGCGAAAAGGCCATCGCGCTCGGACTTGCCGATGCGCATGCCAAGATCACCGACGAGGAAGCCATGCAGCTCATCTTGGAGCCGGGTTTCAGCACGGCCGGCCACGTCACGCAAGCGGCGGGGCGGGGCGTCGGCATGGATGTGGTCGCCACCGAGGTCAAGAAACTGGGCGGCGGCTTGTTCATCGATTCGACCTACGGCAAGGGATCGCGATTCACCATTCGACTGCCGTTTACCCTGGCCATCAGCCAAGCCCTCATCGTGCGCGTGGCCGAGGAGACGTATGCCTTGCCGCTCGCAACGGTGGAAGGGGTGGTACGCCTGCCGCGAAACATCGTCGCTCGTCACCTGGGCAAAGATGCGGCCTTATTCGAATACGGTGGTCAGAAATACCGCTTCCAGCATTTAGGCTCGTTTGTCGGCCTCGGTGCGACGCGTTTACCAGAGTCCGACGTCTCGATGTCCGTGGTGCTGATCCGCGCCGGCGAGCATTCCACCGCGCTGGTCACCGATGAACTGGTCGGCAGCCGGGAAATCGTCGTGAAGTCGTTAGGTCCGCAGATCTCCGCCATCCGCGGCATTGCGGGTGCGACGATCTTGGGCGACGGACGCATCGTCATCATTCTCGACATGGGCTCGCTGGTACGCTCGGAGTGGCGCGCCCGGCCCACTGAAACGGTGGTGCTCGATCAACGCGACCGCCGCACTTTCGCGCTCGTGGTCGACGACTCCATTACGGTGAGGCGCGTAACCCAGCGCTTGCTCGAGCGCAATGGCATGCGAGTGATCACGGCCAAAGACGGCGTGGATGCAGTGTCCTTGCTGCAGGAAAATCTTCCCGACATCATCTTGCTGGATATTGAAATGCCGCGCATGGACGGCTACGAAGTGGCCGCACACGTGCGCAACGATCCTCGCTTGAAGCACATTCCCATCGTGATGATCACCTCGAGAACGAGTGAAAAGCATCGCGCTCGCGCCATCGAGTTGGGCGTGGATGATTACCTCGGCAAGCCCTATCAAGAAAGTCAGCTGCTCGACGCGATCGAGCCGCTGGTGAATCGCCGCGCCGCGGTCGCCCGCTAAGCCATGTCCGACCTGCGCGATGAGTTGTACAGCTTGCTGGTGCCCCTGGCCGGGGAACGCTTGATCGTGCCGCGCGCCTGCGTTGCCGAGGTCATCGGCTATCAAACGCCGGCGGAAATGACCAATGCGCCGCCGTGGTATGTGGGCGTGGTGAGCTGGAGCGGGCGCAATGTCCCGGTAGTGTCGTTCGAAGGCGCGATGGGCCAACCGCTGCCGAGCATTTCAACGCGGACCAGAATCGTGATTTTCCATGCCGCCGGCGGCCAAGTGAAGTCCGGCTACTTCGGCATGCTGACACAAGGATTCCCGCAGCTGGTGCGCGTCAACGCCGAGGTGGTCCGGCCAGACCCGTCGCGCAGCTTTCAGGAGCGCTCGCCCGTGATTTGCCAGGTTCGCATGGTCAACGAGACGCCGTTGATCCCTGATTTGGAGCGCTTGGAACAAATGATCGCCGAAGAAACCTCGGTGATGCAGTGAACGCCCTCAGCGTAGCCCGAACACCGCGACCGCATTGGTCGTTCCGACGAACACCTTGCCGTCGGCAACCATGGGCGTGATGAATTTGTTGCCGGCACCGAACTGATCGCGCCCCCCGCTCGCTTGATTGCTGTTGTAGAGCTCGTGCGCGAGGTTAGTGGCATCGTATGCATGCAGCACCGCGGGACTCGTGTTCTCGTGCGCCCACACAATGCCGTTGGCCGTTCCATTGGCGGATACGCTGGGGGCGGTGCCGGGATAGCTAAATTGTGTGGCCGACTGGGACTGCGGACCCGATAGCTTCGCGCTTGAAACGGCAAAGGCCTTCAAAGCTCCGGACACGCTCCCGTAATACACCGTGCCGTTGAAATAGGCGGGCGTAGAAAAGATGCCGCCGGGCAACGCGCCGGTCAGCGTCTGATAATTGTTATTGGCGGTGGCGCTGAATTTACCCATCGAATCGCGATCGACCACATAGAGGTTGCCATCCTTGCCGGCGCCCACCATGAGGTGGCGAACCGTGTTGCTTGAATCCTTTAGATCGGGCAGGAGCATCGCGCCGCCGGAGCCCAAATCTTGATCCGCGTTTGATTCCGCCACTTCATTGAACATCGTGAAGTAATCGAGCACGCTTAAGCCTGCGCTCGCATTGGATATTTTCAGGAACGAGTTGCCGAAATCCCGCTTGCTGGGAAACCCATTGGCGTCCATCGTCGTTTCGAACAGGCCGTTGGCGCTCAGCAGGTAGATGTTGCCGGCCGAATCCGCGGCGGGGCCGCCGCCGGCCATCCAAATCGCAGGTCCATTGGAACCGCCCGGGCCGATATTGAGTACGCCGTTTCGGGCTAGGGTGCTTTGGGAGAAACTGATGATCCAGCCGCTGTAGGGCGCCATATCGCAGTGCGATGTCCAACTGGTATAAAGCGTACCGCTGAGCAACAGCAGCGCCGCGCGCTCCTCATAGTACCGAGGATCGAACGTGGAGGTTGCGGTGCCGGTAGTCGGGTAGCTTGCGGTGATTTCGGTCGGGCCATTCAGCAATTCCGCGCCGGTGGTGATGTCGAGCGCGTGGAGGCGCTGATGGTAGTTAGATTGCGCGTCCACCGACATGGCCACGACGTAAATAGTGCCGTGAGCGCCGGCGCTGCGATCGATCACCGGCGTGGATGTGATTCCGATTTCCGGTGTCACCTGGCCGCAGCCACGGTTATCGCTGGGGTTCTCTCCGGCCGCGAGCAAGGACACATGCCACAGCACTTTTCCGGTGTCCGAATCAAAGGCATAGACCGAATCGTGCTCGGTGGCGACGAACACGGTATTGGATGTGCCGCCGCCGATACTCAGTTGCGACAGGTACAGGGGCTGCGCGTCGACCCTGCCATCCACGGGGAGCGTGCGCAGCAAGCCGAACGATGATGAGGTGACGTTCGCGAGCGTGAGCACCGACTCGGAGAGATTCTGCCCGCTACGGTTCAGGTCATTCTTATAAGTGGTTACGTCGGTTCCCGACGTCGGTGACGGAGCCGGCGCGGCTGCGGTGACGGTGAGTGCGGCGCTGTTGCTGGTGACGCTGCCGGCTGCATTGGTAACGACGACGGTGAACGTGCTGCCGCTATCAGATTGTGCCGTAGCCGGGGTGGTGTAACTCGAGCCGGTGGCACCGGATATCGGTGCGCCGCCTTTTTGCCATTGATAACTGAGTGGCGCGGTGCCGGTTGCCGTCACCGTGAAAGTGGCGGGCTGCCCAAGGACAACGCTCTGTGCTGCAGGCTGGGTGGTGATCGATGGCGCGGTCGCACTGCTCGACCCGGACGCCCCCGTGGTGGTGCCGTTGCTGCTGACCTGTACATTACCGCCGCCGCATGCCATCAAGCACAAAGATAATTGCATCGACAGCAGCAGCGTTATTCTCGACATCATAGAAATTCCGGCGAATTGAATCGTTGTTTGTCGCAGTGGTTTCAGTTGTTTATAAGCTGGGCGGTAAGGGCCATCAAGGACGCACGGTGCGCTAACCCCGGTCGGAAAGCACCGACATGTCGCCAAACCGCGCTTGCAGAAGGGCGATTGCCACGATTGCCGCAGTTTCGGTACGGAGCACGCGGGGACCCAGCCCCAAACGGGAGAACGAGGATAAGTCAAATGCCTCGAGTTCTTCGGGTGCAAAACCGCCTTCCGGGCCAATGGCAATGAGCGCGCCCGCGGCCGGCCGTGCAAGGGATGCCCCTTGCTGAGACTCCTCGGCGCGTTCGGGCTCCAACACCAACCGCAGAACCGCTGAGGTTGCCGCAGTGAGAGAGCCGAGATAGTTGAGCAGCGGCAGGGGCGTCTCGACGTCCGGCAGCCGGTCGCGGCCGCACTGTTCGCACGCGCTGATCGCCACCGCGCGCCAATGGATTTGCTTGGAGGCCGCTTGCGCGGGATCGAGGCGCACGACGCTGCGCTGGCTCAATACCGGCACAATGCGTTCGACACCGAGCTCAGTCGCCTTTTGGACGATGAAATCCATCCGATCGCCCCGCGGTACACATTGCACCAGCGTCACCTTGAAGGGCGATTCACGGTCGACGATGCGCGCTGCTCCAATCGAAACAAACACGCGCGAGCCCTGCACAGACTCGATGGCGCCGGTGAACTCGCGGCCATCTCCATTGAACAAGACAAGTTCATCTCCGCTGCGTGCGCGCAGCACCTTGGCCACATGGGCCGCGCTGTCGCGCGGCAGCTCAACGACGCTCTCTGAACTTAAATGTTCAGCAACGAATACGCGCGTCAATCTCATGCGGCAGGCTGGATTCTTGTGGCGGCGTTCATATGCGATGCATTGTCGCATATGCTACTTACAGGACCTTGGCGCACGGGAAGGGTGTTTGCTTGAACGTTGACCTTCAAACCGGACTGATTCGAAGCGCGAGGCAAGTGGCCTCGCCGAACTGCGATGCGCGACCCGCCGGGGTCGAGGCGGAATTGATCGTCGTGCATGGCATCAGTTTGCCGCCCGGAGAGTTCGGCGGCCCCTGGATAGAACGGTTTTTCACCAATACGCTGCCGCTCGATGTGCATCCTTATTTTGCCGAAATCGGCGATCTACGAGTGTCTTCTCACCTGGTCATCGCGCGCGACGGTGGACTCACTCAGTTTGTCAGCTTCGATGACCGAGCCTGGCATGCCGGTCAATCGAATTACCGCGGACGGACGGCCTGCAATGACTTTTCGATCGGGATAGAACTCGAAGGCGTCGATACCGTGCCGTACGAGGCCGCTCAATACGACACGCTGGGCACGGTCATCGCCGCGCTTTGTGAAGCGTACCCTCGATTATCCCCCGATAGGGTGGTAGGACATAGCGATGTCTCGCCCGGGCGCAAGAGCGATCCCGGCCCCGCATTCGATTGGGTGCGCGCGCACGGTAGCGTTGCGGCGGCACGTCGGTAACATCTACAAACGCTCGACAAAACACGCCTACAATCGGCCGCTTAACAGTACAACGTGAAGCTGGTCACGATCAATTTCGCCAGTTTTTCCCGAAAAAGCCGAAAATAGGAGGACTAGTTGTGTTGTCCATTCGAACAGCGGTGAAAGGGAGGGCTATTGTTTCGTTGGTTTGCGGACCTCCCCATCGAACGCAAGCTGCGGGTGGTCATCACGGTTCCCGCGATGGCGGCCTTCGCCATTGCCATCCTCATGCATATTGCAACGAACTTGCTGCACATGCGGGCGGACATGCAACAGCGCGCGGCCGGAATCGCCCGCACCGCGGGCGTGAGCGCGATCGGGGCCTTGAGCCGCGGCGAGACTGAAGCCGCCACCAGCATCTTAGCGGCGCTTCGCGATGAGCCCATGGTGGATGTCGCTGAAGTGTATTTGCCGGATGGCCACAAAATCGCGACCTACGATCGCGCCGCCGGCCGCGTGATGTTTGAGAGCAGCGATACGCCATTGCGCGTGCATCGCAATCAATTTCAGATCACGGTTCCCGCCAGCCAAGAAGGCGCGGTGCTGGGCTACGTGCATATCCTCGTGCCCGTCAGCGCGCTGTATCCGGATTGGCGCGCCTATATTGGGCTCATGCTTGCCGCCATCGCTGCCGCCGTCTTGATAGCGTATTGGCTAGCGGCACGGCTGCAGAAGCAGATCTCCGCGCCCATCGTGAACCTGGCGCAAACCATGCAAAGAGTTTCGCTGGAAGAAGACTACAGCCTGCGGGTGGAGCGCAGCTCGGAAGATGAGATCGGATCCCTCATCGATGGATTTAACCAAATGCTGGCGCAAATTCGCCACCGCGATTCGCGTTTGGAAAAATACCGTCAATTCCTCGAGCAGCAAGTCGCCGAGCGAACCGAGAACCTAGCCGGTGCCAACCGAGAGCTGCGGGACGCCATCGATGAGGCGACGCGCGCCAAGGAGGCAGCAGAGCGCGCGAGCAGCGCCAAAAGCGAATTCCTCGCACGCATGAGCCACGAAATTCGAACCCCCATGAACGGCGTCATGGGCATGTCCGAGCTGCTGCAGGCCACTGAGCTCACTGCGCGTCAACGCCACCTTTCGCAGACCATTTCGCAGTCCGCGGCAGCGTTGCTGCAAATCATCAATGACATCCTGGATTTTTCCAAGGTCGAGGCAGGCAAGCTTGAGCTGGAAAACATCGAATTTGGCCTACGGGAAACGGTGGAGCAAGCCATCGAGATTTGCGCCGCGCGCGCCCATGCCAAAGGCCTGGAGCTGGCCTGCGATGTGGGCCTGGATGTGCCGGCGAAAGTGCGCAGCGACCCGATGCGCCTGCGCCAAATATTGATCAATTTAGTGGGTAATGCCATCAAGTTCACCGAGGCCGGCGAGGTCATCGTTCGAGTCAAGGTTATCGGCAGCGATAACCTGTTGCGCTTCGAGGTGATCGATACCGGGATTGGCATCTCGCAAGAGGCACAGGCCGACATTTTCAATGCCTTCAGCCAGGCCGATTCGTTTACCACGCGAAAATATGGCGGCACCGGGTTGGGGCTCGCCATCTGCCGGGAATTGGCGACGTTGATGGGCGGTCTGATGGGCGTCGACAGCACCGTCGGGCGCGGCTCGATCTTCTGGCTCGAAGTGCGGCTCGCGGCCATTGAGGAAAGCTCGCCAACCTTTACCCGCTTGCCCCGCATGCGGCTGGTGGGATTGCGTGCCCTGATCGTGGACGACAACGGCAGCAATCGGGAGATCCTCGCGCAGCATTTGAAGTCATGGGGTGTTGAGGTGGTGGCGGTGGACTCGAGCCGCGGTGCACTTGCCGTGCTCGATTCCGCAACGACGCCGCGCTTCGATTTCGCGCTGCTCGACGACCAGATGCCCGGCATGGACGGCATCGAGCTGGCGAAACGCATCCGTCAAGACCTTAGGCTCGCCGGCATGAGGCTCATCATGCTGACCGCGCGCGAGCACCATGAAAGCAACTCCGACACGGTGCAATTGTTCGCGGCGATTCTCATCAAACCGCTGCGCCGCTCGCAGCTTTTGAATTGCGTCACCCGGGCGATCCTTGCTGCGCCCGACATTGGATTGGAAGAAACGGCGCTGCGATCATTGCCCGCCGCCAGCGCCCGCGCGTTCGTGCCGAAAATCCTTCTGGTCGAGGACAATCCGGTCAATCGCGAAGTCGCCGTCGCCATGTTGGAGAATCTGGGCTGTGTCGCGCACTCGGCCGAGAACGGCTGGCTGGCGCTCGAAGCGGTGAACAATGACGCCTTCGACGCCGTGCTGATGGACTGCCAGATGCCGGTGATGGATGGGCTCACAGCCACCGCAGAGCTGCGCCGCCGGGAGCAGAACGCGGGCGGCGCGCGGCTGCCCATCATTGCGCTGACCGCCAATGCCATGGAGGGGGACCGTGAGCGGTGTCTGGCCGCCGGCATGGACGATTTCTTGAGCAAGCCATTTTCACAGCAGCAATTGGCGGTCTTGCTGAAACGCTGGCTGGCGCTGCAGCTTCTCCCGGAAGCCGAGCGCCGGGAGGAATCGCACCTGCCGCTGATCGATCCGGGCGTGCTGCGCAATATCGCCGCACTCGCCCGTCCCGCGCTGCTCGACTCGATGATCGAACTGTACTTGCAGCATTCCCCGCGGTTGCTGACAGCCATCGAGCTGGCGGCGGCCGGCGGCCAAGCGGTGGAGCTGCAAGAAGCATTGCACACCTTCAAATCCAGCACGGCCAATCTCGGCGGATTGCGGCTTGCGACGCTGACCAAGGAGTGCGAGGTGATGGTGCGCGAGGGCGGCATCGCCAGGGCAGCCCCCAGCGTGCAAAGAATCCGCCGGGAATATCAGGATTTTTGCAGCGCGTTGATGCAAGAGCGATCACCGACCGCGGCTTGAAGATTGGAGTAACGATGAGCGAGGATCTGAATCGAAATGACAACCCTATCAACGCCAGCGCCAGCGTGCTGGTCGTCGACGATGATCCCGGTGCACGGCTTTTAATCGGCAGTGCACTGGAAGTCGCGGGTTTTCGCGTGCTCACGGCCGCCGACGGCAACAGCGCAATGAGTGAATTTGCGGCGCATCCCGCCGACTGCGTGGTCCTAGATGTGGTCATGCCCGGAATGAATGGCTTTGAGGTGTGCCGCGCATTGCGCGCGCTGCCGAGCTCGCGGCACGTGCCTATTTTGATGCAGACCAGCCTGGATGACATGGAATCGGTGCAACGTGCGTATAACGCCGGCGCCACGGATTTCTCCTCCAAAGGCATCAACCCCATGCTGCTCGCCGAGCGCGTCAAGTTTTTGGTGCGCGCCAAGCAGACTCAAGATCAGTTGCGCGAAAGCGAAGCACGCGTGCGCTATCTCGCGTACTACGATCCCTTGACCGGTCTGCCGAACCGGCAACGATTACTTCAACTGCTGGAACACCAGGTCGAATGGGCGACGAAGCGCCAGCGGGGTCTCGCGGTGTTGATGCTCGATGTCGATAATTTTTCGCGCATCAACGACACCCAGGGCCAAGCGGTGGGCGACAGCCTGCTCAAGGAAATTTCGCATCGCCTGCAATTGTGCCTGCGCGATACACAGCGCACCTTAAGCGATGATAGCGCGCTGAGCGACATCAACGATTGGGTCGCCCGAACGGGAGGCGATGAGTTCGCGCTGGCGCTGCCCGGCATTTCCACCACCGACAGCGTGCAAGTCGTGGCGCAGCGCGTGCAGCTCGCGCTGGCTCGGCCGTTCGTTTTCGCGGAGCAGGAAATCCCGCTGTCGGCGGCGATCGGTGCCAGCCTCTTCCCCGGCGATGCGCCAACCGCCCAGGCCCTGATCAAAAATGCGGATGCCGCCATGCATCACGGCAAGAAAGCCGGTCACGGCCGCTTGGAGTTCTTCAACAAATCCATCAGCACACGCGCGGCCAAGCACCTTTCCATGGAGGGCGACTTGCGCAAGGCGTTGGAGCGCGGGGATTTCACCTTGAGCTATCAGCCGCGCTTGGCGATCAACGACATGCGCGTGGAAGCGGTAGAAGCCTTGCTGCGATGGCAACACCCGCAACGCGGTTCTGTACCCCCGGACGAGTTCATCCCTCTGGCGGAACAAAGCGGGCTGATCGTGGAGATCGGCGATTGGGTACTGCGCGAGGCGTGCGCCCAGGCGCGCCGCTGGCGCGATTCCGGCGTGCACGGCTGGCAGGTCGCCGTCAATGTCTCGGGAGTGCAATTTCGCGATGGCAGCTTGGTGGGCCGCGTCTCGCGCGCCATCGATGCAGCCGGGATCGAGCCGCAAATGATCGAGCTGGAATTCACCGAGGGCGCGCTGATCGAGTATTCCGCGGTCGTGAGCAAGGCGGTCAAAGCGCTGAAGGAATTGGGCGTGGCGACGGCGCTGGATGATTTTGGCACCGGCTACAGCTCGCTGTCCTATCTACGCCACTTTCCCATCGATACCTTAAAAATCGACCGGGTGTTCGTGCGCGACATCGTTTCCAAGAGCGGAGTCAATACGCCGCTGGTGGATGCCATCATCGCCATGGCGAAGAGCTTAGGATTGGCGACCGTGGCGGAGGGCGTCGAAACCGAGGCGCAATGGCAATACTTGAAGTCCCGGCAAGCCAACCAAGTGCAAGGGTTTCTTTTTTGCCGGCCGCTGCCCATCGCGGAACTCGAGCGCTGGTACGCAGACTGGCTGCATTCCCATCAATCGAGTGTCCTCAAGGCGGTTTAAGATTGCGGCGGCGGGTTTCGGCGCCAGACCACTTCGCCCTCATCGGCACGCGCCAGCACACGCGCGATCACGAATAAAAGATCCGATAACCGGTTTAAGTATTTGAGCGCTTCGGGGGATACGCCTTCCGCGTGCGCATGCGCCAGCGACCAAACGCGTCGCTCCGCGCGCCGGCACACGGTGCGGGCGAGATGGCAAGCTGCCGCGGCTTGGCCGCCGCCGGGTAAGACGAATTCCTTGAGCGGCGGCAAGGCCTCGTTAAAGCCATCCAATTCGTTCTCGAGCCGCTGCGCATGGGCGGCGCCGATCATGGTATGCCCGGGTATGCACAGCTCGCCGCCCAAGTCGAACAGATCGTGTTGAACGTCGACCAAGCATCGGCGGATTTCCGGCGGCAAAGCGGGAACTCCCAGCACCACGCCCACGGCGCTATTGGTCTCATCCACCGTTCCATACGCCTCCACGCGCAGGCTGTCCTTGGCCACGCGCGTGCCGTCGCCTAAGCCGGTGCTGCCATCATCGCCCGTGCGGGTATAGATTTTGCTCAAGCGGTTGCCCAAGATTTCGCCCCTCCTTGATGCGACGTTAGCACAAGATTTGGTAAGGTGGCGCGATGGACCATTCGGCGGAACTACAAGCGGCACTGGATGCCGCGGAGGAGGCGGCGGGCATTGCGCGCTCCTTCTACCAACATAATATCGAGGTTCGCATCAAGGCGGACAAATCGCCGGTGACTGAGGCGGATGTTCGCTGCGAGCTGGCGATTCGCAAGATCATCGAGACGCGCTTTCCCTCTCACGGATTTTATGGCGAAGAAACCGGCGCGCACCAGGAGGATGCCGAATACCTGTGGCTGGTCGATCCCATCGACGGCACCAAGGCCTTCGTGCGCGAGTACGCCATGTTCTCCACGCAAATAGCCTTGATGCGCCGCGGCGAGATGGTGTTGGGCGTATCGAGCGCGCCCATTTATGGCGAGCTGGCCTACGCGCAGCGCGGGTGCGGCGCGTTCTTGAACGGTGAGCCCATCTCGGTGAGCCGTGTGTCCACCATCGAGCAGGCGGCACTATCCTCCGGAAACATGAAGAGCCTTGCCTTAGGTCCCCAATGGGCGCGCTACGGCGCCATGATCGCTCGCTTGGGCCGCATCCGAGGCTACGGCGATTTTCTGCATTACCATCTCTTGGCCTCGGGCAAAATCGATGCCGTCATTGAAACGGACATCAATATTTTGGACATTGCCGCCTGCGTCGCCATCGTCAATGAAGCCGGCGGACGCTGCACGCAATTGGACGGTGCACCCATCACGCTCAAATCCACCACGATGTTGGCCAGCAACCAATTCATGCACGGCCCGGTGCTGACGGCGCTGGGCTGATGCCCCGGCACTCATGGTCCTGCACCGATCCGATTGCGCTCTTCAATGCGCGTGCTGCGGCCAGCGGATTTCCAGCGCCGTGGCGGGTCCTAAGACCACTTCATCCAAGCTGTCCGCTTGTTGCCACTGCGTAGGGCTCAGCATGCGCCGCCCGGCCATCAATTCGGCGGTGCGCTGCGGGAAGAGCGGCTCCTGCGTTGGATCGCCGTAGCCGTCGGGAAATCGCGGTTCGTCGTTGCCGGCAACATATTTATCGCTGGCGCCCAGGGTATGGAGCAGTTCGTGCGCGATCACGACATCGTTTGCGCCGTTCATCTCGGTCGTGGCGAAGGCATAGACCACACCGATCAGTCCCTTGGTCAGACCCAGGGAATGCGGCACACGCTGCGTCAGCGCCGGATCATGGTAGAGCACGAAAATGCGAATGTCTTCCGGTTCGCCGGCGTGTCCGCTGACGCGCCACGCC
>DASWUU010000079.1:0-5522 GCA_036401515.1 Steroidobacteraceae bacterium
CTGATTTTCCTGGAGGAACATGCTCGAGTTCTTGGACCATTGCAGCAATCCACTGGGTCTGATCTGGCGGGGCCACGCGCGCTGCATGTGCGGCTATCCTCTGTGCAATCGTGGCGCTAAGACCCGAGCGCGAACTCATGCGCATCCTCTAGCGGACGTCTGCCGCGAAGGCTCAACAGATTGTCCGGGTATCGCTTCGCGGGCAAAGGCCATGCCGGCAGGGGTCAGCCGGTACAAATGCCGAGGTGGTCGCCCATCATCCGTAGGAGCCTGCCATTTTGACTCAAGCATCCCGCGCTCGCAGAGTCGCATCAAGATGGGGTACAGGGTACCCGACATGAGGTGAGTCATCTGCGACAGTTCGTAGCCGTAATGCCACGCGCGCGTTCGCTGGGTCAATGCCACGAGCACGGCCACAGTGTGCGGGGACGGGCGTCGGTCGCGCTTCATGTCAATAAGTCTACATATATTGAATTATTTGTCAATATCCGCTCAGATCATTTATAGCGTGTGGTTCGCCATGAATTTTCTCAAATGCTGTCAGGTTCACAGGTCGTTTTCGCACCGACTTCATACACACCTGCTTTTGGCGCTCGACGCCGCCGTACTGAGTATGTATAACTCGGATATGGATCTCGATCCTCACCGAGACATTGCTCGCGCTCGAGTCCGCGCTCGAGCGTCTCACCAACGCCCTCTCCCACGGTAACTTCCCTGCACACACTCAAAGCGCGGCGACCGACCGCGGCGCCACCCGCAAGATTTGCGAAACCTGCTCCACCATCGACTACGAAATGGACGACGAGGTGAACCAGTCGCCGGTCTGCTTGGGGGTCGTCGGCGTCAATACTGACACCATAAAAGGAGGCGAAGCCGTCAACCATGCAAAAGCCGAATTCAAGGCGATCTGCACTCTCCTGCAGGGCATCCGCGTGCGCATCCCCGAATACATGACAGCCCTTCAAAGTGACCTTCGCAGTGGAGAAAATAATGTGGATTTCTAGAGTTTCCGCGATTCTCGGGATCAGCGCGATCCTGTTGAATCCCTTTTTCGGCGGCACCGGTTTGGCCGCCGACGCGAACAGCGGCACCGCGGCGGAGACTGCGATCAATCCTCCCGCCGATGCCGCCCTGTCGCCGAATGGCCTGCGTGCCGTCTGGCCGAAAGAGGACGGTGCGGGCTTCTGGTCGGCCGAACGCAGCACCGCCGACGGCCAGTGGATGCGCCTCCTGGAAATCCGGGTGCGCGGCGTCATACGCAATCTCGTATTTTCGCCCGACGGCAACAAGGTCGCCTTTGAGAATTTGCGCGGCGGCTATTCGACGCAAGAGCCCGACTTCTGGGGCCCGTCTCGCGCTTACAACTGGGCTTTCATTGCGGTCTACGACCTCGCAGACGCGCGGATTTCCTACCTCAATCCTTCCGTTGCGCAGGACAGCGATCCTCATTGGTCCGACAACGAGACCCTCTCGTACACGCGGCGATTCGAGGGCGCGCCGGATGTGGCCATGGTCGGTCGGGTGTCGGAGCACACGGCCGCGGCCGGCGGCAAACTGCCAAAAAATAAAGCGCTGCTCGAATCGATCCTGGGCGCGCCGTTGCTGTATCAACCGGCGCGTGCCGGAGACGGTCACTCGGTGGCCTTCATCGCCCGAGCCGGCCGGGTACGCAGCCTGTACTTTGCGCGCTTGGGAGAACCCGCAAGATCACTGCTCCAGTACAGGGATGATGATGGGCAGACGCTCACGCAACTCGCCCTCTCGCGGGATGGGAGCCTGATCGCCTATGTGCGGGGCGGTGAGCCCAATGGCAAAGGCGAGATACCGAATCCCCGCTCGCTCGCGACGCCGCCGAAACGGGAGATTTGGCTGCTGAATACCATGAGTCCAAGTGCGCCCCGACTCATCGGCACCGGGTGGGATCCGCAATTCTCTCCCGACGACTCGCGCCTGGTCTGGCTCACGGAGCGCGGCGTCGCGACTGCGCAGCTGGTAATACGAGAGGGACATGTGGCCGATGTGGGCAGTGCCACCTTCCTGTTCGCAGGTCCAGTGCGAGCGCTGCGTTTCGCGCCCGACGGACAGCGGCTCGCCTACGAGCGCTCAGGTTTTATCGAGGTCTATGACTTGAGCACCCGGGCCGGTTGGGCGGTGCAGAAGCCTGTCGATGCGACCGATGCCGACCCGGCCTTCTCGCCCGACGGCCGCAGCATCGCGCTGCGGCGTGATGTCGGGTCTCAACATCATTTCGAAACCGGCTTTAGCGGCGAGTTCGTGTCCCAGTCACCCTGGGCCATTGTCGTTGTCAACGCCGCCACCCATGAAGCGCGGCAGATTTGGCGTGCCGACGCCGGTATGGGATCGGCGTATTACCCCCTGGATCAAGATCCAACCGATAGCGGCAATCGAGGCGATGAGTTGCTGTGGTCGGACGATGAGCAGATCGCGTTCGTGTGGGAGCGCGATGGCTGGCGGCATCTTTACGCGGTGCGCCTCGCGGGAGGTCCGGCGCGCTTGCTGACGCCGGGTGACGGCGAAGTGGAACAGGCCGCGGTTTCTTATGATCACCGGCGTGTCCTCTACAGCACCAACATCGGCGATCTGGAACGGCGGCACCTCGCCGCCGTTGCCTTCCAGGACGGAACCCCCACGCCGCTGACGGCCGACGCAAACAGTCAGTGGGCGCCGACTCCCGTCGCGGAGGGCGGCGTCGCCTTCATCGACGCCGGCTGGGCGACCCCACCTGCGGTGATGTGGCAGAACGCACAGAGGAAGATGAGCGCTCTCTCAGGCCCCGTGCCGAAATCCTTTCCCTCGGCGCAAATGATTAGACCGCAAGCGGTGACTTTCACGGCCCAAGATGGCAAGACCGCCTACGGCCAATTGTTTGTCCCGGTAAAGCCCAACGGCTGCGGCGTGGTCTTTGTTCACGGCGGAATCAAGCGGCAAATGTTGCTCGGCTTTCATTACATGGACGCCTACTCGAATCTGTTCGAGCTCAATCAATACTTCGCCATCCGCGGCTGCGTGGTGCTGTCGGTCGAATACCGCAGCAGCATCATGCGCGGCTACGCGTTTCGCAATGCATCGGGCTGGGGCACCGGCGGCGCGAGCGAATACCTCGACGTATTGGCCGGCGCGAAGTACTTGCAGTCCCGCCGCGATCTGCGCGTCCACCGGCTTGGCATCTACGGCCTTTCCTGGGGGGGCTACTTGACCGCGCAGGCCTTGGCGAGGAACTCCGATGTCTTTGCGGTGGGATTCGACATGGCGGGGGTACACGACTTCCCCGGCGACTCGTTCAAATACTCGCCCGCCGCCTTTGCCAAGGATTGGCGCTCACCGGTCTACTTTGCCGCCGCCGATGACGACCGGAATGTCGACTTCAATCAAACCATCGACCTGGTCAAGGCGCTGCGCGAGAAGCCCGAATCGGTGAAAATGACCATCAAGGTATTGCCGGATGAAGTGCACGACCTGTCGCTCACCTTCGATGATCTCGTGGACGTGTACTGGGAAGGGAGCGAGTTCATGTTGTCGGCGATCGCGCCGTTGCACTAAAGGCCAACGCATGCGGCGTTTTTACCATTTTTTCCACTCGAACAGCCGATCGATCGCCTTTGCTAGTAAATGTGCAGCGGCGCAAAGGCTAGTCGGCGTAGTTGTACGTGTCCGTTACGTGTTTTCGCGTGTCATACGTGGAACCTGGCCGACGGTACCAGGATCGTCGGCCAGTTTTTGTGCGAGGTTATTCCCCCCGTCGCCTAGCGATCAATCGGACGAACCCAAATGTGCGTCCGTCGTCCACACGCAGCATCTCTGCCTCCCGACGCGCAAGATGGGCTTGGTTCTGCTGACCGAACTGTTCACAAACTTCGGTCCACTCGAGCCAGAGCTTCCAGCCATTCAGCATAGTGTCGGCGGTCTCTGTTTCTAGCAGTCCAGTCTTTTCCCAATGACGACGCCACCAGACGGCAGAATGAAAGCTGCAGAAGTCCCATACCCAGTATCGCGCCAACTGCGGCGGCGGTACCTCGGAGAGTTCCTCTAGAGTGCCAGGAACCACAATACCCAGGCGGCCACCGGGCTTGAGGAACCTCGAGATATACCCCAAATACAAATCGTCGGTACCGAAATAGTGATAGGCATCAAAGCTGACAATCGCGTCGAAACTTCCTTCGGGAAACGGCAGGGCATGTGCTTCGACTGAAATGGGAAACACGGATGCGGAGAGACCCGCCTGCTCGATTCGCTCGAAGTTTTCATGGGGCTTGATCCAGAGATCTGCGGCAACAACAGTCACGCCGAACTCTTTAGCAAGAAATATCGAACTGATAGCCCGACCGCAGCCGAGATCTAGAATCCGCATTCCCGCTTTCAGCTGCAGTGATTGCGAAAGCGATTCTGCAAGCCACAGCACGTGCGGGCCCATTGCGTTGTCGATGAGCCACTGCGGATCATAATTCGAGGACCGTGGGAAATGGGGATTGGAAAGGCGCTCGTTGAGAGCACCAAGAATGTGTTTGTTCACTTGGAGGCCTTACAGGTAAATTGAGGACGGCCCAAGCAGAAGCTGCTTAGGTTCATCATTCGTTCTGCTGATCAAGACGCCGATCAGCGAGCCGCGACAATTCTCCGCACAAAACCTCCTTCCATCGATCATCAGAGGCTCGGCAACTGTAGGCCATCATCAATCTGGCGGCAACACCCGGGATGGCCGTGGCCACTTTCACGAAAGTTGGGAATCTGCCACGAGCGCCTATCTTTGGCCGATCGCGACTGCAGCGAACACTCCCATTCCAGGCCGAAAATGGGAATGTCGAGGCCTGCCCCTCAAGCGCTCAAAAAAATCTCTACCCAATCACTCATCCAGGTGAAGTCCGCTCCTCCGGTCCAGGCTGAAGGTGTCAAGCACCGGCCAGTCGCTCGATATCTCGTTACCGACCAGGCGCTTGGGCCCGAGCTTCCTGATCCGTATAAAACGACAGCGGCAGTTCCTGAATGAAGTCTCCCAGCCGCTCGAAGGCCGCCATCGCCCGCTCCGCCGTTAGCTGCCGCTTCGCATAATTGCCGGCAAGTGTTCTGCACTTCAGCGATCGCCGCAATGGCACAAACCACCCTACCGCGGCGGCGTGGTATTCAGCGTCAATTAAATAGTCCGGCAACGAAGGGGCAGCGCCTAAATTTTCTAATTTCTTGATGCACCGCCGCAGCTTCCGTGTTGTACATCCGTACAAGTCCGAGGCAGTGGAACAGAGGTGGTGGTGCTCAGCAAATTAGCATAGTCTCGCAGCCGAAGAGTCAATCATACGAAGAACGACGTTCTTTGAGCCCCTCGCTGTAACGAAGACTGTCGTTCTTCACTCAAGCGAATCCAATAACACCGGGGAGAAATGTCAATGAAGATAATCGCTACTCTCACACTGGCCTTCATGGCCGCAGTCACGGTATCTGCCGCGGCCATTGCGGGCGACGATGGCTCGAGTTACAAGGATCTCTACGAACTCAAACAACTGCACGCC
>DASWUU010000080.1:0-2157 GCA_036401515.1 Steroidobacteraceae bacterium
TTTGAGCCCCTCACGAATGGCGGAGAACAAGCCTTCGCGCGCGACTTTCAGTAAGTTCAAGCTCGCCCGTCCCTCGAACTGGCTGAGGTAGGGCGATAAGTCGCCGCGAAATTGCAGAATTTCGCCTTCTGCGTCGACCAGCACCCCCGGAGGGGCGAAGATTTTGAGGACTTCGCGCTCCGCAATCCGTTGTCGATCGACCTGCCGATCCCGCGTCGTGCGGGTCGCTCGGCGCTTGGCGGGCGACATTGTCACCAGATCCGGGATCTTGCGAATGAGCGCTTCGGGAATGCGTGCCGTGCCTGCGCGTTTGACATAGATTTTGTGCTGCGCATCTTCTTGATCGAATAAATCGCGGTAATGGCTGATCGATTCGGACGTACCTAAAAAGAGCGCACCGCCGGGCTTCAAGGCGTAATGCAGCAGCGGTAGGAGTTTGCGCTGCGGGGCACCCTGAAAGTAGATCAGCAAGTTGCGGCAGCTCACCAAGTCCATGCGCGAGAAGGGCGGATCGGTGAGCGCGTTGTGGGGTGCGAACACGCACAGTTCGCGCACTAATTTATTGACGCTGTAGCCGCCCTCGGTTTGCGTGAAAAATCGCCTCAGGCGCTCCGGCGACAGATCCTCCGCAATACTTTGGGGAAACCAGCCGCGGCGCGCACGCTCGATGGCCTGGTGGTTCACATCCGTACCAAACACCGATATCGGACACTTGTGGTGCGCCCGGTCCATCGTCTCGAGGAGCGCGATGGCCATCGAATAGGCTTCCTCCCCGGTTGAGCACCCTACCACCCACACCCGAATCGCCTCATCCCTCGTTTCGCGCGCGAGGAGCCTCGAGAAAACAACCGACTGCAACGCCGCGAAACTCTCCGGGTCACGAAAGAAGCTCGTCACATTGATTAAAATGTCCTGGGTCAGCGCCTCAACCTCTTCGGGCGTCTCGCGCAGCACCGTGGCATAGTCGTTTAGATGCTCCACTTGCCGCAGTGCCATGCGCCGCCGGATGCGGCGGTGCAGGGTGTTTTGCTTGTACTCAGAAAAATCGATTTGGGCGCCTTTGCGTAAGATACCCAAAATGGCATCGACGCTTTCCGCCGGTTCCACCGGATCGCTGCTAAAGGCAAAATCCGGCACGCTCGCGAGCTGCGCGATTTTGAGCGCGATGTCCCGCGGCGGCATCACGAAATCGACACAGCCGGTCGTGATCGCGCTGTGCGGCATCCCTGATTGCTGTGCTGAGGTGTCCTGCGCAAAGGTGGTTCCGCCGGCGGCCTTGATGGCTTCAATCCCCTTCATGCCATCGCTGCCCGTGCCAGAGAGAATTACGCCGATCGCCCGGGGTCCATGACTGGCGGCTAATGCTTTGAAGAAAATATCAATCGACAGGTGCAGGCCCGGTCCGCGCTCGCTCAGTTTTAAATGCCCATCGGTCATGAGCATGCTTCGATTCGGCGGAATGACATAAATGGTGTTGGGCTCGACGCGAGGTCCATCTTGTACTTCGATGACTGGCATCGAGGTCACTCGACCCAGCAACGCGGCGAGGAAGCTTTCATGGTTAGCCGCCAAGTGCTGCACGATCACAAAGGTCATGCCGGTCGTGGCAGGCAGCGCTTCCAGTAACTCGCTATAGGCTTGCAGCCCCCCCGCCGAGGCGCCAATGGCTACGATCCCAATGGGCTCGTCAGTTGCGCTCACCCAATCTCTCTGCCGGCAATACCTGCGGTCGTAAGGCAGTTTTTAAGACGCGCAAGCAGATGAAGGTTCATTCTTTTTGGTCTCGAAGGTGTGGCGACAGCTTACTACGCCAAGTCCCACAATTATGTAGGTCGATGCTTTGCCGCCACGGGGCTCCGCCTCGCTCGGCCGATGATTTTCGCCAGCCTGAGCGCCAAATTCTCGGGCGGGACGGATTCAAGCGGAGAACTTGTTACCATTGTCCCGGCGGACCCGTTGCAACGTAGGTCCGCCCGATGGAAGAACAATTTCGACAGATGGGAGAGATACACCGACATGGCGGGGCGAGGGAGACAAGGGGAGGAGGGAGGAACGAGGCTTTCGTCGGTGGCGAATGCGATATTGCTGATGAAGACCTTTTCTGACGAGCAGAGCGAGCTGGGGATCAGCGCGCTGGCGGAGCGGCTGGGGTTGGCG
>DASWUU010000081.1:0-18549 GCA_036401515.1 Steroidobacteraceae bacterium
TACCCGCCGCGCCGATCCTTTCGCCCGGAACTTCTGTCAACGCATGTCAGTCGAATACGTTGTCCAATTTGGAGGCTCGCATGCGGATTTCAAAGACCAAAGGTTTGATTGCGCTCACGGTGGTGGCTTGCAGTGCCTCAGGAGCGGCGTTTGCCGATAATCCTGTTGGATTTTATGTCGGCGCCGGCGCCGGCGAATCCCAAATCCGAAGCGACGACTCTCGGTACGGCCTTCCCGGGTACTTCAATGATTACCAAACCGCGTGGCAAGCGATCGTCGGTATCAGGCCCCTAAAGATCATCGGCGTCGAAGCCGAATACATCGACTTCGGCCAACCGTCGCGGCATCACAATTACGATTACAACGTTTACGGCAACGATTCGCATCCCACCGCCCCGGCAGTATTTGCCGTGGGGTACCTGCCTATCCCCATACCGTACCTCGACATCTTCGGCAAAGTTGGCGCTGCGCGGCTGTCGACCACCGTTACTCAGTTCGCAGCGGTTACTTGTGCGAACGACGGCTTGCCCTGCCAGAATTTAGTTGCCACTTCCCGTGACCGTGTGAACGACACCCGCGTGGCGTACGGCGCAGGCGTGCAGTCGAAATTGCCCTTCGGCCTCATATTCCGCGGGGAATACGAACGCATCAGCTCGCCCTACGGAGATCCCAGCGCGTTTATGGTCAGCGCGCTGTGGCAGTTCTAGCCCAGGCGCGCGAAATTTCCGGCGCTACCAATTGCGCAAGTGCGCTTTATACTTGCGCGCATGAAACACTCCTTGGCATTACGCGCGCATTCATCGCCGTTGCGCATAAGCTTTATGGCGACAAGCTTCATCGCGGCGCTGTGTGGCTGTCAGACTCTGAGCAGGCCCCAAAACCACACGGAGGCCGTTGCCGCCGCCACGCGCGCTTTGCAGACACGAGTCAGCACCATTGTCGTCATTTATGCCGAGAATCGCGCTTTCGATAATTTGTACGGTGATTTCCCGGGCGCGCGGGGGCTGCGCGAAGTTATCGATGCAAACGGCAAGCCGCTGCCGGCTTACAAGCCGCAGGTGGATCGCAATGGATCCGTGCTGTCTCAACTGCCGCCGGTGTGGGGAGGTGTGACGGCCGCCGGCGTCACACCGGTGATCACCCAACAGCAAACTGTCGGTTTGCCGAATGCGCCGTTTTCGGTAGAGCACGGTTTCACCTCGCAATCGCAGGTGACGCTGTCGGTCGACACCGTCACGCGTGACTTATGGCATCGCTTCTACGAACACCAAATGCAGATCGATGGCGGCAAGAACGACGGCTACGCGGCGTGGTCGGACGCCGGCGGCTTGGCCATGGGGTACTACGACTACAGTCATTCATCGCTGTATGCCTTGGCCCGGGAATTCGTGCTCGCGGATAATTTTTTCCAAGGCGCGTTCGGCGGCTCGTTCCTCAATCATCAGTATTTGATCTGTGCGTGCGCCCCCGAGTATCCGAACGCGGACACCGCGGCAGCAAAGCCGGAAATCGCTGTGCTCGACCAGGATTCGAGCGGCCGCTGGTTGCCGCGGCTGAAAGCAGCGGGAAAACAGGCACCCTCCGCGCTCGATGAGCCGCCCACCTTCGCCCTCAGCGGCAACATTTCACCGCTCAATTATTTTGCTGACGGCAAGTTCTACGCAGTGAACACCATGCAGCCGCCGTACCAGCCGAGCCGCAACAAGCCAGCGGCCGGCGATTTAAGCTTCGCCTATGCCGACCCCAATAGTCCCACCACGTTGCCGCCGCAAAGCCGTACGACCATCGGGGATTTGCTGGAGGCGAAGGGCATCGACTGGTCCTGGTATGCCGGTTCGTGGAAAGCCGCCGTCGAGGATGGGACGCGCCCTCGCTCGAGAGCGCGCAACGTCATCTATGAGCCGCCCACCGCCGGAGGCAACCCCGATTTCCAGGCGCACCACCAGCCCTTTAACTACTACGAACGCTTCGATCCCAAGCGCCATGCGGATTATCGGGCCGCGCATTTGAAGGACTACCAAGACTTGCTGGCCGACATTGCCGCCGGGCGACTGCCGGCAGTGTCCTTCTACAAGCCGCAAGGTAATGTGAACCAACATCCGGGCTACGCTTCGGTCGCGGAGGGCGATGCGCACATCGCCGATTTGGTCGCGAGGCTGCGCGCCAGTCCGCAGTGGAATCACATGGTGATCATCATCACGTATGACGAATTCGGCGGTGCCTGGGACCACGTAGCGCCGCCGCAGGGCGATCTCTTAGGACCTGGCGCGCGAATTCCCGCCCTGATTGTCTCGCCCTTCGCGAAGCGCGGCACCGTGGATCACACGCAGTACGACACGGCATCCATTCTGCGCCTCATCACACACCGCTTCGATCTTGAACTGCTGCCCGGCATCGCGCAGCGCGACACCGGACTCGCCGCGCACGGGGAGCCGCCCATGGGCGATCTCACCAATGCGCTCGAGTTAGTCCGCTAGACCGCCCGTCGCCACGGCGGCTGCGGCGACGGCGGCTGCTGCCGGGCAACGCTTTCCTGTCGCGCTGAGGACGTCTACTTATTGGTGTGCGGCAGTGTCGAGGGCGGCGTGCCGGGAGGCGCTTTCGGCGGCGCGTTGGCCGCCTCGACGCTCAGCAAATTCACATCGAAGACGAGCACCGAGTTTCCAGGAATCTTCGGCTTGGGGGAAGCACCGTAGGCGAGCTCAGGGGGTATGAACAGCACCCATTTGGCGCCCGGTTTCATCATGACCAACGCCTCCTGCCAGCCTTTGATCACGCCCGTGACCGGAAAGGTCGCCGGCACGCCGCGCGAAAAAGAGCTGTCGAATTCCGAGCCATCGATCAGCTTGCCGCGATATTCCACGGTCACCGTGTCGCTGGCTTGAACCGCAGGTGCCTTCTTATCGCCGGAGGCGACGATCTTGTACTGCAATCCCGAAGCGGTCGTGACCACGCCTTTTTCGCGCCCGTTTTTCGCCAGAAATTCCTTCGCCGCCGCCTGATTGCGCGCCGCCGCGGCGTCGCTGACTTGGCGCACGAACGACTGGACTTGCATTTGATCCGACTGGGACGGCTGCTGGCCCTGCAAACCTTCCTTGATGCCGCGCATGATGGCCTCGGGCACCACTTCGTTGGTGATCCCCGCATTGTGCATTTGCGCGCCGAATATCAAGCCGAACGCATGGCTGATCTGTTCAGGGGTGGCGGGAGGTCCCGGATCGGCGCCGGGCGCGGTGGCCGGAGGCGGCCTCGATGCCGGCGGAGGAGTTTGGGCTACCGCACTCGCCGACAAGCCAACAAGTACCCACAGGCTGCACGCCTGACTTAACATAAGGACGGTGGTTTTTTTCATGGCGCAAAAGATACGCCTCTTCGGGTTACAAACGCCAGCGCAAAGTTCATGGGGCACCGAGCGCGCCGCGCTTGATCACGGCCATGGTGATGCGCGAGATGCAGACGAGTTTTTGCGCCTCGTTGACGATGTCGATGGACCAGACCTGCGTTCTTCCGCCCACATGCACGGGCCGCGCCGTTCCCGTCACCAACCCGCTACGTGCCGCGCGCACGTGGTTGGCGTTGATCTCTTGTCCCACCACTTGGTATTCCGAGGCATCCACGCACATCGCGGCGCCCATGCTGCCCAAGGTTTCAGCCAGTGCCACCGATGCGCCGCCATGCAGAAGCCCGTAAGGTTGAACGGTTCGCGTATCCACGAGCATCGTGCCGCGCACGAAATCATCGCCGATCTCGGTGAATAAAATCCCCAAATTCTCGATCAAGGTCCCGTGCGAATTGGCGTTCAATTCTTCGATACTTCGCAAGCTGCGCCAAATGCTCATTCGTTGTCCTTGAGTTTTGCAGCCACCTGTCGGTAGGCCTCGCGAAATGGAATCCCTTCCTTTGCCACCAGCGCATTCGCCGCGGCGGCAGCGTGGATCGAAGGATCGAGCTGAATATTTTCCGCCCGGAAGCGCACGCCATCCAGTGCGCTCGGCAGGATCTTTAAAGTCTGCAGACAGGAATCGATGCCGCGAAACAGCGGCGGCTTGATGAGCTGCAAATCCCGGTGATAACCGGAGGTCAGCTTCTGCGTAATGCCGAGCACTTCGTTGAGGGCCGCCTGCGCCACGGCGCTGCGGCCGCGCATCAGTTCGAATACATCGGGGTTGCGCTTTTGCGGCATGATTGAGGAGCCGGTGGTGAAGGCGGGCGGCAAGCTCACGTAGCTGAATTCTTGCGAATAAAAAATCATCAGGTCCGCTGCGAGCCTGCCGATGTCCTGCGTCAGCAGCGTGATTTCGAACAGCAGCTGCGCCTCGGCCTTACCGCGCGAGAGCTGCACCGCCGTCACCGGCTCGTGGGTGACTGCGAACCCTAAGCGCCGCCGCGTGGATTCGCGGCTGATGTCGAGATTCGGCGTGCCGAAGCCCGCCGCCGATCCCAAGGGGTTCTTGCCGATGCGCCGCTGGGTGAGTTGCAGACCCTCTGCATCGTCGCGTATCTCGGCCGCGAAACCGCCTGCCCACAGCGCGACGCTGCTAGGCATTGCCTGCTGCATATGCGTGTACCCGGGCAGCGGCTGTTCGCGATGACGCTGACTCAAGCGCTCGAGCGCTTCGGCGACCACGACGGCGCTCTGGCTCAAGGACTCCGCGGCGTCCCGCATGTAAAGACGCAATGCCGCGAGCACCTGATCATTGCGCGAGCGGCCCGCGTGCAAGCGGCCGCCGGCCGAGCCGATGCGCGCGGTCAGCAGATTCTCGATGGCAGTCTGACAATCCTCATCTTCCAGCGACACCAGCCACTTACCGAGCACGTGCTCCTCGCCAATGGCCGTCAGCGCACGGCGAATCGCGGCGAGATCCTCGGCCGACAGTAGATTTTGCTCGCTGAGCATTTCAGCGTGTGCAATGGAGGCGAGGATGTCGTAGCGCACCAGGCGATTGTCCAGAGCGTGATCATCGCCGGCGGTGTACTTCAGCACCTGCGCGTCGAGCGAGGTTCCCTTATCCCACAGCCGAGTCATGACGGCTCAGGCAATTGTTCGGCCGGGGTCAAGGCTTTCAAGTCCGCCACCACCAGCGTACCCGTGCCCTCGTTGGTAAAAACTTCTGCGAGCAAACTGTCGGCGGCCTTGTAGCTGATGACATGCACGCGCCGCACGCCGCCGCGAATGGCATTCTCGATGGCCGCGGCTTTGGGCAGCATGCCGTCCTTAAGGCTGCCTTGATTGCGCAACCGCTTAAGTCCCTCAAAGTCCGTATAGGACACCACCGAGCTGGGATCGTCCACGTCCTCTAGAATTCCGTGGGCTCCGGTGCACAATACGAGTTTCTCCGCCGACAGTGCGCCGCCGATGGCCGCGGCCACGGTATCGGCGTTGATGTTGAGCAGCGTGCCGTGCGAGTCGGCTGACAAGGGGCTGACCACCGGCATCAGTCCGTTCTCCAATAGCTTCACCAGCACCGCGGAATTGACCGAATCGATGTCGCCGACGAATCCATAGTCCACCGTCTCGCCTGAGCTTTCAATGAGCACCGGCGCGCGCCTGTGCGCGCGGATGAGGCCCGCGTCAACGCCGCTCAACCCGACCGCTTCGATATCAAGCGCCCGGCAAATCGCCAGGATGCGCGTATTGATCAAACCGTTAAGCGCCATCGCGGTCACCTCGATCGATTTCTGATCGGTTACCCGGCGGCCATTGACCATCAGAGTTTGGATTCCAAGCGTCTTTTGCAACGAATCCAGCTGCGGGCCGCCGCCGTGAACCAGCACGGTCTTGATGCCTACCTGGTGCAGAATGGCGACCTGCTCGATCAAGCCGCGCGTCGATGCCTCATCGCTGAAAACCGCGCCGCTCGCCTTGATGACGAAAATTTTGTTCTTGTACATGCGTATGTACGGAGCCGCGCTCTTGAGCGCGCGCACGGCGACTGTGGGATCGGGTCGGCTCATGATCATAGGAATACTCCGGATCAACAAACGGTCAATAAAGCGGGCGCGCCAAGTTAAGCCAGCATGCGGTGCAGTACCGCCATTTGTGCGGGCATGCGATTGAAGGCTTGGCGCTTCACCACGGCCCGCGGCCCATCCAGTATCTCGTCGGCAACGGCGACGTTGCGGCGCACGGGCAGGCAATGCATCAGCTTCGCATCGGGCAATGCGCGATCGAACCAGGGCTCACGCACGCACCAATCCGACAAGTCGGCGCGCAACCTCGAATCGGCCTCGGTGTCCCCGTAATACGTGGTCGTGCCCCATTCCTTCGCGTACAGCACGCTCGCGCCGGCCAATGCCGTGGCGCGATCAGCGGTTTCGGAGACCGAGCCGCCGGAATCGCGCGCCGCCAAGCGGGCTTTTTCCATTACGGGGCCCGGCAGTGCATAGCCCTCGGGGCGCAGAACCACGACCTCCATGCCGCGCATGGCAGCCATGTGCACCGTCGCGGCTGGCACCGCGAGGGGCAAGGCTTTGGGGTGATAGGCCCAGCTCAATACGAATTTCGCGCGCCTCGGAACTTCCAGTTCATCTAAGGTTCGCCAGTCCGCCAGGGACTGGCAGGGATGATTCATGGCCGATTCCATATTGATCAGCGGCTTCCCGCACAGCGCCTCGATCATCCGAAACAGCGTTTCATTCAGATCGGCCTCCAGGCTCTTGCCATCGGCGAACGCCCGTACGGCTAGCACATCGCAGTACGATGCCAATGCCGGAATGCCTTCGCGAATGTGTTCGGCAGCCGCGCCTTTCATGATGGCGTGCGGCTGCGTCTCGAGCAGCCATGTTCCCTGGCCCGGCGTGATGACGAACGAGCTGCCCCCTAGGCGCGCCATGCCGGCCTGAAACGATGCCAACGTGCGCAACGAAGGGTTGAAGAACAGCAATCCCAAGACTTTGTTGGCGAGCGCCCGCGGCTGCGGGCTATCCTGCAATGCCTGGGCCAACTTCAGCAGCTCCAGCACCTCGTCGCGGCTGAAATCGGCCAGATCGATGAACCGCTTCATCCGTTCAACTTCTTCACGCCGAGATCTTGGCGAGTGCATCGCTCAAGATATCGACATGGCCTTCATTCAATATGTACGCCGGCAAGAGTCGCAAAATATGCGGATCGGCGCTGGTCCCGGTGAGAATTTTCTTGGCGATGAGCGCCGCTTGCACCTCTTTGGCAGGGCGAGACGTCTTCAGGCCCAATAAGAATCCTGCGCCCTGGACGCCGGTGACGGGGCCGATGATGCAGCTCGAGCGGATATAGGCTGAAACCTGGCGCACGTTGGCGAGCAATGATTCGCTCTCGATAGTGTCGATCACCGCCTCGGCAACCGCACACGCCATCGGGCCGCCGCCGAACGTGGTGCCCAAGTCGTCCACTTTCAGCCGGTTCGAAACCCGGCGCGACAGCAGCAGCGCGGACACCGGGAAACCATTACCCAGGGCCTTTGCCGCGGTGATGATGTCCGGCGCGACGCCGTGATAGTTCGCGGCGAAGGGTGCGCCGGTGCGGCCCACCCCGCACTGGACTTCGTCGAATATCAAAATCGCGCCCACTTCATCGCAACGTCGGCGCAAGCCTTCCAGCATGGCCTTGCCGACATCGTAAGCGCCGCCGACACCTTGGATGGGCTCGACGATCACGGCTGCCGTGTCGCGGTCGATGATCCGTTCCGCCGCAAGCGGATTGTCGCGCGGGGTAAAGCTCACATCGAAGGGCGTGCGCGGGAAGCCGTACCATTTTTCCAGCGCTCCCCAGGTCACCGCGCCCGCGGCAGCCGTCCTGCCATGAAAACTGTGTTCAAGCGCCACCACCTTGGTGCGCCCGGTGATCTTGAAGGCGAGCTTCAGCGCGTTCTCGTTGGCTTCGGCGCCGCTGTTGATCCAGAACACCGTCTCGAGCCCCAGCCCGACGAACTTCGTGAGGCGCGCCGCGGCCCGTTCGCGAATCACCATGGGCAGCGCATTGGTTTGAAAAGCCATCTGCCGCGCTTGGCGTTCGAGCGCCGCAAGCCACCGCGGATGTCCATAGCCCAAGCCCGCGACTGCATGGCCGCCGTAAAAATCCAGCACCTTGCGCCCGTCGCGTGCATGCAGCCACACCCCCTCGCCATGCGCGACTTCGATGGGGTATTGCGCGAACACCTGCGCAAGGTGTGAGGAAAGCGCCGCCGTGGCATTTGTCGCTGCCATAGGTTTACGTCCAACCGGGTGCGGGAGTGGTCAGGCCGGCAGTCTCGGCAAAGCCCAACAGCCGGTTCATCCATTGAATGGCGCCGCCGGCGGCGCCTTTATTGAGATTATCCAGCACCGACATCACGGCAATGGAGTGCCCGTTGGTGGCGGCGCCCAGGTGCGAATAATTGCTTGCGACCACATCCTTGACGCGCGGCGCGGTCTCTCCGACGCGCACGAAAGGGCAGTCCCGATAGAAGGTTTTCAGCGCATCCAGCGCCTGAGCCGTGGACATCGAGCCCTTCAAGCTAGCTTGCACGGTGACGTGGATGCCGCGCGCGAAGGGTCCTGAGTGCGGCACGAAATTAAATTCAGCCTCGACGCCCGTCGCCCGTTTGGCGCAGGCGGCGATCTCCGGGACGTGACGGTGGCTCAAGGCCCCGTAGGTGTAAAGATCGCTGTGGCGAAGCGGGTGATGCGTGCCCTCCACCGGCTTGCGTCCTGAGCCCGTGCTGCCCGTGATGCCGGTGACGAACAGGCGCGTGTCGGTCAATCCCAGCGCCAGCAGCGGCACGCTGGCGAGCAATGTCGCCGTGGCGAAACACCCGGGATGCGACACATGCGGCGTTGGCGATGCGCGCAGATGCTCCGGCACCGCGCAGGTGAACTCCGCAATCCTCGCCGGCGCGCCATGCGCATGTTTATACACCGCCTCGTACGCTTCCTGGCTGGCGTAACGGAAGTCCGCGGAGATGTCCACGCAATGCATGCGCGTGCCCGCGCGTAAGGCCGCCGCCAACAGCCGATCGACGATGGCGGCGGACACGCCATGCGGCGCAGCGGAGAACAAGGCGCACACCGGTGAGCGACCGACCATGCCCTGCAACTCATCGGCGGACGAGAATGTCAGATCGGGATACGCGCTGCGCAGGTGTGGAAAGGCGTCAGCAACTCTCGCGCCCGGCTGGCTGTCCGACAGTACGGCCGCGACTTGAAGGTCGGGATGGCCGGCGATCAGGCGCAACAGTTCGCCGGCCACATAGCCGGTGCCGCCGAGCACAATGGCCGGCGTGCGGGAGTTCATTCGCCTACGACCTTCGATTGGCGCACATTGCGCAAGCCCAGCGCGCCGATGATGTGATCGCCCAGATCCGCAGGCTGGCTGAGGGCATTGAACGCCTCGACGTTCATCTGCTCGCGGATGATCTCGATGCCGACTTGGTTGTCGGTGGCGGGGCCGGTCACCACGCAGGGCTCGATGCCGAAGCGCTCGCGCAACAGCTTGACGCCGCCCCACGCCGCGACCGGATCGTTCGCCGACAACACCACGCAAGTCAGTGCCGCCTTGATGTCGGGCTGCTTCAGAATGGATTCCACGCCGTACGTGCCCAGGAGTCCATCGCCCAGCTCGAACACAATGGCGTCGGGCTGGCCGGCGGCCATTTCAG
Source organism: Steroidobacteraceae bacterium (assembly GCA_036401515.1). Taxonomy (GTDB): domain Bacteria; phylum Pseudomonadota; class Gammaproteobacteria; order Steroidobacterales; family Steroidobacteraceae; genus Bog-1198. The sequence goes on from DASWUU010000081.1 coordinate 9,612, forward strand.
TCAGCATGGTTCGCGTCAGCGCGGGACCGCATTGCTCGGTGGTGGTCACTATTCCTAAGTCGGTGAACAACATCGTGCGGCGGGCGCCGGAGTCCTCGAACGCCATGATGTCCCGGCGCAGCGAGACGCCGGTAGCCTTGAATGCGTCCACCACCAATCCGCGATGGCGCATGCGCGCAATGATGGCCGCCGCGGCCGCGGTTTTCCCCGCCTCCATGCAGGTGCCTGCCAGTGCCACCACCGGCACTGCGCGCGCATCGAGCGCGGCCCCGTAATCCAGGGGCTTGTAGCCCACCTTGGCCGGCACACCGATGCGTTCGCCGAGATAAGGAAACGTCAGCACCGCGCCCAATACCTTGCAGTCGAAAGGCTTGCCCTTGTCTTGCGTAGCCGAATCGCAGATGCCGAGCACGCCGCCGATATTGAGCATTTGGATGATGTCGCCCGGCTTGAGCGTCGGGGGTATATGGCCCGAGTAGCCGAACAACGCCTTGCGGTGGCCTAAGGCCCCAACCACGATGTCGCCGCGCACGACTTTCGCCATGCGTCCGCTGATGAGCTCGAGCGTGTTGTAATTTGCCTTGTTGTTGAGGATTTCAACCACCAGCACCAGCCCCTCCGCGCAGGGAATTTCCGCGGAAATGCGCAGCTCGTGAGAGAGTCCGCAGGCCTGGGTCACCGAGGCGATCTTGTCGACAACCATGGTTCGCATGCCCATCATTGTTGCAGCTCCGCTTGGTGTAGCTCCGCGCCCGCGCGCTTGTAGAAAACTCCGGTCAGCGCCAACATCTTGGAGAAACCCAAGGCATCGGTGGGCGTCCACTCCCCGGCGGATTCGCCATACACCCCCTTGGAAGCGGCCATCAACGAGTATGGTGAGGTCACGCCTTCGATAAAAACCGAGCCGGGCCGGAAGAGGACGGCGACCTCGCCGCTGACGCGCGCCTGGGAGGATTGCAGCAGCGCCTCGATGTCGCGGCACACGGGATCCAGATGCTGGCCCTCATGCACGAGATCCCCGTAAGGCTGCGCCACGCTTTCCTTTATGCGCGCCTGCTTGCCCGTCAAAACCAATTTCTCCAGTTCCCGATGCGCTGTGAGCAGCACCTCGGCAGCGGGAGCCTCGAACGCGACACGGCCCTTGGTGCCGATCACCGTGTCGCCCAAATGAATACCGCGGCCGATGCCAAAAGGCCCGGCCAATCTCTCGAGCTCCTCGATGATGGCCACGGCCGTGAGAGGCTTGCCATCCAAACTGCTCGGCACCCCTTGGGTGAACCCCAGCGTGTGCCGCTGCGGCGCTCGAGGATGCGCAAAGGCATCCTTGGACAGCACCCAGGCATCATCCGGGATGCTGCCCTGGGAGGTGAGCGTTTCCTTGCCGCCGATGGTCACGCCCCACAAGCCGCGGTTCACCGAATAGGCGGCGCCGAACGGAGGTACGGGAAGCTTATGGTCCTCGAGATACTTAAGCTGCTCGGGGCGCTTGAAAGCCCGGTCGCGAATGGGCGCGATGATTTCCAGTTCCGGCGCCAGGGTGCGCAATGCCACTTCGAAGCGCACTTGATCATTGCCCGCCGCGGTGCATCCGTGAGCCACCATTTTGGTACCGAGGGAAAGCGCCATTTGCGCAATGGTCTGCGCCTGCAGCACGCGCTCCGCCCCGACGGAAAGCGGATAGAGGTTTCCGCGCCGTACATTGCCCATGATCAAATATTTGAGCACCTGATCAAAATACGCGCCGCGTGCGTCAATTAAATGATGCTCGATGGCGCCCAATGCCGCCGACCGCTCTGCCAGCGATTTTGCCGCCGCCGCATCGAGGCCGCCGGTATCTACCGTGACGGTAATCACGGGCCGTTGATAGGTATCTTTGAGCCAGGGGACGCAGAACGAGGTGTCGAGACCGCCGGAAAAAGCCAATAAAATGGGCTCGGCGCCCCGGGGATACGTGGATGTCATGGGAATTTATCGTCCGAAAAGGGAGAGTAGGCGCTCGCTCAGGCGCCGCTGTGCAGTAGCGCCCGTCGTCGCGATGAATATGGTGTCATCGCCCGAGATCGTGCCCACCACCTCGGGCCACTGAGCGATGTCGATGGCGACCGCCACGCTTTGCGCCGAGCCAATAGTCGTTTTCAGCACGGTCAGGTTGCTGCCCGCGGTGAAACGCGCGCTGACGAATTGCTTGAGCGAGGCGAAATCATTTTTGGGAGCCCTGGCGGTCTCGGGCAGCACGTACCGATCGCCCATCTTGGCCACGCCGAGCTCGCGCAGATCCCGGCTGACGCTCGACTGGGTCGCGATGTGTCCCGACTTGCGCAGCAGTTCGACCAACTCGGTCTGGCGGCCGACGCTTTGCTCGCGAATGATTTTCGCGAGCAGGGTGCGGCGGGCGGGGGCGCTAGGTTGGTCAGGCTCGGATCGAAGCATTTCAGTCTCTTGCATAAAATCGCAGGCATGTTGCATAAAAATGCAAGCCCTGTCAATACCGGCCTCGTTAAAAAAAGCTTAAGAAAAGATTCTTAAGAAAGGCTGCGCCAAGTCGCGCGCCGGCTCACCGTGCCGACGCTGCGGCCCAGCCGCTGCGGCGCGCGGCGATCTCGCCGGCTTGATCCAGCGGCTCACCGGCCATCGATTCCTCTACGGCCACGCGCACGGCGGTGGAGTCGGCGGATCCCGCCTGCCGGAAATTATCGGGAGCGCCTGCGGGTTGCGTCGGTTGCGCCGACTCCGCGAGCACTTTTATTTTCCAGCTGCTGCCCTCGCGGCAGGCCAATCCGGAACTGCCGCTCAGCGAAAAGGTGCGGCAGTAATCGCCGCTTTTGTTGCGAAAGCTAATCCCCGTCACCGCAACCGATGCCGCCGGGCGATCGGCCGCGAATTGATTCGATAGCGCCTCGGCCAGCCCCGCACCGGCGATGAGTCCGCCGCTCGCGTCGGATTTCACCAAGCCGTTCGAAGTGTGCCAGCCAAGGTAGCCCAGCCCTATGCCCATCAGCAGGCTCGCGGCCATGGCGAATGGTTGCCAGCGCCGTGACGCCGATGCCGATCTCAAAGGCGCGCGCAGCACCCCCGCGGCGGCGCGCTCGGGGCCACGCTCACCGGCACGTTGCCCGCGCGCAACGGCGATGAGCCGATCCGGTACGGGCTCGTGAAGCACCGAGCTGTATGCTCCTTGCATGGCTTCGCGCAGCGCGCGATGGCGCTCGACCTGCCTGCGTACCTCCGGGTCATCGCGCATGGCGGATTCAACGAGGGCCCGCGTTTCCGCATCGGCTTCACCGTCCGCATAAGCCATGAGTGTTTCGTCCGTCAAGGTCATGAAATCTCTCCTCCGGGCAATTGCAGCATCGCTTGCAGCGCCTCGCGCCCCCGCGACAGTCGGCTGGTCAGGGTGCCGATCGGCACCTCCAGCACGTCCGCGGCATCCCTGTAGGACAGGCCCTCGATTAACACCAAGCTGACCGCCAGACGCTGATCCTCCGGCAGCCGGCTCAAGGCCGCTTCCACGGACAGGCGGTCTATCACCCTGTCCATCGAGGCTTCGCCGACGTTCTCACCCGCCTCTTCCGGCATGAAAATCTTAAGCTTGCGGCCACGCGATCTCACCTCATCGATCCAGGCGTTGCGGACTATCTTGAACAGCCAGCTGTCCAAGCGTGCGTCCCGGTGCCACTGATCCAGGTGCAGCAGAGCTCTCTCGACGGCGATTTGCACCACATCGTCGGCATCGTGCGGATTGCGCACCAGGCCCCGCGCGAAGCGCCTTAAGCGAGGTAGCAAAGCGACGATCTGTTCCTGGATGTTTCCGATGCTTTCGTTCGTACTCACAAGGTAGACGTTCGAGTGTTGCTGTTTAATCCACGCATGCTAGCAGTCCGGCATGGCGGCAATGGACGTTAGCGGCGTGCGTAAGCCAAGAGGATAAAGTGCATGCGTTGGCTTTTGTGGACCATGATCGCGATGGCGGCGCTGAATGTGGCACGGGGGCAAGTGCGTTTGCCGGGTGTTCCGTTGCCGGCGTTGCCTCGACCGTTACAGGCCGTCGGGCAAACTGCGGACAACACGCTGGCACAACTTAGCGACCTTCGCCATCTGCAAATCTCGCGCTTGCTTCGTGCCAATCCGCACGCACTCGCCGCCGATCCTCACGGCAACCCCATCGTTCGAGACGAACTGCTCGCTTTTTCTCCGACCGAAACGGCAATGAAGGCAGCGCTCGGCCTGGGGTTTCGTAACTTAAGGGAACAAAACAACCCAGAGCTCGATGTGCACTTGGTCGTATTGCAGCCGCCCCCAGGGTGGGAGCTTGGCAAGGCGTTGCACCGGCTGCGCGAGTCGGATACCGGCGGCAGCTACGATTACAATCACATCTACCTAGGCAGCGGCGTGTCGCCCATATCGCCCGTGTCGCCCGCGACGCCCAGCCCAGCCAATGCCGGCGTTGCCGGCGCCCGCGCCGTTGCTCGAATCGGCCTCGTCGATTCCGGCATCGATCTTTCGCATCCGGTATTTCGAGGCTCGCAGATCCATACTTGGGGCTGTGCCGACCGTCCGGTGGCGAGCACGCACGGGACCGCGGTTGCGTCCTTGCTCACGGGCCGCGGTGCCGGCGAGTTGTATGCGGCGGACGTCTACTGCGGCCGGCCGACGGGCGGCGCGGTCGACGCGCTGGCAGCCGCCTTCGCTTGGCTGGCGCAGCAGCAGGTGGCGGTCATCAATGTGAGCCTGGTGGGGCCCGACAACGCCACCCTGGCGCAGGTCGTTCGAGCCTTGACCTCACGCGGGTTTTTGCTGGTTGCGGCGGTGGGGAATGACGGGCCCGCCGCGCCGCCGCTCTATCCGGCGTCTTATCCGCGGGTTGTCGGCGTTACCGCGGTGGATGCGCATCGCCGCGTGCTCATCGAGGCTGCTCGGGGTAACCAAGTCATGTTTGCGGCGATGGGCGCCGATATGGTGGCCGCGGACAACGGCGGCAAATATTCGCCCGTGCGGGGCACGTCCTTCGCGGCGCCCATCGTGGCAGTGCTGCTGGCGCGAGGTTTGGCTGCGCCCGATATTGAAGGTAGCGAGGCCGCGGTTCAGGAGTTGGCGCGGCGAGCCATCGATCTGGGCCCCCCGGGCCGTGATTTAACATATGGCTACGGTTTGGTAGGCGAAGCCGTAAAAGAATGATGGCTGATGGAAGAAATGCCGACGGTGGGTCGTATCAATCGGTGAAGGCCGCGCGATTTGCTCGGTCAACCAGGAGATCAACGATGAACACTAAACAGATGTTTGTTGCAGTCAGCTTGGCCACCGCGCTGGCCGTCATCCTGCCCGCGCACGCCGGTGCCTTGGGCGGCGGATTGGCTGGGGGTTTCGGCGGCGGGCTTGCCGGCGGAGCCGGCGGCATGAATCGGCTCGGCAGCGGCAGCCTCGCCGGCCAAGGGGCATTCCAAGGTCAGGGTGCCACTGGCGGATCGCTCAACAAGCCGAAGTCACCGGCGGCCGCTGCGCCGAAGAGCGCACCTAAGGCAGAGCAGCCTAAACCCAACGTGAATGCGGCGGCTGCGCCGGCTGCCAATGCGGCGAAGAACATGCCTCAAGCTCCACAGCCTAAGCCCAGCGTGGATGCCGCGGCGTCGCCGGCGGCGTCGGCCACGGTGCAGAAGTCACCCTCGGCCAGCCTCACGGATGCAGGCGCCGCCGGTGCCGACACGCACGGTGGTTCGACATCGCTCAATGCGGCCGGAACTGCGTCCGCGAGCGCTTCGCGCAATCAGCAATAAGCGGGCCTCGTACGCGACGCCCTCGCATTCGCGAGGGCGTTTGCGTTTGCAAGTCCCAAGCAATCAGTGGACATTTAAAAATGTTCGAATCCGGCTCAGCTCCAATTCAAGTCCATTGCGAAAAGCCGGATTGCGAGGAGCATGGCCGTCGGTGAAGCCGAAGTCGGCGTGGAGCTTCCCATCGGCGACCGTTAAATTTCCCCAGCCGATGACCCGTTCATGCCACAGCAGCGGCAGGGCGTAATAGCCCAGTTTTCGTTTGTGCGCCGGCGTGTAGGCCTCGAACCGATAGGCCCAATTCCAGAACATCTCGAAGCGGCGCCGGTCCCAAACCACCGGATCGAAAGGCGTGAGCAGCCGTACGCCATCATCCGGCCGCCACCGCGGCGACTGCGGCCTCTCTTCGGCAGGCCAGTACCATTCGATCCCCTCGAGCCGCGCATTCCCCAGACGCTTCTTGGCGCGCGCCAGCGCCGCAGCGCGCTCTTTATCCCACTGCGGCGCGCCGTACTTCAGCCTGTTCACCAGGGAGGACAGGCTGTTTGCCGGCATCGGCGCATATTTGCGCACTATCACATCCACCAGCAAATCCATTTTCGAGCCCTCGGTCACTTGAGGTATGGCGGCGACTCCCGGCAACTCAATAGGGGCCGTCTCGCGTGCGATGTAGACTCGAGTGCCGCCGTCGCGCCTCGCCACACGCAACAGCCCCCGGTAATGCAGCTTGTCCAGCAGTTGCGTGCTCGCGTTCGAGGAGCCGCCGAACCAATTGAGTACCCGGCCATGGCCGAAGTGCGCGTCCACTTCGCGAGGATGCACCGCTCCGCGTTCTCGAACGAATGCAAGAATGGCTTGCGCCTGCTTTTCGCGGGTCGGGGTCAATTTGCTGCGCGTAATACGCGGGTGCATCAGGGTGTGGTAAGCGCGAGGTAGAACGCCATAATTGATAAAGAAATCCTCCTCGAGCGCCAGTTTCGGATAGCGCCGCTCGAGATCCCCGGCACGATAGCCTTTCACGCGATGGCGCAGAGTCAGGTCCTGCGCGCGGGCCGGGGCGCGGATGGGATCGGCCTGAACGAATCCCAGCTTCTCGATGGCGCGGTTGAGCGTGGTCGGTTTGAACAGCGAGCGCGCGATTGCATAACGTCGCAGATGGTTGATGGTCAGAGGCATGGCGCCGATGATATCGAAATCCGCACCGGCTGCAGATTCCTAGTACATTAGCGAAAATGCTGGAAACCATCGAAGTAGAAACGGCACCAAAACCCGAGGCGTCGGTGATTTGGCTGCATGGCTTGGGAGCCGACGGACATGATTTTGAACCCATCGTGCCGGAGTTGGTGTCGCCTGGCACGCGCGCGTGGCGATTCATATTTCCCAACGCTCCGGTTCGCCCTGTCACCATCAACAGCGGCATGCGCATGCGCGCCTGGTACGACATCGTCGGGCTCGATCGGCGGGCAACGGAAGATGCCGCAGGCTTTGCCGATGCGGACACCAAGGTTCGGGAGCTGATAGCCCGGGAAGTTACCCGGGGTATACCGGCCAGCCGCATAGTGCTCGCGGGGTTTTCCCAAGGAGGGGCCGTATCGCTATACATGATCCCGCGGCTTCCGGAAAAGCTCGCCGGCGTGGTGGCGCTGTCGTGCTATTTACCGCGTCAGAGCACCTTTGCAGCCGAACGGGCTCATGCGAATGACGCCAGCCCGATTTTCATGGCACACGGACAAGCCGACACCACCGTGCCGTTCACGTTAGGGGTAAAGTCTCGCGACTATTTGCTGGCAGAAACCTACGCGGTGGAGTGGCACGAATACCCGATGGCGCATTCGGTTTGCGCCGAGGAAGTGGCCGACATCAGGGGATTTTTGTTTCGCGTGCTGTCTTAAAATTCATGGCCACCAATCTCGCAACAATGCAACGATTGAAGGCCGCAGCCGCCAAAGCGGCTGCGCGGGCAGCCAGCGCCAAAGAACAGGTCCGGTCTGCCAAGGCGTTGCTCAAACAGGCTCGCAAGGCCTTCAAGGTCGAGAAAAAGGAGGCGAAACAGGCGCGCCGGAAAGTCGAAGGCGCGGCCGCCACCCTCGCGCAGGAACGCATGTCCAAGGCTGTGACAACCACCCCCAAGCCGACGTCTCCCAAGCCGACGTCTCCCAAGCCGACCGCCCGCAAGCGGCCTCGCAAAGCCGCTCCGCTCGCCGCGGGTCCGGTATCGTCCGCACCGAAAGGTCGTACGCCTAAACCTAAGGTCCCGAAACCGCCCGATACATTGCGATCGGCGGCCGATGTGGCGAAGTCCGTCATCGAACGGCTGCATAGCCCGCCGCCGGTGCTGGCGCCGGCCGCCATCATTCCTTCGGACTTGGCTGTGGCGCGCGAGCCGCCGCCGGCCGAATCGCCGTCGCCCGAAACGCCGCCGCGCGACGCTGAAAGTTGAGCTTAAGGCGCGGTGGTCGCGAGGCCGGGAAAAAGAATGCTGATGAGGATGCTTAGGAACAGGGTCAAGAGCAGCCACAAGAGTTGACCCAACACCCAAACCCCGAACGCCTTACGCGTCGCGAGGCCCAAAATCTCACTGAAGCCCATCACCTGCAACAGCACGCTCCACAGCAGCAGCAGCAGGTAAGAGACGAATTGCGCCCGAAGCATGAAAGCGACGAACCCATCGATCTCCACGCCGGGCCTTTCGATGAGCGCAGGCTCGCCGACCAGCAGTGCGGTGAATATCCATAACACCAGGGATGCCGCCACTGGAGTGCCGCCGTATGCCAGGACGTGAACGATCTGGTTGCGCGCCGATTTACCGCCGGCGCGCTTGCCCAACCGTCCGTAGATGGCGGCAAACAAAACCATGCTTACTACACCGACCAAGGGTCCAAAAATAACGGAACTCAGGAGAATTTCAGCCGCGCTGGCGTTGGATCCCGATAGCTGGGTTCGGTAAACCATGATCGAAGTTGCGACGCCTTGGACCGCCGCTAACAAATAGTCGGCACCGCTGATCGGTCGTGAGGCCAGTTCTCGAAATACGCGGCGAGGTCTTAACCAGACATCTTTTAGCGGGCGAATGGATTCTGTGGTGGACACCAAAGCAGCCTACGCAATCCGTGAGATCGACTCCAGTGTTCACGCACAGATGACAGCAGACTTTTTCAGGGCTACTCTCA
>DASWUU010000082.1:0-19523 GCA_036401515.1 Steroidobacteraceae bacterium
GCGTCGATTCTCGGCTTGCGGAATAGGAAACAAAAAAGTCGGATCAACGTGGTAGGCAATCCCCGGACGAGACTCAGGAATTGTTCGGATCTCGAAATGCAAATGAGCTTGATCGATTGGCAATTTCTTGGCGCCCGCGCCGCTGCGACCAGTACGTCCTATAACATCCCCAGCAAGAACTTCTTGGCCATTAAAAACATAAACGGCGCTGAGATGCGCATAGAACGCATAAATACGTTTCGATTTAACGAACGGAATGTTTACGCCTTCGCGGTTTCCATTCTCGATCTCAAGCAACACGTGCAGACCGTAGTTCGCACCCCAATCATATGCATTTTTATGATCGACCCATTGGGCGTGCTTGCATATTCCCCTTGCAATCGCGTACACCTTGGTGCCCATCGGCGCGGAAAGATCCCATCCCTGATGCGGTCTTGGCTTGCCGCGACTTTCCGTCCTTACGTTATTGCCATACATGCTATGGCCGACGTGAAAACTCTGGGGCTTATCGCCATAAAGCGGTCGTAGGCGCATGCGCGCCGAGGGCGGTCGAATAGGCATGATTTTACCCCCGCTGAAAGTTGTCTTTTACCACGTTCCGCGCACTTAGAAGGACATTCTCATCGGCGTGCAATGATCTGAGAACTGGCTTGATAGGGTAGGATTCGCGCATACCTCCCAGGACGATCTCGGCATGAAATGGAATTTGATCCGCCACTGGATTGCACCTCTATTTGGGGCAATGATCCTTGTCTGTGGTTGCGTGGCGTTAATGTTGGGCGTAGTGCGTGGATATCATTCCCCTCTCCCAGTTGACCAACCGGAAACCCGCGCTCGACAAATACAGCCGCCTACATTGACCGCTCAGGCAGGAGCTCAATCTGTGATCGCCGTGGCGCAGGCACCTAAAATGCACCTATATGAGTGCCTAACTGGCGGCGCTCGGATCTACTCACAACAACCGTGCGGCGCGAACGCCAAGTTGCGCGAAATCGATACAAGTCAGATGAATACGTTTCAGACAAAAGTTTACTCGGTGCCCAACATCACGGAATCCGTCGCGGTTAGCGGTCCTCGCGAAATTCCTGACGGGTCCCTGGACGGGAGCCGTTGCGCCGACATCGAGCTGGCGATTAGCCAAGTGGAGGCGCGGTTAAGGCACGGGTACAGCGTGCCAGAAGGTAATTACCTGCGCGCTAAGTTGCATGAGCTCTACGATGAGTCCTATGAACTAAAGTGTGGGCGGTAGTACCGGCCGACGATCATAACAGTCCGGCCATTGCGGCTTGGCAGGCGGCCAAACCTTGACCCAACGCCATTCCTTGCCATAAGAGATCGTCCGAATGAAATGCGCCGCGAAGAATCGATTTGATCGATTTGGCTTCGGGCGAGTCGAGATCGCCGTAAGCATGGAGCCAGGCATCGGCCCGGAGCGCGAGTGCCACTTCGGTGATGGGTCGAATCCCACATTCGAGCGCGATCGCATCGACTACGGCATGCGGCAGGAGCGCGGGCAAGACGCTCATGCCGTCGCCCTTGATTTCCGCCGAGGCCGAGCCGTCCCCGTACAAGGATCTCGCTGCCGCACCGATCCAGGAGCGGGTACGCACAAACCCTGGGTCCCCGCGCGGCCGACCGATGATTATCTCGGCGTACCCATAAGGACCCAGACCCGTGTGAAAGTCGATGAAGTTCACCCGCGATGCGTCGCCGAGCTTAGATTCGATAATGCTTGTGAATGTTTTGCGCGACCAGCTGGGTGCCGTACCGCCGTAAAAGATTCCCCTGGGATGCTGCCACTGTCCTCCCGAGACTGCCTGTTGGAAGGACGCAAAACCGTGCTGTTGGATCCACTGCGCGAGTCGCGCGCCGGTACGTGCTTGCGCCTCGTTGGACCAGTCGGCGGGGCATAGGTCATCGGATAAGTCGTCGTACCAGGAGTTTTCAGGAAGAGGCCGCTCGAAATCAATCCAATTGCGATTGATGTCGATATTTTGCTCGTTAGTTCGCCTAAGCCACGCAAATCCATAAGGGTTGATCGCGTGCACGTGAAGGACTGCGACATCTTTCGGCAATGCGGCTGCTTTTGCACGTCGCAGCCATTCGATCTGAGTTGCCGAGCCGAAAAAGCCCTCCACCCCGTGCGTCCCCGACGTCGTGACCAATACCCGCGGAGCGTCGGGCCGGCCAAGCCATGCAATATCAGTGGCGAGTTCGCCGTTATCCGGCCCCCGCTCGGGAAGCAAGAAACTTTCAACTACAGCGCCCGCGGCGCGTGCCGTTCCTATGAACTTTTCTCGCGCACCGACGTAGTTTTCGCTAAAGCATTCGTTCATTGCGGCCTCAGTTTCCCACAACTGGATCGCTATACAAAAGTCAGCCCTCGAACTGAAGGAACGCGGCTTTTACCCGCTCGGCGCAGAGCGGTGCCTGACGCAGGCGAGCACCCGTGGCATCGAAAACGGCGTTGGCGATGGCAGCGGCGACCGGGCGCGTTGATGGCTCGCCGGCACCCAACGGCAACTCGTCCGGATGGTCGATCAGAACGATCTCGATTTTCTCCGGTGCGTCGCGCATCTCCAAAATCGGATAGCTTAGCCAGTCGACGCTGGTGACCGTCTGCGGGTTGAAACGCACCTCTTCGAAGAGCGCGCGGCTCGTGGCGTGGAGAATGTTGCCTTCGATCACCCGCCGCAGATTGTCCGGATTCACGATCAGGCCGCAGTCATGTGCGACTGTCCACTGCCGCGGCCAGATGCGTCCGGTGCGCCGGTTCACTTCAACTTCGACGATCACCGCGACGCGCGTGTTCTTGCGCCGCGCGAAAGCGATGCCGCGGCCGACGACCACCGGGTCCGCGCTGTCACCGGCCGCGTTGCCGCCGGCCGTGTGAGGCTTCCATTTGGCGTGCTCGGCCGCGGCTTTGATCACGGCAATGCCGCGTTCGTCCTTGAGGTATCGCAGGCGGAACTCGACAGGATCGGTGCCCGTAGCGAAAGCGAGCTCGTCGATGAAACTCTCGCTCGCGAAATTGAGCTGCGGCCCTAAGGGATCGCGCAAATGCGAGGTGCGCAGCGGCGAGGCGCGCTCCAGCAGTGGCGGCACGACCTCCCAGCCGAGATCATGATTGGCGAAATCGTAGCCCTCTTCCGGCACGTCAAAGGCGTGCTTCGTCTTGATCGGCAAGCCGGTCAGCTGGCCGGCCAAACTTTGGGTCGGATCATCCGGGTGAGAGGCGATGTTCTCGCGCGAGAAGGCTTTGCTGCGAAAGCGGAGGGCAATGACCTCGCCTGACGCGTCGAGACCGGCGGAGACGCGGTGCACGGACGCCGGCCCTTTCGGGTCCCAGGCGATGCCGTCGGCGCGCATGCCCTGCACACGCACCGGCTTGCCGACCGCCTTAGAGAGATAGGCCGCGTCCAGCGCGGCGTCGCCGCCATCGTTGCGGCCATAGGAGCCCGGGCCGCGCAGCCAGATGCCGTGCACTTTTTCCGGCGGCAGTCCGAGAAACGCTGCCACGCCATCGCGAATGTAATGCGGTTTCTGATCGCCGGTCCAAATGGTCGCGTGGTCCGCCTGCACATCCGCCAGCGCGCAGGCGGGCCCCATGCTGGCGTGCGACTGGAAAGGCCAGTAATACGTGGCGGAAACCACTTTGCCGGCGCGCGCCAGCGCCCCCTGGATGTCGCCCACGGGTGCGGCGCCGCCGCTGGCCACCGGCGGCGCTGACTCGATCGCGTCGTAAAGCGCCTCTTGCGGCGGAAATGCCGCCGCGGGAGAGGACCATTCGACGCGCAATTCCCGCGCCGCCTTAACGGCGTGCCACTCTTTGGCCGCCACGACGCCAAGCAATCCGCGGCGCCAGATGACTTGCACGTCCGGCAAATGCGCTATGGCGGCCTCGTGCACTTTGACCGGCACGGCGCCGGCCACCGGTGGGCGGATCATTCGACCGTGCAGCATGCCGGGGACTCGGATGTCCGTGTTGTAAATTTCTTTTGCCAAGAGCTTGTCGCGGATGTCCGCGCGCGGCACCGATTTGCCGACCACGCGGTATTGCCCGTGGCTCTTGGGCTGCGCTGTTCCGATCACGGCCACGTCGTTGCCGATCTTGCCGTTCCATTGCAGCTGCACGTCGAAATACCGGCCGCCGATCAACTCGCCGTAGGAAACCCCGCGCTCCTCGGCATGGTGGCCCAGCGTTCCGCGCACGCTGACAACACCGTCCGTCACATCGAGCATGTCGATCGGGCTTGCCAATTTTTCCGCCGCCATGCCGAGCAAAATATGGCGTGCGTGCGCGGCGGCATTGCGCAGAGGCACACTGCCGAGCTCAAGTCCGGTGCTGCCGCTTGCGCCGCCTTGGTTGATCGTCATTGCCGTGTCGCCCATGACGATGCTGACCTGGTCGAAGGCTACATCCAACTCATCGGCGATGATCTGGGCAATGGCCACTTGAATGCCCAAGCCGATATCGACCTTCCCGAAATACCCGATGACGGAACCGTCGGGCTTCACGGCGACCCAGGAATCGAGCTCCGAAGGGGTGAGCGCCGGCTTGCCGGAATCGATGGCTGCGTTGGCGGGGGTTCTCACGAGACACGTGACGACAAGCGCGCCGCCGGCGATTAGCGCCTGTCGTCGGGTCATGATTGGAAAGCTGTGCGGGCTGCTCATGCAACCTCGGTCAGGCGCTTCACCGCGCGCAGGATGGACATGTGAGCTCCGCAACGGCATTTGAGTCCGGCGAAGGCCTCTCGGATCTGCTCATCGGTTGCGCGCGGATGCTTCTTCACCAAAGCCGCGGCGGTCATGACCCAGCCATTGAGGCAATAGCCGCAAAAGAATGCCTGTTCATCGATGAAGGCCTGCTGCACGGGGTGCGGCTTGTCCGGCGTGCCCAGTCCTTCCAGGGTGGTGATCTTGGAGTCCCTGACCTGCGAGACCGGCAGCACGCAGGAACGCCTCGGCGTGCCGTCGAGAAGCACCATGCATGCCCCGCATTGCGCCAGGCCGCAGCCAAAATGCGGATTGTTGAGCTTGAGCTCATCGCGCAACACGTAGAGCAAGGGTGTGTTCGCGTCATCCACCGCGACGCTCAGCGATTTGCCGTCAACGTGAAGCCGCAGTTTCAACGACGGCCCGCCGCTTCGCGTTCCCACAGCGCCCAGGCCCGCTCGAGCGCCTTATCGTTACGTTCGGCGGCCAGCACCGCTTCCTCCGCGGACAGGAACATCGGCTCGCCGAGGCGCAGCGCCTCCATCTGCAGCGCGGCGTTCAAGGCTGCATAGATGGCGCGATAAACGACGTGCTTGATCGAGGTGCCGACCATCGTCGCGCCGTGGCCGCGCATCAGGATCATCGGCTTGTCGGCAAGCGCCGCGGCCAGGGCTTTGCCGAGCTGCGGTGTCCTGACCAGCATGTCGGTGATGCCGCCGGCCTCGCGGATTTCGAAGATGGGTACGCCCGCGCCGAGAAAGCCGCTCATGTGATAGATCGGCTGAAGCGCAACTTTGGTGGCGCCGAAGGGAATCAACTGCGGCGCGTGGCAATGCACGACCGCGTTGACCTCGGGCCGCGCCTTGTAGATCTCGCCATGGATAAAGCGTTCGCTGTAATACCGCTTGCCGATGTCGTGCACCGGGACGCTGTCAAGATCGAGAGTCACGACGTCGGCCGCCGTCACCAGGCCCGGGGCGAGGTGGCGCGACATCAGGTATTTCGTCGGGTCCTTGTTGTCGCGGACGCTCAGATGTCCGAAGGCGTCGACGATTTTCTGGTGGTAGAGAATGCGGTTGCCGATGACGAGTTCTTCGACGAGCTCGGAGTCAGGCGTTGGTCGGTTCATGATCATGCGTCTTCTCGAGGTGGCGCCGGCGAGAGCATCGGCGGCAATGATGCGTCGTAGGAGATATCAGATCAAGTGAGGCGCCGGCCGCCGAGTGCGGCAGCACCTTTGCACAAATGCAAATCGATCGAGCAGCTGTTTCAACGATGAACGGTTCACACCGCAAGCTGCCGCAAACAGCGTTGCGCGCTTTCAGCCCGTAGATGCTTTGAGACCCGCTCAAATGCACGGACTCAACGGATGGCACGCTTCGTGCTGATGCTGTTGAGGATGCGGTCCGAGAAAAATAACTGATCGACGGGGAGAGTTCGTGAAGATATTCAGGCAATTTTCAAGGGTATTGATCGCTGCCGGTGGGCTCATGGCGGCGTGCCCCGCGCTTGCGCAGACGGTAGAGGCCCCGGCAGTGCAGCCGGCAACTCTCGACACCATCGTCATTACCGGCAGCCGCATCCGGGCGCCGAATATCGCCAGTGAAAGCCCCATCACGGCGGTCAGCGACGATGACATCAAGAACGAGGGCGCCACCAATATCGAGAGTGTGCTGGACGAGCTGCCGCAATTCCATACCGGCCAAAGCAACACCACCTCGAACAACTCCACCGGTGTCGCCAATCTGAACCTGCGCGGATTGGGCCCCACCCGCACACTGGTGCTGATCGACGGCCGCCGTCTGGGTCCGGGCGATCCCCAAAGCGCGCAAGGTGCCGCGGCCGACATCAATTTCATTCCAGCCGCGTTGGTCACCGGCGTGGACGTGCTCACCGGCGGTGCCTCCGCCGTGTACGGCTCGGACGCCATCGCAGGCGTGGTGAACTTTCATTTGGTGCGTGATTTCGACGGCGTTCAGATCACGCAAACCTTCAATGAGGCGCAGCACACCCAGAGCGGTACGCTCGACCCGGTGCTGCAAGCCGCCACCTATCCGATTCCGGTGGCCATCCCCGGCAATCAATTGGACGGCCTGGTCAGCGACACGACGTTGTTGGTGGGTACCAATACCGCCGACAATCGCGGCAATGCCACGTTGTACGTGGAATACCGCACCACACAGCCGATATTGGATGGATCCCGCGATTATGAGGGCTGCGCCGTCTCGCTCAACAAAGCGCAAACCGGTTTGTTCTGCAACGGGTCTTCGAACGGTCTCTACGGAAATTTCAACACCAATGATGGCCAGCAACTGGCGCTCAATCCCGACGGCTCGTCGACCTTCGTGCCCTTTTCCAAGAGCCTGAAATACAGCAACACGCCGAGTCTCTACTTGCAGCGTCAAGACACTCGTGCCTCGCTCGGCGCGCTCGGCCATCAGCAGATCAACCCGTCGCTCGACGTGTACGCCGAGGTCATGTTCATGCAAGACAGGACCGCGGCCCAAGTAGCCCCAGGCGGGTTGGCGAGCGGACAAGGCCCGACCGGCTTCTTGCAGGTTCCCTGCAACAACCAATTCCTCTCCGCGGCTCAGGCGGCAGTGATCTGCGAGGATGCCAACGGTAACCCGATGCCGGTCTACCAGGCCAACGGCCAGCCGAATGTGGCGACGATCTTGATGCCCGGCTTGCGCATGGGGGGCTATCCGCGGGTGGATAATCTGGAGCATACGGATTATCGCGCGGTGATCGGGGCGCGCGGCGATATCGCCTCCTCCTCCTGGCACTACGATGTCTCGGGGACCTACTGGGACTCGCTCCTGTCCGAGAATTTTCTCAACGACATCTCCTTCACCAAGGTACAGAACGCCATCAATGGCTGCACGGCGCCGGGAAATCCGGGCTGTGTGCCGCTCAATATCTTTCAGTACGGCGGGATCACCCCGGCCATGTTCGGCTACATCGCGACGCCGGGACTCAAGACCGGCGACTCGCGCGAAACGACCATCGATGCCAACGTGTCGGGCGATTTCGGCTCCATCGGCGGCACCAGTCCCCTGGCCAAGAATCCGGTGGCCGCCGCGGTCGGCGTCGCCTACCGCCGCGACCAGCTGAGCTTTCTGCCGGACTACGAATTGCAGACCAATGATCTGATCGGCCAAGGAACCTTCTTCCCGCCGATCTCGGGCGGCGAAAACGTGAAGGAAGAATACTTCGAGCTGCGAATGCCCCTCATCGAGGACAAACCCTTCGTTGAAGCCATCGATCTGGATTTAGCGGCCCGCCATTCGGCGTACCACGTCGATGGTGCCAGCAACAGCGTATCAACCAACACCTTCAAGATCGCCGCGGATTATGCGCCGAGCAGCGACATCCGTTTCCGCGGCAGCTACAACCGCGCGGCGCGGGCGCCGAATCTCTATGAATTGTTCCAGCCGACCACGGTGACATCGGACACCGGCTATGACGACCCGTGCTCGGGTCCGACGCCGGCCGCGAGCCTCGCGACGTGCGCCAAGACGGGAGTCACGGCGGCGCAATACGGGAAAATTCCGGACTGTCCCTCCAATAATTGCGGGGCGCTGTTGGGCGGCAACACTGCCTTGCAGCCGGAAGTGGCCAATACGATTTCCTTCGGCTTCGTGGCCACGCCGTCCTTCCTGCGCGGCTTTAATGCGTCCATCGATTATTGGGACGTGAAGATCAAGAACTACGTCACGAACTTATCCGGTGCCACGATCGTCGATGGCTGCCTGCTGCAAGGCAACGATAGCCTATGCAGCCTGATCCATCGCGGCCCCGGCGTCGGGCAGCTGTTCGGCACCAATGGATACGCGGTCGAGACCAATACCAACTTCGGCGAACTGCATAATCGCGGGGTCGACGTCGATGTGAATTTTCGCAAGCCGCTGGCCGATCTTGGCCTCCCCGACTGGGGTTCTCTCATCTTCAAGCTGACCGGCAGCTATCTCATCGAACAGTCGGTCGCCACCACCGTGTCCTACGATTGCGCGGGTCTGTATGGGCCGATCTGCAGTTCGGGCAGCGATGCCGGCCCCAATTTCAAGTGGCGCCACAATGCCCGGCTCACCTGGAGCACGCCATGGGATGTCGATGTGTCGGTCAATTGGCGCTATCTATCCGCGGTCAAACTGGACTTCAACAATTCCCAGCCGGCGCTCAACGGCGGCAGCTACGATGCGTACGATGCGGTGATTCCGGCCTACAACTATATGGACGTCTCCCTGGCGTGGCGGCTCGGAAAGAAGTACACGTTTCGCGCCGGCGTGAACAATATCCTGGACAAGGATCCGCCGATCAACAGCGATCTGGCCATCTACGGCGTCAATGGCGGTGCCAACGGCAACGTCTATACCGGCACCTACGACTCGCTGGGCCGGGTGATCTTCGCCAGTATCAACGCCAAGTTCTGACAGCGCCTCCGCGCCCACAGGCACTGATGGCGGAGTTACTGCATCGCCTCGCGCGCCAGTTGAACGATGTCGGGAGGCGTCGCGTAGATTTCCTTGATCAACTGGTCGATTTCGATGCCGCGCACCGGGGCGACCTCGAGTTCGAGCATCTTCGCCTCTTGCAGGAACGCCGGATCGCGCATGGTCGCATCGAAGGCGTCGCGCAGGGCCTGAAGCCTCTCCGGCGGAACTCCAGCCGGTGCGGCAAAGGGACGCGCAATCGCTTGGCGCGCGAAAATCATTTTGAGCGCAGCCTTGACCTTGGGATCGTCGCTCAGGTCCATCACCAGCGGAACGTTGGGCAGATCAGGATGTTTACGCAACCCGAGCTGCAACGGCACGATGATTTGCTTGCTGTCATACAGCGCGCGGTTGCGGCTGATCAGGCTCGACCATGACCAGCCGCAGCGGCCGTTGACCTCACCCCGCTGCAGCGACAGAACCACATCCTGGCCGCCGGGAAATCCGGTGACCAGCTTCAAGGGGAGGTGAAAGAAATGCCGGATCACCTTCGAGAAAACATCGGTATCCGAACTCGCGCCGGTACCGCCCACGGTGAAGGGCTTGTGCTGCATGTCCGACCAATCTTTGATGCCCGCGGTATTCCAGAAAGCGCAGGTGCTGACCTCGTTGGTGATGCTGCCGATCCATTTGAGCGCATTGGGGTCGAAGGGCATGGCTTTTGGGTCGAGCAGCGGCTCCATCGCGGCGCCGCGCGCGAAGATACCGAACACGCTGCCGTCCTTGGGAGCGGCCTTGGCCAAATAGTTCACCGCTCTCAAGCTGCCGGCGCCCGGCATGTTCTGCGGCACGATGGTCGGATTGCCGGGGATATGCTTCCCCATGTACCGGGCCAGAGTGCGGCCATAGATATCATAGCCGCCGCCAACGCTGTAGCCGATGACCAAGGTCAGAGTCTTGCCCGCGTAGAAATCCGTCACCGGCTCGCCGGCATCGGCCGGCCGCGCGGCGAGGACCGCAAGGGAACTCATCGCCAAGCAAGCGGCAAAACCACCATTGCGCAGGGCTCTTCTCTTCATCTCGATTCCTTCTTCGTTCGGTTTCGCAAGCCAGCCGTCATCACATCAGTCCGGTCGCTGCCCGGAGCGCAGGGACGCGGTCGCCGAGCACGGCGGCCGGCCAGGGCACGGCGAGCACATGGCCGAAGACCCCCCAGAAGAACAAGCTCACGAGGACGGCGCAAAACGCCGCCTTGCGTTTCGATTCGCGAAATCCGAATGCCATCGAGGCGAACACGAATAGCGCCGCCGTCGGAATCAGGCCGATCAGCGTCACCGATGCAACGAAGCCGCCCAGGCAGCTGAAAAAGACGATGGCGCGGCGGCCGATGACTGCGCTGGACTGCACCGGCTTGTCCTCTCCCGTCGGCGCCGCCTTGCGGGCACCGAAGATCTCGGTGACCAGATTGAGCAGCGCGGCGATCAACGCGACATAGGCCGCGCTGCGCGCTACCAGGCGTTCCGATTCAGGCCAGCCGGCCGAGGTAATCAGGGCGGCCACGATCACTGCCACCACTGCCGCCGCCACCAGCGAGCGGAAGCCAAAACGTGCGTGACTCCAGCGGGTGCGCGCGAACTCCCGCCATAAATCTTCGCCGATCTGGCGCAGCGGGCGGTATAGCGTCCAGGCAATGATGGCGAAGAGCACCAGCACGACCGGACGGAGAATCCATCCGAAGCCGCCATAAATCTCGGTGGAGATGAACAGATAGCGTTCGAAGATCTTGCCGATCACCAGGCCCAAAACCAGCGGCGGTCGCGGCCAGCCGAGGCGCTTCATGACCCAGCCGCAGACGCCGAAGAACAGCAGCGAGAAGAAATCGCCGTAATCCCGAGACCCTTCGAAGGCGGCCACGAAAATGATCGGCAGAATGACCGGCAGCATGACCTGATAGCGCAGCGTCGCGAGGCGCGCGAGGGTGGAGCTGCCGAACACGCAGATGATCGCTCCGATCACATGGGCGAGCGTGAGGCTCCAAATGATCGAATACGTGACGTCGAGATGCTTGGTCAGCATGTCGGGTCCCGGCACCAAACCATGCATCAGAAACGCGCCGAGCAGCAGCGTCATCGAGGTGCCGGCCGGAACACCGAAGGCGATCGTCGGCACGAGATGGCCGCCTTCCTTGGCGTTATTGGCGCTTTCCGGGGCGATCACTCCGCGTACATCGCCGCTGCCGAAGCTGTCCGATCCGCGGAGTGTGCGCTGGGCGTAGCCGTACACGATCCAGTCGATGACGGCCGAACCGATGCCGGGGATGACGCCGAGCGCGACGCCCAGCGTCGAGCATCGCAGCACCAGCCACCAGTTGTCGATCACATCGCGCAGGCCCTGCCACTGATTGGCCAAGCTCACCTTCTGGCGTTCGAGTGCTTGGCCGGCAATGGTGCGCCGGTCGATGGCGAGATCGGCCAATTCGGGAAGCGCGAAAAGACCCAGGGTGACCGGCACCAGCGGCAAGCCGTCGAACAGATAGAGCCAGTCGAAATTCCAGCGCGGCGCGCCGCTCTGCATGCCGGTCCCGATCATCGACAGCATCAAGCCGATCCCGGCGACCGTGAGACCCTTGAGCGGGGCCTTGCCGCTTAAGGTTGCCACCATCGACAGGCCGAAAATGCTGAACGCCAACAGTTCCGGCGCGCCGATCGCCAACATCACCGGTTTCAGCACCGGTACCGCGGCCGCGAGGATGATGGCGCCGACGATGCCACCGGCCAGAGAGGAGGCGAAGCCGGCGCCGAAGGCGCGCCCCGCTTCTCCCCGGCGCGCCATGGCATGGCCGTCGATCACGGTCGCCGCCGCCCCGACGGTCCCGGGCACACCGAACAGCACCGCGGGTATCAGATCTGAACTGGTGGTTACCGCCGCCATGCCGAGCAGCAAGGCGAAAGCGCTGAAGGCGTCCATGTTGTAGGTGAAGGGAATCAGCACCGCGAGACCTACCACTCCGCCCAACCCCGGGATGCAGCCGATGGCAAGTCCGATCAGCACTCCGCCGAACAAAATCAGCAGCCGCATCGGCTCGAGCAGCAGATGCAAGGCATGGAACATCACACTCACTGTACCCGGCTGCACGACATCCTGCGGCATCGGTCAGTAACCGGGCGCGTTCTCCAACTGATCGAGCCAGTCGAAACCCATCGCTTTCACGATGCGGTTACTGATCACGATCAACCGCGCTTCGCTTGCGTTGTCGTTGTTGAAATGCTGGTGGATGGTGAAAGGGGGAATATAAATGAAGTCGCCGCGCTGCCATTCATTGCGCTTCGGTTCCGTCTCCCACTGATAGTCGAACTTCTCGAGGCAATCGAACTTGAGGTCCCAATGCAGGTCGTAGCCGCTGCCTTCGACCACGAACAGCACTTCCTCCCACATGTGCCGATGCTTACCGGAGCGGCCGTCCGGCGGCAGGAACTGCATATAGGCTTCCACGCAGCATTCCTTGGTGGTCATGCGCTCGTTGACCAAGTGCTTGATCAGCCCCTCGGGAGAATTCTCCAACGGCATCTCATCGGCGGTCACGACATTCGCGGCGGCTTCGTACAGCCGGCGCTGCTCCGCCGAATGCTTGATGGCATCGGCGCGAAAGTTGCAGAAGGCGCCGCCGAGATGGGCGAAGTCACGTTCCAGCGGAGAACTCATAGTCATGTCCTATCGTTAACCATCTTAAAGATCGGTCGGTGGGGCAAAATCCTCGTGGCCGACCGGTGGCGTGGTCGGCGGATAAGACACGATCTTCTGAAATAGAAGATGCATGAACAGAAACAGCGGCTTGGCCTTGAACACCAGCAGATGGGCGTCGTGGTCGGGGTCATCGTTGAAATGCTGATGCACGCAGCCGTTCTCGACGAGCATGATATCGCCGGCCTTCCAGTCGATGCGCCGCTCGTCGTGGATATCGTGGCCGCGGCCCTTGAGAACATAGAACACCGCACTGTTCATATGGCCGTGTTTTTGGCCATACGCGCCCGGCGCATAGATCTCGATATGGGTTTCGATCGACTGGGCGACAGCGGCGGTGTGCGGGCTGATGACGTGCTTGCCGTAGACCTGCGGCCCGCCTTTCCAAGGCATGTTGCGTGACGAATACACTCGCGGCTGGTTGAGGAGCGTGCGTGTCAGGTCGCCGTACGTGCCCTCGAGCGCGCGCACGAAGGTGCGTTTCTTTTGCCAGCGCTCCCACAGCACCGGCTGCTCGCTTTCATGTCCTGCGCCATGAGCATGATCAGGAAGATGATCCGGCAAGAGCGGATCCACGGTCGGCTCGACGGATGCGTCGCCTGGTTTACGGTCGTACAAGCCTGTCATCTGCGTGGGCCCCCGGCAATTCCCATGTGTGCGAATGAATAAAGCGTTTATTTATCCGACGCATTGGAGCGGGAGTACGGCCGGCTTGTCAATCATTGCAGAGCTGCAAACAA
Organism: Steroidobacteraceae bacterium; assembly: GCA_036401515.1. Lineage (GTDB taxonomy): Bacteria > Pseudomonadota > Gammaproteobacteria > Steroidobacterales > Steroidobacteraceae > Bog-1198. The sequence goes on from DASWUU010000082.1 coordinate 13,634, forward strand.
GGCCGCAGGCTTTTCAAAAGTGAACATTGCGCAATGCAATGCCAAGTGAGCAACCGCAGAATGCGCGGTGGTTTGTTGCCGAATAAGGCATTCAAGATGATAGGGAAAATACAATAATATTCCCGTTGGGCGACGGCACGATGCCCGTTACTCAGGCTGTTGCTAAAATGATAAAGCGATCATGTTGATCGCAGTAAATACCGGCTGGCACGTAAAATGCTTCCACATGAAGGAGATGGGTGTCCGAGGCTGCGACGCCGTTGAATTTATGTGTGCTCGAGCAATGAAAATGATTTCGCGGGGAGAATTCGCATTATGAATCGGCTTTCGACGGGCTTACTTTGTGCAGGGGTGTTGATGACGGCGGTTCCCGTGTTCGCGCGGGCCGCCGATGCGGCGGCGGAGGAACCGGCGGTTATCCAAGATATCGTGGTTACCGGAACGCGTATCAGGGCGCCGAACCTCTCCAGCGAGAGCCCGGTGACGGCGGTGACCGACGTCGAGATCAAGGCGCAGGGCGCCACCAACATTGAAAATGTCCTGAATGAAATACCGCAGGTCCATACCGCGCAAAGCGACGGTACCTCGAACAATTCGACGGGCGTCGCCAACATCAACTTGCGCGGCCTCGGTCCGACACGCACGTTGGTGATGATCGACGGCCGCAGGCTCGGTCCGGGCGACCCGCAAGGTCCGCTGGGGGCCGCCGCCGACGTTAATTTCATCCCGACCGCGCTGATCACCGGCGTGGATGTGCTGACCGGGGGTGCGTCGGCGGTTTACGGCTCCGATGCCATGGCCGGCGTGGTCAACTTCCATATTCTGCGTAATTTCGAGGGCGTTCAGGTCACGCAGACCTTCAATGAAGCCCAGCACACTCAAGGGGGCCCTGCGAATGGAGTGCTGGAAAGCGCGACCTATCCCGTGAAGCCTTCGATACCCGGCAACCAATTCGACGGCCGCAGCAGCGACACCACGCTGATCATCGGCACCAACACCGCCGACAACAAAGGCAACGTGACGATGTATGCGAGCTACCGCTCGATTGACCCGATTCTGGATGGATCGCGCAATTACGAGGCCTGCGAGACCGGACTCAACAAGGCGCTCTCGGGACTGGTCTGCGCCGGCAGCTCGAGCGGGGCTTATGGCAATTTCATTACCAACGCGGGCAAGGATCTGGCGCTGAATCCGAACGGCACGCAGACCTTCGTGCCCTTCACCAGCGCCTTGAAATACAACACCTCTCCGGAATACGATCTGCAACGCCCGGATGAGCGCAAGACCCTAGGAGCCCTCGGCCACCAACAGCTCAATCCCTTCCTCGATGTCTATGCGGAAGCGATGTTCATGGACGATCGCACCGAGGCGCAGGTCGCGCCGGGCGGCTTGCTGCTCGGCCGCGGGCCCACGGGCTTTCTGCAGGTTCCCTGCAACAACCAGTTCCTCTCGGCCGCTGAGGCGCCGTCCATCTGCCAGAATTCCGCCGGACAGCCTATGCCGATCTATCAGGCCAACGGTCAGCCAAATGTGGCGAGCATTTTGCTGCCGGCGCTGCGAATCACCAATTATCCGCGCGCCGATGATCTGGAGCACACCGATTACCGCGTGGTCGTCGGCGGCCGCGGCGACATCAACAGCGACTGGCATTACGACCTGTCGGGGACCTATTGGAATTCGTTGCTCTCGGAGCATTACCTCAACGATGTTTCCTTCACCAAAGTCCAAAATGCCATCAACGGCTGCACCGCCCCGGGAAATCCGGGTTGCGTGCCGCTTAACATTTTCCAGTACGGCGGCGTGACGCCCGCCGCCTTCGGGTACATCTCGACCCCCGGTGAAAAGACGGGCACGACCACTGAATCGACCGTCGATGCGAATATATCCGGCAATTTCGGTGCGTGGGGCGGCACCAGCCCTTTTGCCAAGAACCCGGTGGCGACCTCGTTCGGCGCCACCTTTCGCCGAGATCAGTTGAACTTTCTGCCGGACTACGAATTGCAGATCAACGATCTGATCGGCCAGGGCGCCTTTTACCCGCCGGTGTCGGGCTCCGAGAACGTGAAGGAAGAATATCTCGAGTTGCACGTTCCCCTCATCGAGGATAAGCCCTTCGCCGAAGCCATCGACCTGGATCTGGCGTATCGGCATTCCGGCTACACCGTCGGCGGCGTCGCGAATGGCTTTTCCACCAATACGTTCAAGCTTGCGGCCGATTACGCGCCAACCAGCGACATCCGCTTGCGCGCCAGCTATAACCGGGCGGCGCGTGCGCCCAATCTCTACGAGCTATTCCTGCCACAAACCCTCAACAACGATGCGGGCTATGACGATCCGTGCTCGGGCGCCGTACCGAAGGCCACCCTGGCGGCTTGTGCCAGGACCGGCGTCACCGCCGCGCAATACGGCAACATCCCCGGCTGCCCGTCCACCAATTGCGACGCGCTCTCGGGCGGCAACACGGCACTTCGGCCCGAGCAGGCGGACACCTATTCTGTCGGCTTCAATCTCACGCCGACGTTTTTGCCCGGTTTCAACGCGTCCATCGATTATTGGGCGGTGCGGGTCAACAACTACATCACGAACCTGTCCGGGCAACAGATCGTCAACGGCTGTCTGTTGCAGGCCAAGGACGCATTGTGCAGCCTGATCCATCGCGGTCCCAACATCGGCAATATCTTCGGCACCTCGGGCTGGGTGGTGGAGACCAATCAAAACATCGGCTTCCTGCGCAATCGCGGCATCGACGTCGAACTCAACTATCGCAAGAGCCTGGATGATCTGGGCCTCCATGGCATGGGCACCCTGGTGTTCCGCATGAGCGGTACCGAACTGCTCGAACAGACGGTGTCCGCCCCGACCACCTACGATTGTGCGGGCCTGTACGGCGCCACTTGCAGCGCCGGCGGCGACAACGGTCCCAATTTCAAGTGGCGGCATAACGCCCGTCTGACCTGGCAGACGCCGTGGCGCGTGGATCTGTCAGCCAATTGGCGCTACTTGTCATCGGTCAGTCTCGATACCAACAGCTCGCAGAAGACCCTCAACAACGGCGTGTACGACGCGTACGACGCCAGTATTCCCGCCTACAATTATCTCGATCTGTCGGCGACGTGGAGAGTGGGCAACCACTATACGGTGAGCGCCGGCGTCAATAATGCCCTCGACAAGGATCCGCCGTTCTTGAATCACTCCGTCGTTTACTACGTCAACGGCGGCGGCAACGAGAATGTTTACAATGCCTATGACACATTGGGACGCATATTGTTCGTGAGCTTCAATGCCAAGTTTTGATGTGGCCGCGCGAGGCGGTGGATCCGGTGCTTTTTTCGAACAGGAGCAAGCGATGAGACAGACAGTGTGGGCGAAGTGGTGTGCTGCCGGAGTCCTCGCGGCGCTCGTGGGTTTGGGTGTTCAGGCGGCACAGGCGCAGACCGTCATCGATGAATGGGCCACGGTCAAAGCTCCGCCGCCGCCGGAGTTAAAATCGGTCAGCATCGATCCTAAGTCCACAGCTTTAATCGTGATGGATATCAGCACCCAGTCCTGCACAGCCGAGAAGCGCCCGCGGTGCCTCGCGACGCTGCCGCAAGTGCGGAAGCTGATCGGAGAAGCGCGCGCCAAGGGCGTCTTCGTTCTTTATACCCTCGCGGGATCGAGCAAGAGGACGGATATCCTCAAGGACATCGCCCCTCAGGACGCGGAACAGTCCTTGTCGGGCGCCGGCCCCGACAAATTCGTCGGCATCGATCTGGACACGATTCTCAAAAGCAAGAGCATCAAGACGCTCATTACCGTAGGTACCGCTGCGGAAGGGGCGGTGCTGCATACCGCCGCCGCCGCCGCATTCCGCGGGTATGACGTGGTGGTGCCGGTGGACGGCATGTCCTCGACGAACATCTATGCCGAGCAGTACACCGCCTGGCATTTGAGCAACGCGCCGCGCTTGCCCGATCACGTCAAGCTCACCAAGGTCGACATGATCAAGTTCTAGGCGCCGTCGCGCCGCGTCGAAGTACCGGCCTCGTGAGGCTGGGTTAAAAAATTGCGAGGCATACACATGACACGAGCGTGGGTTTTGGCGGCGGCTGTCCAGGCCGCCTGTTTGTTGCAAGCGGGGCCCCTGCGGGCGGCGCAAGCCGATACAAGCCCCGCGTTGTCCGGGCAAGTCTCCTCGGCAAAAGAAGGACCGATGGAAGGCGTGGTGGTGAGCGCCAAAAAGACGGGTTCAACCATCACGATCAGCGTCGTCAGCGATGAGAAGGGACATTTCAGTTTCCCCGCATCGAAGATCGGGCCCGGCGAGTACGCCCTCCGGATACGGGCGATCGGCTACGATCTTGAAGGCCCGGCCACGGTTGCCGTGCCGCGCGAAAAAGCCGCCGCCGTGGATCTGAAGCTCCGTCCGGTCGATGACATCACCACCCAGATGACGCCGGCGGAATGGATCGCCAGTGTTCCCGGCACCGAAGATGAGAAAAAATTTCTATACAACTGCACCACCTGCCATACCACGGAGCGCATCGTGAAGTCGAGCCACGACGCGAATGAGTTCACCAAGGTTTTGGATCGGATGCGCGGATATGCGAATTCCGCGTGGGATTTTCAGCCGCAGCGGCGCCTGATACCGCGCGGGCTGCAGCGCAATTTCGGTTCGGACGCTCCGAAAATCTCCGGCTATCTGGCCAGCATCAACCTGAGCAAGACCGGCAAGCTGGATTACGCGATGAAGACGTTGCCGCGGCCGAAAGGCAGGGCCACCCACGTCATCTACACCGAATACGACGTTCCGCGCCCTATGACGCAGCCCCACGACGTGATTCTCGACGAGTCGGGCACGATCTGGTTCAGCGAGTTCGGCGAACAATTTCTGGGACGCATGGATCCGAAAACCGGCGAGGTTAAGGAATTTCCCATACCGACCTTGCGCCCGAAACAGCCGACCGGCACCCTCGATCTGGAAACGGACGAGGAGGGCAACTTATGGATCTCGCTGCAAAATCAAGGCGGCATTGCCAAATTCGACAAGAAGACCGGCAAGTTCACCATGTACCCGGTTCCCGCGGAGTACCTCACCGATGAGACGCAGGAATCGATGGTCGGCCCGCAGCACCTGGAAGTCGACGGTAAAGTGTGGCTGAACGATACCTCCATTCCCGGTTTGTATCGGATCGACCTCAAGACAGGAAAATGGGAGCGGTGGGCGCCCTACAAGAAGCAGGGCAGCGGGGGCGACGAACTCGCGATGACTGAGCCGCACTCCGTCTATGGCATTTACGCCGACGCGCAGAACAACATTTTCTTCTGTGATTTCGGCGGCGAAAACATCGGCAAGATCGACGTTAAGGGCACAGTCACTTTGTTCCCCACGCCCACGCGCAAATCCAGGCCGCGCCGCGGCCGCATGGATGCGGACGGGCACCTCTGGTTCGCCGAATGGCGCGGCGACAAGCTGGCCATGTTCGACACCAAGACCGAAAAATTCCAGGAATGGCCGGTACCGACGCCGTACATGGCGCCCTATGACGTCGTCAAAGACAAGAACGGGGAACTGTGGAGCGGCGGCATGAACACCGACCGGATTCTGAGGAAAAATCTTACCTCGGGCGAGAATATCGAGTACCTGCTGCCCAAGCCCAGCAATATTCGGCGGGTGTTCATCGACAACACGACGCCTCGGCCCACCTTCTGGGTCGGCAACAATCACGGCGCCTCGGTCGTCAAGATGGAGACGCTCGACTGACGTCATATGGCGGGGCGAGGGAGACAAGGGGAGGAGGGAGGAACGAGGCTTTCGTCGGTGGCGAATGCGATATTGCTGATGAAGACCTTTTCTGACGAGCAGAGCGAGCTGGGGATCAGCGCGCTGGCGGAGCGGCTGGGGTTGGCG
>DASWUU010000083.1:0-2818 GCA_036401515.1 Steroidobacteraceae bacterium
AGATGCAGAATTTCCTCGGTTGGGGACCACTCAGTTTCCTCGGTTGAAGACCACCTGATTTCCTGAGTTCGGGACCACCCGATTTCCTCAGTTGGGGACCACCTGCGGGGCGCTTTTTGCGGCGCCCGAAGGGCGCTCAGAGGTCCGCCGATGTTTTCATTTCCATCAATTTCGACTGCCGTTGCCGCGGTGAACCACCGATGTTTGCAGTCTCCGATGCTCCTGCGGCTACCTTCGTGTGTCCACACGAAGGAGTTGACGATATGGGGGTACGCAGCATGACGGTGCGGCGGTTCGAGGAGATCCGGCGGCGGTTGTCGGAGGGTCGAGGCCTACGGGAGATCGCCCGTGCGCTCGGGGTGTCCCGCGACACGGTGCGCGAGGTGCGCGACGGCTTGCGCAACCCGCCCGGTGCGCCGAAAGCGGTGCCGGATCCGCTGTGGATGTTGCAGCTCGATTGGCCGCCGATCATTCATGACCTCGGTCTTGGTCACCCGTTGAAGTTCCTGTGGGAGGAGAAGGCGCAGCATCTGACGACCTACTCCAATTTTTGGAAGCAGTTCTACCGCAAGTTCCCGCAGTACCGGCAGGCGAGCGTCACCGCCCGCGAGTTCACCGCTGGCGAACGCGTGGAGGTCGATTACGCCGGTGACCCGATCGCGTGGGTCGATATGAAAACCGGCGAGATCCACCACGCCTGGGTCTTCGTCTCCGTGCTCGGCTTCAGTCAGCTACTGTACGCCCGCGCCGCCGAAGACATGCAGAGCCGCAACTGGCTCGGCTGTCACCGGCGCATGTTCGCCTTTTACGGCGGCGTCATGCACGTCGTCGTGCCCGACTGCCTGAAGACAGGCGTGCTCAAGTGCCATCTGTACGATCCGGATCTGAATCCCGCTTACGCCGCGCTCGGCGTGCACTTCGCGACCGCAATCGTCGCGGCCCGGCCCGGGCACCCGAAGGATAAAGCGCTCGTTGAAAATGGAGTCAGACTGCTGATGCGATACCAGCGCTTCCGTTATCGACGCACAACTTTCACCTCGTTGGCACAAGTCAATCAGGCCCTCGAGGACTGCGTCAAGCGCATTAACGAGAGGCGCCACACCCGCTTCGGCGTCTCGCGCCGCGAACGCTTCGAGGCGCTCGAGAAGGCGGCGTTGAAACCGCTGCCGCAGGGCGAGTTCGATGGCGGTGAGTGGAAAACTGCGACTCTGCACCCCGACTGTTACGTCAGCGTCGAGGGCGATTACTACAGCGCACCGCACATCCACCGCCACAAGAAGCTGCGCATCAAGCTGACCGAGAACCAGGTCGAGATCTTCCTTGATCTCGCACGTCTTGCGATCCATCCGCGCAGCCGGCACAAGGAAGGTCGGCGCATCAAGATCGATGAGCACTTCCCGCCGAACAGCGTGGCGTACTACGAAACGACGCCGCAAAAGCTGCTCTCGCAATCGCGCTTCATCCACCCGGATCTGCACGTGTTGTTCGTCGAGTTGTTCAATGCGGACGTCTACGGTCACTTGCGCCGCGCTCAGGGGTTCGTACGCGCGTGTACTAAGGAGATCAATACCGCTGGCCACGAGACGGCCAGCGTGCGCATCGCCGCGGCGATCGCCACCATGCGCCGCTACAACCGCTACCGTGTGCCGTACTTCGAAGACCTTATCGCCCAAGCGAGAAAACAAGCCTTATCGCCCGCGACTGACCGCGAGATCGTGCGTCGGCCCGGCAACCCCATGCTGCGTTACGTTGGCGGCGTTCAAACCGCCGACATCGACGTTGCTGTTCCCACCATCCATCAAGAGAGTTTAAAGTTATGAGTACCGCAATCGCCAGGAATCTAATGGCCGAGATGAAACTGCTCGGCATGTTCGCCGCGTTCGATCAAAGCGTCGCCGACGCCACGCGCGATCAAACCAGCTACAGCGAGTTCCTTGATACGCTGCTGCAGGCAGAGGCCGATTACCGGCGAGAGCGTAAAACCGGCTGTCGCATCAAAGCCGCCAAGTTCACGCTGCGACCGGCGTTCGAGGACATCGACTTCACCGCTAGCCGATCCATCAGCAAGGCGCAGATCAAGGAGCTCTATGGCATGCAGTGGCTCGCTGAGAGCCGCCCGGTGCTGCTGATCGGTCAGACCGGCGTCGGCAAGACCTTCATCGCGCAAGCGACCGGGCTGCACGCCTGCGCGTGCGGAAGATCAGTGTTGTACATGACCGTGACGACGTGGCTTGAAAATGTTGCCTTAGCACGATCCAGCGGAACGTACTTACGCTACCGCGACAAACTGGCTAAGCCCGACGTCCTGATCTTGGACGATATGGGGATGCGGAAAATGTCGTCGATCGAAGCCCAGGACCTGTGTGAAATCCTCGAGGAGCGCTCCATCAGCAAATCGACCATCTTCACGACGCAGCTGCCGCTCGATCACTGGTCCGAAGTCATTGCCGACCCCGTCATCGCTGATGCGATCCGCGATCGCCTCCAGCACTCCGCGCTCACCATCAACATCACCGGCGAGAGCTATCGCGGTGTCAAAGCTCGAAAACTTGCCAACAAGAAAAAAGACGCGTAAGAATCGTCGCCTTCGGCTCCGCCGGTAACCCCTTCACGGTGGTACCCAACTTAGGAAATCAGCCGGTCCCCAACGGGGAAATCCTGCAATAGATATGGGCCTGACTTGCGCTGCATGTCCACGATATCCACGTGGCTAAGCAATTGTTGCTGGCGCAAGACGCACGGACTGGGGATTTCTCACCGTACGGTATCCAAGATGCCCGGCCGAGTAGGCGCGCCGAATCGCCCGCACTTCTGTTCA
>DASWUU010000084.1:0-40455 GCA_036401515.1 Steroidobacteraceae bacterium
GAGAGGAAGTAACAGAATGTCGGTCCCTATCTTCCGTAGCCGTTGGAGATTTGAGGGTGAGTTGCTCCTAGTACGAGAGGACCGGAGTGAACGTATCTCTGGTGTTCCGGTTGTCACGCCAGTGGCACTGCCGGGTAGCTATATACGGACGGGATAACCGCTGAAAGCATCTAAGCGGGAAGCCCCCCCCAAGATTAGATCTCCCTAGACCTTTAAGGTCTCTAAAGGGCCGTCGAAGACTACGACGTTGATAGGCTGGGTGTGTACGCGCAGTAATGCGTTTAGCTAACCAGTACTAATTGCCCGTGAGGCTTGACCATATAACACCCAAGCGATTTGCCTAACGTCGAATCGTATTGGAGTGATCAATTGACTTGAATGCGACAAATCCTGGATTAAAACCTGGGGTCGAAACAAATTGTACGAATTAGTAGTGGGGGCTAGACATGACTAGCCCCCATTGCGACCGGTTTGCCTGGCGGCCATAGCGAGTGGGAACCACCCGATCCCTTTTCGAACTCGGAAGTGAAAACGCTCTGCGCCGATGCTAGTGTCGACTTTGTCGATGTGAAAGTAGGTCACTGCCAGGCTCTTAATTTTGATGAAAACGAACCCTCACTGACGAAAGTTGGTGGGGGTTTTTCTTTGGTGCGCCCGGTTGGGCGCACGGGAGGCCGCCTTAAAGGGTTCTTCGCATCCGGACGCACGCCATGCGACGCCCTGAAGGCATCGGGTGCTCGCCGAAGGCCTCAGAGCTAAAGCCATTAGCTTTGTAAAAGGCCTCTGCGTTGATGGATGCATCCATCCGGAGTTCTTTTAGACCAGCCTCACGGGCAAGGTCCGCAAGTCGCCGAAGAATGGCGCGACCGACACCTTTGCGGACATATTCCGATCGTACGTAGACCGCCCGCAATTCGTTGTTGCTCGGAACAATCGAGCCGAACCCTAGTATCAGGCCAGAACTGTCCACTGCAACCACGACCACCTCTTCGCCGCTGGCGATCGCGCGAGCAAAGCCTTCGACACGCTCTGGCGGAATACTGATCGGTCCTTCCCACTCCTCGATGATTTCCCGACTGTAAAATCCCGTGGCTATCCCACGGATTGCCGCGCGGTGCGCCTTTATAATCGACAATGCGTCTTCGGGGGTGCCGGGGCGTAGTGTAAAAGACGCGGTAGTCATGGTTGCGGTGGTCTCTTGAGCAGACTATGTTTTGCCGCTTGAGCGAGGCTGGTTAGGGAAGTCCCTTCGAGGGGAACTGCGCGCGCCTCCTCAAAGGCTTGTCGTACCAACCGGCTGAGTATGTCTCCCGGCGGCGCCTCGATGAACAATCGGACACCCAGCTCATACAGCACCGTGACGGAGTCGTGCCAACGTACGGTATGCGCGACGTTTTGGATCAAGTCCTCTCGTATGCCGGCCGCATCGTGATGAATTCGAGCCCTGCGATTATCGACATAGGGTATGCGCGGTAGGCCGAAAGCGACGTCGTGCATTGCAGTCGCAAGTCGCTCGGCAACGGAATTGAGCAGCGGGCAATGCGATGGCACGCTGACCGCCAAGCGTTCAGTGCGACGTGCGCCAACCTCGCGCGCGATGACGCTGGCGGCAGCGAGGGAGCGATCGGCACCTGACACCACGATCTGCCGCGGTGCGTTGATGTTGGCGATGTAAAGCTCTGCGTTCGTACCGCCTGCGCGCTTGACGACTTCAATCGCCTGTCGCTCATCGAGCCCGTCGATTGCGACCATGCCGTAGCCGTGCGGGTAAGCATGTTCCATGCATTCGCCGCGCAGCTTGACGAGCCGCAGTGCGTCGTCGAATTGCAATGCGCCGCACGCGACTGCTGCGCCGAAGGCGCCGACGGAGAGACCGGCGACCGAGTCTATTACCGTTTCTCCTTCTGCCGTTTCTTCTTCGCGCAACGTGCGCATCATTGCTACACCCGCAATCAATAGGCTCAGCTGAACAGCAACCGTTGAGGTGAGGGCGGCCTCGGTATCCAGCTGCATCGGGTCCATTCCCAATGTCGCTGCCGCTTCCGAGAGGGTCGAGCGCACTTCTGAATGGTCAGGCAGCCGATGTAAGAAACCCGGGGTCTGCGCGCCTTGACCGGGAAACAGACACGAAGTATTCAACTGCGCGACTCGCCGGCAGCGCGGCCCCAGGGGTCGCTGACCATTCGCGGTCCGTGCGCAGAGCGCAGCAGCGTTGCGCCCCTGCCATCCGCAAGCTCCGCCAATAACACGGCGCCTTGCGGTGTTTCCAGCTGCAGGTCGATGCGCACGGTCAGCGCCGACAGGGCACGGTGCAGGCAAGCAGCGTCGGTTTGCACCATCGCGTTCTCAGCGTCCAAGACCAAGTCCAGGTCGCTGTCCACGTGCGTAGTGGGCACGCCGCTAGCCAGCTCAAACCCGACGCTGCCCGTGGGACCCCAAAGACCCGTCAGTCTCCGTGCGGCGAGAATGGCATCGACGGCGTCGAGTATGGCGATAGCAGGGGATCTGCTACGAGTCGACGGCTCGCGCCACATACGGGCTTCCGCCAGCATTTGCGGCGTTTTGCATCCGTCGATAGCGCTTTCGGGCAACCATGCGGCCGCTCGTTCGGATCGTGACATGCCGCGGACGCCCACCGGGATGAGGCGTGGGCGCCCCATCGCGCGTCGCACGACCACGAACGGCGCGCGTCGCAAGGACTCCGATATCCACGCTGGCGGCGCTGCGTCGAATTCCAAAAGCCCGATATTGACCACGCGCAATAGCGAGTGGACCGCAGGCACCGGCTTAGGCGCCATCCCATTGCTCCGCGAGGCGTCGCCGCACCTCAACCGAGGCTGCGCGCGTCTGAAGCGCCTCGGGCGATCTCAATCGACTCGACAAATCCGGCGGACCTAAGCGTGCATCGGCGATCGCACCGATCAATTCGGCACGAACCCGCTCGATATCGTCGGAAGAAGGGGTATCCGCGTCGATGCCCGCGATAATTTTGTGCAATAAACCTAAGCGCGCAAAGGAGTGGATGTCGTACGCCATGGGCACAATCTGTCGGCCCAGCTGTTCCAGCTCCGCGACGCTGCGTCGCGTGACGCGCGCAGCCGACTGTTTGCTCATCGCGTGCACCAAAACCTCGGGCGAATCGAGCGCTAGGATACGATTGGCCTGATAGCCATGAGCCAGGAACGCCCCGGACATCGCCTTGCCGACCAGCAACGCAATCACGGGGTGGCCGGCAAGGCGTGCGGTGGCGTAAGCGTCCACCGCCGCCGCGCAGGCGAGATGTATGCCAAGCATTTCCTCGCGCCAGCCATAGGCCTGACTTGCCACATCGACCACAGCGATGATCGGCCGGCGTTCGTCATCGCGGTCGGTGGCAATCACGCGGCGCACCTGCAAGGCGAGCATCCAGGCTTCGTCGAGTCCCACCTCGCCGCTGCGAGCGCGCGGAAAGCGATTTTGAAGATCCGGCACGACGGCGATGAAGCACGCGGGGCGACCCTCGAGTGTGCTATCGGCAACTCGTACGCTCGCCAAACCGGTCTCGACTGCGCCTGCGCCGCCGGTCAGCGCCTGAAACCAGGTGCCGCCTCGCGATGGGACCGGAGTTTGAGCGTTCACTCGCGGATTCCTTCCTGCCATAGGTTACGCAGCGCATGGGGGTCGGGCGGCCGGCGTGCATCGATTGCAGCCAATCTAGCCCTGTATCGCTCGACCTGACGGCTACGCTCAGCGCCTTTTGCCGGAAACGCTACGGCGTCACGAACTGCTTGGGCAATCGCGGCGGCATCGTCATCCACCAGCGTATCGGCCATACCGAGCGCACAACGCTGCTCCCCACCCATCAAGCTCCATATCAGTGCGCGATCCGAGGCGTCGAGTTCAGATATGCCTGCTTCTTGCTCGGTCACTTCAGGACCATTCATGCCAAGGCGCGCTTGCCGAGTGACAATCAAACTGCTGCATAACGCCGCGGCCAGAGACATTCCGCCGAAGCAACCGACCATGCCGGCGATGACACCAATCACCGGAACATATTGGCGCAGCGCGATGATACCGGCGTGAACCTCTGCGATTGCCGCCAGCCCCAGATTTGCCTCTTGCAGGCGAACGCCGCCAGTTTCGAGGAGCAGCACGGCAAGAACTGGACGGCCTCGTTCGCAATCGCGGCGGGCGAGCTCCAGCGCGGCCGCAATCTTCGCACCCGACACTTCGCCCATGCTGCCGCCCTGATAAGCGCTTTCAATTGCAGCGACTAACGCATGCCGTCCATCCACGGTGCCCAGCCCCAAGACCGCGCCATCGTCGGCTTGCGCCACGATGCCCTGCAAAGGCAGCCACGGCGACTTGATACCCTCGAACGGGCCCAGCAATTCGCGGAAGCTACCGGGATCGAGCACCGAAAAAGCGCGCTCTCGCGCGCGCATCTCGATAAAACTCTGCCGTGCAAGCAATCCTTGTTCATTGCGCTCTGCGGTCATGGGCGAGACGCCTCGGCGGCCTGCTCCAGGCGCAACATGACCGTACCCGGGGTCGCGCCGAAATCGTTAATCTCAATGGATGCGGCACAATCGAAGCGCGAAAAAAAGCGGTCCAACACGTTCTTCCATATCGCGGCGAATCCATCGACGCTGGTATTCACGAGGACATGGGCATGCTGGTCCGGGGAAGGCTCGAGCAGTATTTCTAGATCCCCAGAGCCAACGACGCCCACATGCGCGCGCTGCGACACAGTGCCTCGTGCAGGGTATCGGAATCGGATTACTTCCATTTCATCACCTGTACAAACCATCGATATAAAGACAGGCGGCCAACAAGTCCGCGCATCCCCCAGGCGATGCGTTGAGACGCCTCAATTTGAAGTCAACGGCGAGCAGGGCACGCCGACCCTCTGCGGTCGAACTACCGCCCAGAGCAAGTACAGTGCGAGCTCCGAGCTTTGCCGTGACGAGCGCGGGCAGGCCACCCCGATGTAGCAGACAGGTGTCATCGAGGCTTGCCATGATGGCCATCAGCGCATCAAGGCGCGCACAAGTCTCGGTGCCTCCATTGGCGCGCGCCTTCCAGAGCGCGGGCAAACCGATAGCGATCACATGGGGAAAGCCTGCGACCGCTTCGCCTTTGGCCCCGGTGACGCCGTAAAGTCTGCCGGCACGAATACCGTTTGAATCTCGACCGGATGCATTCCTGTCTGGAAAAGCCGCAATGCGCCCGGCAAGATTGGCGAGTTCGGGCGGCCTCATTTCGCTGCCGCCGATGGCGGATGCCGCCACCAGTAGCCCAAGCGCCCAGATGGCGCCGCGATGCGCGTTGCTGCCGCCTGTAGCCGCAAGCATATCAACCTCTCCTTCGCGGCCGAGCAGCGCGAGTTGCGCACGGAGAGAGCAATCGGGAAGCCGGCCCGTGCTGTACAGAGCCATTCGCAAAAACGTCTCCCGCAACGCTCGCGCCGAGCAGACCAATTTGTTCAGATCAAGGTCGCTGTGTGCGCCGGCGCCGCGTCGATCGACGAGCGCCGGTTTTGGCGTGAGCAGGGCTTCGTCAATTAACGCGTCGATTGCAACATCGGCGAGCCGCTGCGGACTCCAATTCGCGGACGGCAAGTACGAGAATGCATGCGGCCTTAGGCTGCGCGACTCGAATAAGTGCTCCGGCATCCCCATCACCAGCCCCGAAAGCGAACCGGGGGTTTGTAAAGCCCGTCGGACCATTCGACCAAATCGTCGATGCTGCGAGCCGCCAGTAGTGAGCGCTTTGCCGCCAGCGGCGACACCCCCAAGTCTTCCGGATAGGCAATAATGCCCCGGGCGCGCAATGCCGCAGTACGCGCGGGAATTGCGCGCGCACCGATCGATGTGGCGCCGGCGACTGCCGCCACGGCTTCGCGGCGCTCTTCACCGCTGTCGGTTTTGTAAAGATAGGCAATCCCTTCCTCAGTCACGACATGACTCACGTCGTCGCCATAAATCATCACCGGCGCAATCGGCATGCCGCTGTGACGGCCGACCTCCACCGCATCCAGCGATTCGACAATAGTAGGCGCTCCGCCTTTCTTGAAAGTCTCAGCGAGTTGCACCACCAGTTTGCGGCCGCGCACCACCGGTGCATCAGCCGTAATGAGACTGAGCCATGGCGCTGTGCTGTGGCGGCGACCCCGAGGATCATGGCCCATATTCGGCGCACCACCGAACCCCGCGAGCCGTCCCAGCGTGACGGTGGATGAATTCGCATCCGCATCCATCTGCAAAGTCGAGCCGATGAACAGATCGACGCCGTATTGGCCGGCCAATTGGCACAGCACGCGGTTGGATCGCATGCTGCCATCTCGACCCACGAAGAAAATATCCGGCCGGGCTCGAATATAGTCCTCCATGCCAACCTCGCTACCGAAGCAATGCACGCTTTCAACCCAGCCGCTCTCGATCGCGGGGATTAGGGTGGGGTGCGGATTAAGGGCCCAATTACGGCAAATTTTGCCCTTGAGTCCGAGCGCTTCTGCATAGGTCGGAAGCAGCAACTCGATCGCCGCCGTGTCGAAACCAATGCCATGGTTGAGACTGGTGACGCCGTGGCGCTCATAGATCCCGCGGATCACCATCATCCCCATGAGTATTTGCAGCTCGGTGATGTGGCGCGGATCACGAGTGAACAAGGGCTCGACAGCAAAGGGTCGGTCGGCGACCACGACGAAGTCGATCCAGGAACCCGGAATGTCCACCCGGGGCAGCTCATCGGCGAGTTCGTTCACTTGTGCGATGACGATGCCGTGCCGAAAAGCCGTCGCCTCCACGATTGTCGGCGTGTCCTCCGTATTCGGGCCGGTGTAAAGGTTGCCCTCGAGATCTCCTTTTTCGGCACACACCAGCGCCACATGCGGCGTGAGATCGACAAACATCCGTGCATAGAGCTCGACGTAAGTGTAGATCGCCCCGATCTCTAACTTTCCATCCTCGAGCAGCTGTGCGACGCGCAGGCTCTGCGGTCCTGCAAATGAGAAGTCCAACTTTCTTGCGATCCCACGCTCGAACAGCGTCAAGTGTTCAGCCCGGCTCAGGGTCGAGATGAGCAAGTGAATGTCGTGCAATATACGTGGATCGACCTGAACCAGTGCGCGCGACAGAAAGTCCGCCTGCTTCTGGTTGTTTCCTTCGAGCGCGACCCGATCGCCGGATCGAATCAGGGTCTGCAGTGTCTCAACTATCGTGCTCGGCTCTAGGACCTTGCCTGCGCCGCGCTTCCTAAGCGCTGCAATTCGCGCTGACTTGGCATCACGCAGCGTCGTCCACGAGCGAGCGATAAAGGCGCTCATTTCACCTATGCGGCATTCGCCCGGTTCAGCCTGCGGGCATCGCGATTGGCCGGCCGCTTCTCGAGATGCTGCGTCAGATAGTTTGCCAACAATTCGCCGGTCTTAAGCAGGTGTTCCTCCAGGATTTGCACCGCGCTATCGACGTTACCGTCACGCAGCGCCGTGAAAGTCTGATGGTGTTCATCGTCCGACCGGCGCTTATGCGCCGGCATGTCCAATTTCAGTCGCAAGTAGCGCTCGCCCTGTGCGTGCAGGGAGTCGATCATACTGAGCAAGCGCGGTCGATCCGCGGGCGCGTATAACGCTAAGTGAAACTCCCAGTTGAATCGAGCGAAACGACTGTGATCTTTATTGGCGCACGATGCCCGCAACACTTTAGCTGCATATTCTAGGGTAGCGGGCGTGTGCATAGGCGCGGCCACACGCAGTGCCCTAGCTTCGAGCGCTGCGCGGATTTCATAGATTTCGCGCACCTCTGCGGCGCTCACGCTCGTAACGCGCGCGCCGCGATTTCTCTGAAGCTCTACCCAGCCTTCGCTCTCGAGTTGCCGCAGCGCTTCGCGGACCGGTATGCGGCTGACGGCAAAATGCTTGGCGAGGTTCTCCTGACGGAGCGATTCTCCAGGACTCAATAGCCCCTCTATGATGGCTCGTCGCAGCGCCTCGGCAATCATTTCCGGTGAGCTTTGCCGATCCGCGAGCGGATTATCGAATCGGTAGGTTGCAATCATTATTTGGATATTGTATACAATATTCGAGAGCTGTACAGTTAAAAACACACGCAATAAGCGCCGCTGGCAATGAGAGACGGGGGCACATGAACGGCACGACGCGCAGCAAGCTTTCGCGCGCTCAAATCACAGGCTTCTGGGCGGCCTGGACCGGCTGGACCCTGGACGGCATGGATTCCTTCATCTACGCCCTGGTATTGAGCCCGGCGCTGACTGAATTGTTACCCAAGTCAGGGATGGATGGTTCGCCTGCAAACGTGGGTTTTGTCGGTTCCTTGATGTTCGCGGTCTTCTTGATCGGTTGGGGCCTCGCCTTCATTTGGGGGCCGATTGCAGATCGCTTTGGACGCACTCGCGTGCTGGCCGCCTCCGTGCTGGTCTATGCGGTTTTTACCGGTGCCGCGGCGCTGGCGGAAAACGTGTGGCAGCTAGGCGTGTTCCGACTGCTGGCCGGCATCGGGATCGGCGGCGAATGGGCGCTCGCGGGGACCTATGTGGCCGAGGCATGGCCGGAGGACAGACGCAAGATGGGCGCGGGCTCCTTGCAAACCGGCTATTACATGGGTTTCTTCTTGGCGGCCGCTTTGAATTTCACCGTCGGCGCGCATTTCGGTTGGCGAGCAATGTTCCTGTGTGGCTTGGCGCCGGCCGCGCTATCGCTCTATATCGTGTTTAAGGTCAAGGAGCCCGAACGCTGGCAGGAAAAAGCGGGCGAAGTGCTCGCGCAGCGGTCGAGTACCCTCGCCCAGATATTCGATGCGCAATATCGGCGCCGCACCATTGTCAACGCGGCCTTGCTGACCGTGGCCATCATCGGTTTATGGGCGGGCGCCGTGTACGAGCCCACCGCCGTCATCGCGCTCGCGAAAAAGCAGGGCATGGACCAGCCCACAGCGGTGCGTATCGCATCGCTGGCCACCGGCTTGCTGTCGATCGGCACCATTCTGGGCTGCCTGGCGCTGCCGCCGTTGGCGGAACGGTGGGGGCGCCGCAAAACCTTGGCGCTGTATTTCCTCGGCATGGCGTTGTGCATAGTCTTGAGCTTCGGTTGGGCCTTTTACTTGCCAAACGCCTTGATACCCTTTGTTGCCGTGCTGTTTTTTCTGGGCTTCTTTGGTGGAAATTTTGCGCTGTTTAGTTTGTGGTTGCCGGAGCAATACGGCACTGCAGTCAGAGCCACCGCTTTTGCATTCACCACGTCGTTCGGCAGGTTCGTGGGTGCAGGCGTGAATTTCTTGCTGGGCTCCATGATTCACAGCTACGGTAGTTTGGGAACACCGGTGGCGATGACATCGATCGCCTTTATCGTCGGATTGTTTTTGATTCCATTCGCGATAGAAACGAAGGGACAGCGTCTGCCGGAATAAAGGCGACGAGCCAGACCGCGGCACTGCGGCTGAGGATTATGCTAGGGTAGTTTTTGGCGTCAAGAAGGACATGTAACGCGATGAGCGCAAAGTCGGCCAGCAGTACACTCGAGCCGTTCGTGACACGACAGCGCAACGGGGCCGCGATGGCGCTGTCGCTGAATCGCGGTCAACATTTCAATCCGCTGTCGCTCGCCATGATCGAAGCGCTGCAAAATGCCCTCGATGAAATCGCCGAAGATTCCTCGATTCGGGTGGTCGTGCTGCGCGGCGAAGGACGAGGGTTCTGTGCCGGCCATGATCTGCGCGAAATACAGCAATTTGCCGGCGATGTTGCTCGGCAAACCGAGTTATTCGAATCCTGCAATCGCCTGATGCTCAAGCTCACGCAGGTACCTCAGCCGATTATCGCCCGTGTGCACGGCATGGCGACGGCCGCCGGCTGCCAACTTGTTTCCATGTCCGACTTGGCTGTCGCGGATGAGAGCGCCAAATTCGCGATGCCCGGCATCAATATCGGCGTATTTTGTTCAACGCCGGCGGTGGGCGTGGCAAGGAACATCGGGCGCAAACGTTCGATGGAAATGTTGCTGACAGGCGATGCGATCGATGCCGCTCAGGCGCTCGAGTGGGGGCTGGTCAATCGCGTCGTGCGCTCCGAGCACCTCGATGATGAGGTGCAGCGATTTGCCGATCGCATCATGGCAAGAAGCGGCGCAGCGATCGCCCTCGGGAAAAGATCTTTTTACTCGCAGCTCGATGCAGGCTTAGGAAGTGCCTACGCGACCGCCGCCGAGGCCATGGTTCGCAATCTCGGACTCGAAGACGCCGATGAGGGTATAGACGCCTTCTTGACCAAGCGGTCACCCAGCTGGCGAAAGGGATAACGATTCGCAATGCGGCCGAAGTCGGAGCGGCATTCCTCAAGCTGGGCTTGTCATCGTTTGGCGGGCCGATCGCGCACCTAGGCTATTTTCGCCGCGAGTTTGTCGAACGGCGCCGCTGGATCGATGACCAGCGCTTCGGGCAGCTGCTGGCGCTGTGTCAGTTTCTCCCCGGGCCTGCGAGTAGCCAGCTCGGGTTTTCGCTGGGTCTTTTGCGGGCAGGATGGGCCGGTGCAATCGCCGCGTTCATTGGCTTCACATTGCCGTCAGCACTGCTGATGTTTGCGCTAGCCGAATCCGGCCGCTATCTCACCGGCCCTTGGGGGCAGAGCGCCGTGCATGGGTTGAAACTCGTGGCCGTTGCAGTCGTCGCCCAAGGCGTGCTCGGCATGGCGCGCACGCTCACCCCCGACGCGCCGCGCGCGCTCATGGCAGCGGGCGCCGCGGGCATGGTGTTGGTTAGCGGCAGTGCCTGGATGCAATTGCTGGTGATTGCCGGCGGCGCCGCACTGGGTCCCTGGCTCTGTCGCCAAACCAAGGCCCTGCAAAGCGAGGGATTTGATTTGCCCTACGGACGACGCGTTGGAATCGCCTTACTGGCGGCATTTGGAGCGCTATTAATCGCGGCGCTGTGGATTGCTCCCGCGACATCGCCGTTGGGCCAAGCGGCCGGAGCGTTTTATCGAGCCGGCGCGCTGGTGTTCGGCGGCGGCCACGTTGTCCTGCCGCTGCTGAAACAAGCCGTGGTGGATCCAGGCTGGATCGATAACGATACATTTCTCGCCGGCTACGGCGCCGCGCAAGCGGTCCCCGGTCCGCTATTCTCCGTTGCCGTCTTCCTCGGGGCACGATTGTTCGGTGGTCAGGCGGGGGCGCTCGGCGCCATCGTCAGCCTGATGGCAATCTTTTTACCCGGATTTCTGATCCTCGCGGCCACGCTACCTTTTTGGCGGACCTTGAGCGCGCGCGATGGGACCGCACGCATGTTGGCGGGCGTCAACGCCGTGGTCGTCGGTCTGCTGGCCGCCGCACTGTACAATCCGGTATGGATCAGTGCCGTTCAGGATCCAAAAGACTTTGCGGTGGCCTTGATTGGGTTTGTCTTCTTGGTGGCCGCTCGATGGCCTTCATGGGCCGCGGTGCTCTGGTGTGTGCTCGCTTCGATGATCCGGCTCTTATAGAAGCGCGGCACAACGTAGCGCTCAAACGCGAATTACCCAATAAAACTGGTGTTATTGGGTAGCTTGGAAAAGCCCCCTCCGAACTATTGGCCGGGCTATTGATTTACCCAATATTTATGTATATTGTTGGGTAAATGAGGGCGCGCCAATCCCTGTTTCGCCTGCATGAACTCGCCTTTCGCACCCAATATGCGGAGTTGAAGGAGCGGGCGAATGCGGCGGGAGCGCTCCTACCCGGCTCACCCGGCGGCCTCTTCAAACGCGACGGCACGGGTTATGAATATTGGTACCGGGTTTACTATCCGGTGCCCAAAAAACAAGCCGAAGAATTGGTCGGGTCCGTGGCGAACGAGGCGGCGTATCAAGCCATGCTCGAGCGCATCGATTTCGCCGTCTGGATGCAGCGGCAAGTGGTGAATCTTCGCAAGCTGCACTTTCAAGTTTCGGACAAGGGTGTCGCCAGCGTGCTTGTCGAACTGTACAACCGACAGCTGTTCGCCGCCGGGATGGTGCTGGTCGGCACCTTGGCCTATGTGAGCTGGTTGAACGAGTACGGCGTAATTACTGCGGCGGCACGCACCCAAGACATTGATATTGCACGGGCCCAGCGTCTCAACATAGCGGCGCCTCTGTCATTCCTCGACAGTCTTCGCGCAACGCACCTGCCGTTTACGCCGATACCGGGAATGCCGAATAGGCAGCCTCCCACGTCGCTGAAATTGCCCGGAAGAGAAGGATTGCGCGTCGACGTGCTGGCGCCGGGCCGTGTTGTCGGGGAAACAATCGCGGTACCTGAGCTTAAGTGGCACGCTCAAGCCATCCCACACTACGACTATTTGCTGGAGGATACGCGTGACGCGGCGGTGTTGGCCGGCGGGCACTGCATTCCGGTTGTGCTGCCGAGTGCTGAGCGCATGATTTGGCATAAGCTCTACGCAAGCACGCGGCGCATCCATTCCCCAGCCAAAGCACAAAAGGATCTTATGCAAGCCGCCACACTGGCGGCCATCGTGGTCGAACTCGACGGCTCTACATTGCGGGACTCGTTTGCCGCCGCGCCCTCAGGGTTGCAGGCGGCGGCGCATACACGCATGCCGGAGCTTCAATCGTTGCTCGCGGCACATCCGCAAGTCCAACATGCGCTTGCACAGCTTCGCTAGCTGCTAACGAGTCCGCCCAATCCGCCGGATCAGAGGCGCTTGAATCCCGCTTTGATGGGCGCGGTCTCCGGCATGACGCCGAGGGCGAGCAGGCCCACCAGCACACCGCCGATCATGTACCACGCCGGCGCCAACGGATTGCCCGTGAGCCGGGTGAGCCAGGCAACGATGAACTGCGTGGAACCGCCGAAAATAGAAATCGACAGCGCATACAAAATGCCCAGCGCGGCGGAACGCACCCGGTGCGGCAGCGCTTCGGTGATCGCCACCAAGGACGTCGAAGTGGAAAGGGTCGAGGCGCACGCCAGCACTGCGCAGGCCATATACAGCGCCGCGCCGCTGCGTTCGCGCTCGAGCAGCGCGAAACACGGAAAAACGGCCAACGCCAGGCAAACCCAAGGAACGATCATGACGGGCTTGCGCCCGAAGCGATCCGAGAGCCAACCGCCGAGCGGATCGCAGATGACGCCGCAAAGTCCGACGAGAGCGGTTGCACCAAACGCAACCCGCGCGGGCATGCCCAGTGTCGAATTGGCATAGGTGGTCATGTAGTTGAGCAGGTAATTGGTCGTGGTGGCCGCCGCCAGCAGCGCCAGTCCCGCCGCCGCTACACGACCGTAATTGCGCAACCTCGGTGCCTCTTCCGCCGCGTGCACGGGGGCCAAGGTTTCGCCAAGTTTCCGGCGCAAACTGAAGCCAAACGGAATGATCACCGCGCCCGCGAGCAGCGCAACTCGCCATCCCCATCTCTCCAAGGCTGCCGCGTCCAAGGCGCTCGCAAGGCCAATCCCCACCAGCCCGGCGGTCATGACCGCGGCATCCGCGCTCATGGCTTGAAGAGAGATATACAATCCGCGCCGCAGCGGCGGTGCCGCCTCCATGAGGAAGGCGGTGCTGGGACCCACCTCGCCGCCCAGCGCAAATCCCTGGATGAGCCTGAACCCCACCGCCAGAATGGGTGCGAGCATACCGATGGACGCATAGGAGGGGATCAACGGCAACCCGACCACCCCCACGCCAATCAAAGTAAACGAGGCAATCATGGCGGGCTTTCGGCCGACGCGATCGCCAAAGCGGCCCAATACCAATGCGCCTAAGGGCCGCGTGAGAAATCCGGCGCCGAAGGTCGCCAGCGATGCCAGCAAACTGGTACCCGGAGTGTCTGAGGGAAAGAACGTGCGGCCAATTTGTGCCGCAAAAAAGGCATAAGTGACGAAGTCATAGAATTCGAGCGCATTACCCAGAGCGACGGCGAATATGTGCCGCGCCGGTAATCCGCTTTGTGCCGTTGCATTAATGCGCGGCGATCACAGCCGCTGCGCCGGCCATCATCGTCGCACTGGTGCGATTCGCGATCTGTACCGCTTTGCGGCTGGTGAGCAGCCGGCGGGCGCGTACTGCGAGAAGCGCCCAGGCAAAATCCACCGACATCAGTACGATGAACATCGTCCCTGTCAGCTCCGCCCATGCAGCCAAGCCGACGCGATTTAAATCGATAATGGTCGGCAGCAAGGCCAGATAAAACACCATAATCTTGGGATTGCCGAGGGTGATGGTGAGTCCCGCCGCGAACATCCGCCACGGCGATTGTCCTTTGGGCAATTCGCTGTCTGCTACCTGGGTGGGCGCGAACCACATCTTCCAGGCGAGAAAAAGCAGGTAAGCGACGCCGATGAATTTTATCGCCATAAACACGACGCCGAGTGTTTGCGCCGCTACGGCAAGTCCGGCTACCGCGCAGCCTAGCCAGAGCGCCTCGCCGATCCACATGGCCGCCAGAAAGGGCAGCACTTCTCGAAATCCGTTTGTCAGGATGCGGGCCACGAGCGCAGCAATGCTCGGGCCCGGAGACCCGGCGGCAACGATCAGCGCCAAGGTGAATACCAAAAGATTTGAAAGTGTCATGCTTCTCTCACGGTGTGACCGGCAGATCGATGTAGCTCGAAGCGTCAGGTTTGTGGAACACGCGCTGCGTCGCCTTCACATAGTCTGCGGGCTTAGCGAAGAAAATGTTGGGAACAAAGGTTTGCGGGTTTCGATCGTAGAGCGGAAACCAACTCGACTGCACCTGCACCATGATCCGGTGGCCCGGCAGGAATACATGATCCGCGTTGGGCAATTTCAGCGTGTACCCGACAATCTTACCGGCCGCGATCGCCGAGGGATTCGCAGGGTTGTCGCGGTAGCGCCCCCGCAGGATGTCCATCGCAATCGGCAGCTGATAGCTTCCCATCTGCACATTGCCGGGTACCTCGTCGGGGTACACATCGATCAGCTTCACCACCCAGTCGCTATCGGTTCCACTGGTAGAAGCGAACAGATGCGCCACCGGTTGGCCCGCAATCCGCAGCGGCGCGCTCAACACCTCTGAGGTGTAGGTCAGCACGTCGGTTCGATCGGATGCGAAGCGCTGGTCGTCGACCAGCCAGCGTCCCCAAGTCGAGTCCGACGCATAGGTGGGGCGGATCGGCCGAGGACGGTACGTGACCGGCTTCGCCGGATCCGAAACATACTCATCGTAAGCAGGCTCCGCCGCGGGTGGCTTGTCGAACGACAGCGTGGCGCCGGCCGTCAGGTACAACGAGGCCGACTTGAACGGGCAACCGCTCGCACAGGACTGGGGCCATTGATCATATCGACGCCATTCATTGGCGCCTGTCTCGAAGGCCGTCACCGGTGCGATATCCGCTTTGGGTGCATCGTCTTTGAGATGGGAGTCGAAGAACGGCAGCAGCACATGCACTCTGAACCAGCGGCCGGTGTCGCCATCGAATTTGATCGCCCCCAAGGATGAGCCATCGCCGTTACCGCCGCCGTGGCGCCACGGCCCGATCACCAGATACGAGTTGTCGTGTCCGGCACCGGCTTGGGCACGCGTCGCGGCGAAAGTCGCGGTCGCGCCGTAGATGTCTTCCTGATCCCACTGGCTATGAACATACAGCGTGGGAACGCTTAAGGGACGAGCAGCCAGTATTTTATCCACCGCCTGCGCGCTCCAATAGTGATCGTAGGCTGGATGCGCGATGAGCCGTTGCCAAAATGGCAGCTGATCCATTCCCAGTGCTTTGCTCAACGTGCCTGCCGATCCGATGGCCAACCAGGTCCCGTAGGCGTCGTAGCGCGGCGCTATCCACTTTTTCTCCGATGACTTGTCAGCAGTCTGTTCGAAGATGTAATCGGCATACGTCTGACGGAGCGCGCCATTATGAAACCAGTCATCGCCCACCCAGGGATCGACCATGGGGTTGAAGGGTGCCGCCGCCTTCAACGCCGGATGCGGATTGACGAGGCTCATGAGTACCGTGAAACCGTCATAGCTCGTACCCATGGTGCCCACTTTGCCGTTGGATTCGGGCACGTTTTTCACCAGCCAATCGATGGTGTCCCAAGCATCCGTTGAATGATCCACCGGTGTGTGATTCAAATCGCCGGACAACGGCCGGTTCATCACATAGTCGCCTTCGGACTTATATTTACCCCGTACATCTTGGACGACAATGATGTAACCGGCGTCGGCCAATTCCCCGTAGCTCAACGGCAATATCAGAGCGCGGCGCGGACTTTCAGTGCTTGCCGTAAATTTGCTGGCATTGTAGGGAGTGCGATCGAGGATCATGGGTGCACGAGCCGCGCCTCTCGGTATGACAATGACCGTGTGCAGCTTCACCCCGTCGCGCATGGCGATCATGACGTCTCGTTTGACGTAGTCGTCAGCCTTCGTGACGACCGCAAAGTCCACCGGAATATCGCCGCCGCTTGCCGGCGGTACCGCCGCGGGTTGCGCTGGTGCCGGCTTCGCGGCGGTCGTCCCAGCGCGGGCCGCCGCAGCGGGCGCTGAGCACACGCCGGCCGATATCGAGGCGGCCGCGGCGGCGAGAACGCCAACGAGTGCCTGCAACAGCCTAATTTTCATGGTGCATCCCTTTTTAAAAAATCACTAAAGCATTCATCGATAGGCGAGGGCAAGCCACAATCCGAGTGAGTCAAGCTTGCCGCAGACCCGGCGATAGCGCAGGCGTGGACGTGTCCGCTGCATACGCGGTTTTGATGCCTATAAAGGTACTGCGTCCCGAGGTGCGATAGCTGCCTTCCGTCATCTCGAATGCAATATTCGGCCCGAGGGCATCGTATTGCTCGAGCACCAGATCGAATCCCGCTTCCCGCATGGTCTGCAGCAAGTACTCGCGTTGAATCCAGAAGGACTGCTTATTATTCCAGGAAGCCCAACGCCGATTCTCGCGGTCGCGGAATGCGCGCTTGGTTCGAAACTCCGGCAGCCAACGGCCGGGCAGGCCTTCGTTTTTGCCCAAAAATGACAGCTTGTGGGTGGTGGTGCCGGTGTGCTGGAGCGGAAGTATGCGCGCCAATGCGCGCCGAAATCGCCGCGGCCGGATGAAGCTCGGGGAATCCTTGGCCTCGGAGAAGTGAGTCTGCAGGATCAGCAATCTCTTGGTCACCTGCGACAACAACTTCATGAACTCCCGCGGCTTATCCAAGTGGTAAAAAAGACCGCAACAGAACACCACATCGAACGAGCCATAGGCGGCGATGTTCCACACATCATCGCGCGCGAATTTCAAGTTCGGTAAATTGACCTTCGATTGAACGTAACGGCAAGCCTCGATATTCAGTTCCCGTACATCGATCCCCAGCGCATCAAGCCCAAGGCGCGCGAATTCTACCGTGTAGCCGCCCTCTAGGCAGCCTAAGTCGGCGATGCGCAAGTGCCGCTTATCGCCCGGAAATGTGGCATCCAAAATGCGCTTTGCGGCGAGAAACCAAGGGTGCACGTCCATGGAGTACCCGGCGTCGGGTTTGGTGAAACTGCCATCGTCCAACCGGATGTTGTGAGAGGTAAAACTGACCGGCATTCCAGCTCCCCGTGATTGTCGGCGCGAATCTTAACCCCTTTTTACCGCGGTTATCGATTCAAGTAGGACAGCTACCACGGGAGATCGATATGAAACGCGCATGGTTGGGAATATTACTTATTGGCATCGCAATCGATGTGCAGGCCGCCGGCAGCCTCGCCGACATCCAGATTCTCGATCGCGATACCGGCAGCGTGCTGCCGACGTACCGCTGCCGCGGCGAATACTGGGTCGCGGGAAGACCTGGCGCGCGCTATTCCATCATGATTCAGAACCACCGGGGCCAGCGCCTGCTGGCGGTAACTGCCGTTGACGGCATTAACGTGGTCAGCGGCGAGACCGGCGCATGGGGCCAGAGCGGCTACGTGCTCGGCGCTGGCGAAAGTTACGAAATCGCCGGATGGCGCAAGAGCGATGCGGAAATCGCGGCGTTCAATTTTACCTCCGCCGGACGATCGTATGCCGAACGGACCGGCCGCCCCGCGAACATCGGCGTTATCGGCGTCGCCTTGTTCCTCGAGAGGCCGACTCGGCCTACCGTGTATGAATCCTATGATCAGCGCTCGGAGTCTTCCGCTGCCCGCGCGGCTCCGCAAAGTCCAATGGCCTCATCCTTAGGTTCCGCGGCGAAATCCGACAGTCTCCAGGCTTCACCGAACGTAGCCGGCATCGCGCCCATGGAAAAGCTCGGTACGGGTCACGGGGCACGCGAGTCATCGTACGTACAAAACACAACCTTTGACCGCTCATCGAGCACGCCGAATGAAGTGATCAAGATTCGATACGACAGCTGGGAGAACTTGGTGGCGATGGGGGTGGTGCCTTCTCGACCGGCATGGCATCCCGGGCCGAACCCGTTTCCCGATTCGACCTTGCCAAGGTATGTACCTGATCCACCGGGCGGCTGATAATGGAGTGAATGAGCCTTTCGCAGGAGACTGACGAGGATTTGATGTTGCGCTTCGGGCGCGGCGAGGCCGCCGCGTTCGAAGCCTTGTATCGGCGGCACGAGTTGAGGGTGTTTCGTTACCTGCGCCGCAACGTGCGCAACGAAGCCAGCGCCAATGATTTGATGCAGGAGGTGTGGTTCGCGGTCGCCCGCAGCGCGCACAGCTATCAACCCACGGCGAAATTCAGCACTTGGCTGTTTACCATTGCTCATAACCGCATGGTTGACATGATTCGCGTAAGTGCTCGAGTCCAAGGCCTGCACGCCGGCGGCGATACCGATTCAGAGGGCGAGAGTCCGCTCGATTCGATCGCCGCGGACGCGAAACTCGAACCCCCGGCGGCAGTCCAATTGCAAGACGAGTCCGCGGCCTTGCTGCGAGCCGTCGCGCAGTTGCCGACAGAGCAGCGCGCCGCGTTTCTGTTGCAAGCGGAAGGAGATCTTAGCGTTGAGGAAATTGCCGCCATCACCGAGTCTAACTTCGAGACGGTCAAAAGCCGCTTGCGCTATGCGCGGGCGAAGCTCCGCCAGTTGTTGTGGGAATACGCATGACGCCGGAAGACAGCGCTAACGATAGAGAGTTGTTGGAACGCTATAAGCGGGCCAGCGACCTTGCGCCCGCGGCTCCAAGCGACGCGGTACGGGCGGCTATTCTCGCTGAAGGACGCCGCGTTGCGGAGGAGCGCGCTAAATCGGTTTCCCGGCAGCCCTTTGATGTCTCGCGCCGGGCCGCGAATGACTCGCGCTGGAAAATCACCGCTTTTGGAACCGCTGGCGCGGCGCTCGTGGCCGCGCTGCTATTCGCCCCGCGCCTATGGGAAAACGCCCGCGGGCCGGCGCAAACGAATACTGCAACCGTTGCGACGAGCAATGTACCTAGCGCGCCTCCGGCCACCTCGCCTGAATTACCGGCCCCAGTCGCAGCGCCGGCATTGCAGGCTCAATCAGGATCCCTTAAGCCCCTGCAGCAGGATCGCCAGGCTTCCCTGGCCGAGTCGGCGCCTGCCGAGAACTCGCAGGCAGGCAACTCACAGGCGGGCAACTCAGAGGCTGACAAAAAGTATGCTCGCGCCCCGGCGGCGGCCGCCGCGTCGACCGCCAAGTCGACGGCGGCCGCTGCGCCGCCCGCTGGTTACGCCAGCGATGTGTCCGGAAACCGTGCGCCATCCGCTCGGGCAAAGGCGGCAGAACCTTCGGGGTTGCTCGCAGCCGCGTCCTCGGGTGACACGCTCGAAATCGTAACGTTGACGAGTCACGGTGCTGCTGTAAATGAGCGGGACGAACTGGGCCGCACTCCGCTGATGTTGGCCGTAATCGATGGGCGGCCGGACGCGGTGCGCCTTCTTCTTGATCGAGGTGCGGACCCCAATGCGGCAGATCATTCCGGCCGCACGCCGTTGCAGATGGCGAGGCAAGCAAACTTGCGGGAGATCGTTGCGCTGCTGCAGCGATCGGGGGCGCGCTAGAGGCGGGCCACGAGCGGGTCGAGGGCGCTGTTAAGCGCTGCTAACCGAGCGCTTGCGCGCCTGGCACTGCAGGGCCCACCACTCCTCGACGCTCGTGGTGAGTCCCGCCACATCAAGCCCGGCGCGTGCAAGGCAGGTATCGCGTGTTCCGTGTTCAATGAAGCGATCGGGAATGCCGATATTCAGCATGGGCAATTGCAGGCCGGTTGCGGTAAGCAGCTCGCCAACCGCCGCACCGGCGCCGCCCATGACGGCGTTTTCCTCGATGGTAATGATGGCGCGGTGGCGCGTGGCGATTGACACGATCATTTTCTCATCGAGTGGTTTGACGAAACGCATGTTGACTATGGTTGCGTCTATCCGTTCCGCGATCTTCTGCGCCGAATCGACCAGTGCACCGAAGGCCAGGATGGCGAGCCCACTACGGCCCTCGCGGCGCAGCTGCGCAAGACCTACAGGAAGCGCGGTCATCTCGGCAGCGATGGCAACACCCGGTCCCGTGCCGCGCGGATAGCGAATCACGGAGGGCGAACCTAAGGTCGTGCCGGTATACAACATCTGCCGGCACTCATTCTCATCCGCGGGCGCCATGATGATCATGTTGGGTATGCATCGCAGGAACGAGAGGTCGTAGCTGCCTTGATGAGTGGCGCCGTCGCTGCCAACCAGCCCCGCGCGATCGACCGCGAACACTACGGGGAGATTCTGCAGCGCCACATCGTGGATCAGTTGATCGTAGGCACGTTGCAGAAAAGTGGAATAGATCGCCACGACTGGCTTCAAGCCCTCCACCGCCATGCCGGCGGCCAGCGTCACCGCGTGCTGTTCGGCGATCGCCACATCGAAATAGCGCGCGGGAAATCGTTTCGAGAATTCAACTAGGCCTGATCCTTCGCGCATGGCCGGCGTGATGCCGACAATGGCTGGATCGCGGTCCGCCATGTCGCACAGCCACTTGCCGAAAATCTGGGAATAAGTCGGCCCACTGCTCGCTTCCTTGAAAATCTGGCCGCTAGCAGGATCAAAAGGACCCGGTCCATGCCACTTGATCGGATCCGCTTCCGCGGGCGCGTAGCCCTTGCCCTTGCGCGTGACGACGTGCAGGAACTGCGGCCCGCGCAGTTTTTTGAGATTGCTTAAGGTGTTGACCAGCGCTTTAACGTCGTGCCCATCGACAGGCCCGATGTAGTTGAATCCCATTTCCTCGAACAATGTGCCGGGGAGCACCATGCCCTTGAAATGCTCTTCCGAACGGCGCGCCAATTCCCATACCGTCGGCATGTTCCGCAGCACTTTTTTACCGGTATCGCGCAGGTGTGAATACATCTTGCCCGACAGCGCGCGCGCCAAATAATTAGAGAGGGCGCCGACGTTTTCCGAAATCGACATGTCGTTGTCGTTCAGCACGATCAAAAGATCCGCAGGCAATGAGCCTGCATGATTCAACGCTTCGAATGCCATGCCGGCCGTGAGCGCACCATCACCGATAATCGCCACCACCCGGCGATCCTCGCCACGTTGCGCAGCCGCTACCGCCATTCCCAAGGCCGCGCTAATCGAGGTGCTGGAGTGCCCGACGCCGAATGTGTCGTACTCGCTCTCGGCGCGGGTTGGAAACGGTGCGAGTCCCATGTCCTGCTTAATCGTATGTAGTTTGTCGCGCCGTCCCGTCAGAACTTTATGCGGATACGCTTGGTGTCCAACATCCCAAACCAGCCGGTCATGGGGAGTATTGAACACGTAATGCAGCGCAATCGTCAGCTCGACCGTGCCCAACCCTGCCGCAAAATGACCACCGCGAGTGGCCACGCTTTGGATGAGAAATTGGCGCAATTCCTGCGCCACCTCAGTCAGTTTCGCAGCCGGCAGCCTGCGCAAGTCGGCAGGCGAAGCCAGGGTTTCGAGCAGCGGATAGCTCAAGGGGGAGACGTCCATACTGCACCAGTTTATACTGCGCGACCCTTCCGGTGGCAATGAGCTACAGCCGATGTTGCGAATTTGCAGCATAGCGGCTCGGCTGCCATGATGCTATTTTCGCGCGTTTCCGAGATACTGCCAGCATGGATTCCGTCAGTTCCGATGAGGTCTACCAGGATCAGATTCTGCCGCATGTCTCGCGCACGTTTGCGTTGACCATCCCGCAACTGCCGTCCGCGCTCAGCGTCCCTGTCACCAGCGCCTATCTGCTGTGCAGAATTGCCGATACCATCGAAGACGAACCGGCCCTGTCGGCCCCCGAAACCCTGGCTTTCCTTCAGCGATTCAGTGCCGTCGTCAGCGGAACAGGCGAACCGGCCGCCTTGGCGCGCGATCTCGAGCACCGGCTGTCGGACAGGACCCTGCCGACAGAGCGAGATTTGGTGAGCAACATGGACCGTGTAGTGCGGGTGACGGCGAGCCTGGGCCCGACCCAGCACGCGGCGATAAAGCGGTGCGTGGAGCTCATGTGCTATGGCATGCCGCGCTTTCAGTTCAACGCCAGCGTTAAGGGATTGCCCCGCTCCAGCGATTTGGACGACTATTGCTACTATGTGGCAGGTGTCGTCGGCGAGATGCTTACCGACCTGTTCTGCGACTACTCGGCGGATATTGCGCGCCGCCGCGCCGCCCTCGGCGCCCTGGCCGCATCGTTCGCTCAAGGCTTGCAAATGACCAACATCCTCAAGGATGTCTGGGAAGATCGCGGCCGAGGCGTCTGTTGGCTGCCGCAGGATGTGTTTACGCGGCATGGGGTTGATCTAGCGCAAGTCGCCATGGAATCGAAGGATGTACACTTCGATGCCGGTATAACCGAACTGGTTGGCGTCGCGCATGCGCATCTGCGAAATGCCTTGGATTACACATTATTAATCCCGAGGGAGGAGCAGGGCATCAGGCGCTTCTGTCTCTGGGCAATCGGTATGGCTATCCTTACCTTACGCAAAATTGCTCATAACCCGGGCTTCACGGCGGGCGCTCAAGTCAAAATATCGAGGACGGCTGTCAGCTTAACCATGCTCATGACCAATACCTTCATCGGCAATGACAGGATGCTGCGCCGTTTGTTCGGCATCGCCGCGCGCGGCGTGCCGCTGGCGCGGCTAACAGAGGTGCGGCGTCCGCGGCCGGCGTCGGTCCTGACGGACAGTGAAGGCGAGGCCGAGCATGGGCTGCGCCGCTACGGGAGTTCCGGGTCGTGAACCGAACCGCTCCCAAACCCACTCCGTTTCCTGCGGAGCTACCGGGCGCGAGCAACGATATCGTCGCGCACACGCTCAAGCGGATAGCCGATTCCTCTCCCTTGGACCGCGCCATTGCCGAAGCGCGCGATGTCCTGATTGCAAAACAGAACGAACAAGGCTACTGGCTCTACGAACTCGAGGCCGACTGCACCATTCCTGCGGAGTACATCATGATGATGCACTTCTTGGATGAGATCGACGCGCCGCTCGAGTCGAAGATTGCCAATCATCTGCGTGCGCAGCAGGCGGCGCATGGCGGGTGGCCTCTGTACCATAACGGCGAATTGGATTTGAGCTGCACCGTCAAGGCGTACTACGCCCTTAAGCTCGCGGGCGAGGATGTTCAAGCCCCCCACATGGTGAAAGCCCGCACCGCGATCTTGGAGCGCGGCGGCGCCGCCAGAGCGAATGTATTTACGAGGATCGCTTTGGCGCTCTTCGGCGAGCTGCCGTGGCGCGGCATACCGTATATCCCCGTGGAAATCATGCTGCTGCCGAAGTGGTTTCCGTTTCACATCGACAAGGTCTCGTACTGGTCGCGAACCGTGATGGTGCCTTTGTTTATCCTGTGCACTCGCCGACCTAAGGCCAAGAATCCGCGCCGCATCGGCATCCGCGAGCTATTCACGACGCCGCCTGAAATAGAACGGCACTACTTCCACCGCGCCGGCTTGCTTGCCAAAGCGTTTTTGTTGTTCGACCACGTTGGTCGATTGATCGATCCGTTGATACCGAAATTTGTGCGCGAGCGTGCGACGCGGCGGGCAGAAACGTGGGTGCTGGAACGGCTAAACGGCGAGGATGGCCTCGGCGCCATTTTCCCCGCCATGGTCAATGCTCTGGAAGCCATGGTAGTCCTCGGCTACCCGCCGGATGACCCTCGCCGCGTTACCGCCAAACGAGCATTGCAAAAGCTTCTCGTCGTGGGTCCGACAAGCGCCTACTGCCAGCCCTGTGTTTCTCCGATCTGGGATACGGCACTGGCGTGTCTCGCGATGCAGGAGGCAGGCGATGAAACGTCCCGCGATGCGTCGGTGCGCGCACTCGACTGGCTGAAAACCAAGCAGCTGCTCGATGAGCCCGGCGATTGGCGCGTACGTCGGCCTACCTTGCGCGGCGGCGGTTGGGCGTTTCAATTCGCAAATGATTTCTATCCTGACCTCGATGACACCGCCGTGGTCGCCTGGGCCATGCATCAAGCACGTGATTCCGGCCGTTACGCCGAGAATGTGCGGCGCGCGCTCGATTGGCTGGTGGGGATGCAAAGTCGCAACGGCGGTTTTGCCGCCTTCGATGCAGATAACACCTGTTACTACTTGAACAAGATTCCCTTCGCCGATCACGGGGCGCTGTTGGATCCACCGACCAGCGATGTCACGGCTAGGGTTGTTACGGTGCTCGCACGCATCGGGCGGCCGCAGGATAAGGTTGCGCTGGATAGGGCGATTGAGTATTTGCGCCAGGAGCAAGAAGCCGACGGCTCATGGTTTGGCCGCTGGGGCACCAACTACATTTATGGGACCTGGTCGGTGCTCACGGCGCTCGCCCAGGCACATGTGGGACCCGACGATCCCATGGTGGAGCGGGCCGTGGCCTGGTTTAAGCAAAAGCAAAATGCGGATGGCGGATGGGGTGAGAGCAACGACAGCTATGCGTGGCAATCGAGGCCTGCAGAACAGTTCGGCAGCACCTCGTACCAAACGGCCTGGGCGCTGCTGGGGCTCATGGCGGCCGGCGAGGCAGGATCAGAGACCGTTCGCCGCGGTGCCGAGTTCTTGTTGCACACCCGCCAAGGCGACGATTTGTGGAGTCATCCCAGCTATACGGCGCCGGGATTCCCGCGGGTATTTTATTTACGCTACCACGGCTATTGCGCTTATTTTCCGCTTTGGGCTCTCGCGGCGTATCGGAACCTGACACGCCGCGGAATCGCCCATTGAACCCCGTAGCCCATTGAGCGGAGTGGGCGTCGTTGCGGCGCTCGCCGCCGAAGCACGCGCTTTGGGAGCTTCGATGCCCCGCGGCGGACATCCACCCTTGAGCGAGCTGGCGTTGCTGGGGGATGGCGCGCTGCTCGCCGTCAGTGGTATTGGTCCCGTGGCTGCACAAGTCGCCGCGCGTGCCTTGGTGGACGCAGGGGCCTCGGCACTGATGAGCTTCGGAATGGCCGGCGGTCTCGATCCTTCGCTCAAGGCGGGCAGCATCATACTTCCATGCGAATTGATTTCCGCCGATGGGACTCGATTCGCTATATGCCAATCGTGGCGTGAAAGGGTTGCCGCCGCAATCAGTCCTTTACGTGCGGTGAGCGAAGGTAATCTGCTCACCAGCGCGCACCCCATCGACACACCCGCGCACAAAGCCGCGGCGTTTCGAGATTTCGGGGCCGCCGCGGTCGACATGGAAAGTGCGGCGGTTGCGCAAGTCGCCGCCCATCACCAGCTGCCTTTCATCGCGGTGCGCGCCATCGTGGACACGGCCGCGGATAAGCTACCCCAGGCGGTAGTCAATGCCAGCCGAGCGGGCCGGCTGCGGGTCGGGCGGCTGCTTGCCGGACTAGTCGTTGCGCCGCGCGAGATCGCCGAGCTTATCCGGCTCACGCAGCGCTATCGCATAGCGATGCGTTCGCTGCGCGTGATCGGCGCACACATCGCATGAAGGCTCTGGTGACGGGTGCGACAGGGTTTGTGGGCGCGGCGGTGGCCAGAGCGCTGTTGGCGGCGCAATGGGAAGTTCGAGTGCTCGCGCGTAAGGGCTCGGATCGGCGCAATTTAAAGGGTCTGTCCGTCGAGGTCGAGGAGGGCGATCTCTCCGATTTAAGTTCCCTGGCGCGCGCCGCAACGGGTTGCCCTGCCTTGTTCCATGTTGCCGCGGATTATCGGCTCGGCGCTCGAGATCCTTCGCAGTTGTACAAAGCTAACGTTGATGGAACGCGCAACATTTTGGATGCAGCGCGCCGCGCAGGCGTGCAGCGCATCGTCTACACCAGCAGCGTGGCCACCATCGGCATCCCCGTCGACGGCACCCCGGGCGAGGAAGCAACTCCCAACTCAATCGATAATATGATCGGTCACTATAAGCGCTCGAAGTACCTGGCCGAAGAAGTAGCGCGCGAAGCGGCGCGCGACGGCATGTCCGTGGTCATCGTCAGTCCCTCCACGCCGGTAGGGCCGGGAGATTTGAAGCCAACACCGACGGGCCAACTTGTGCTAGACGCCGCGGCCGGCCGAATGCCTGCCTACGTCGATACCGGATTAAATATCGTGCACGTGGATGATGTTGCTGCCGGGCACCTCCTGGCGTACGAGCGAGGAAAAGCCGGCGAACGCTATATTTTAGGCGGTCAAGACATGACGCTGCGAGAAATCCTCGGGCTCATTGCGACGCTGGTAGGACGCAAGCCGCCTCGCGTGCGCTTGCCCTACGGCGTCGTGCTTCCCATCGCGTATCTGGCCGAAGGCTACGCCAAGCTGACGGGGCGCAGCGGCCGCATTACTTTGGAGGGCGTGCGCATGTCGCGCAAGCTCATGTTTTTTTCGAGCGCCAAAGCGGCGCGAGAGCTGGGCTATCGATCGCGGGCGCCCGCCGAGGCGTTTGCGGATGCCATCAGATGGTTTCGCGACAACGGTTTATTGACGGACTGACACGGTGCCGAGCGAGCCTTTATGATTCTCGTATGCCTAATGCGATTGTTACAGGTGTAATGCGATTATTTCATGAGTAATTTGTTGGCGGATCCTGACGCACTGATTCTGGTCGATGAGGACGATCGCGGCCTGGGCTTTCTCAGTAAAGCCTTATGTCACGAAGGGCTTGGGGTCCTGCACCGCGCTTTTTCATTGCTGATTTTTAATGACCGCGGCGAGTTGTTGATTCAGCAGCGCGCGGCGTCCAAGCGGTTATGGCCGATGTACTGGTCCAACAGCTGCTGCAGCCACCCACGCGTCAATGAGACCATGGAAGCCGCCACGCAGCGTCGCCTGCACGAGGAATTAGGGATTCGCTGTCCCTTGCATTTTATCTTCAAGTTCCAATACCAGGCCCAATTTGACGCAACCGGGGCGGAGAATGAGCTGTGTTCTGTGTTTGTAGGACGGAGCCATGAACCGATTAGGGCAAATCCGCAAGAGATTCTCGGTTGGCGCTGGATTTCCCCGCAAACCCTGCAGCAGGAGATGGACGGCGATGGCGCCAGAACCTTTACGCCTTGGTTCATGCTCGAATGGTCGCGAATCTGGCGCGACCATCGCCAGGTGCTGCTGCTAATATAGGCCCATGGCTATACCACTCCTGCAGATGTACAAAGTCGCCCGCTATATCGCCGGGCGCAAGCTGCGCGGCGATAAGCGCTATCCCCTGGTGCTGATGTTGGAACCGCTGTTCCAATGCAATTTGGCGTGCTCCGGTTGCGGCAAAATCGACTACCCCAAGGAGATCCTTCAGAAACGGGTTGGAGTAGAAGATGCATTACGTGCGGTCGATGAGTGCGGTGCGCCCATCGTGTCCATCCCGGGGGGCGAGCCTCTAATCCACAAGGAAATGCCGCAGATCGTGGCGGGCATCGTGGCCCGGCAAAAGTTCGTTTACCTGTGCACTAACGCGATACTGCTCTCCAAGCATATTGACGAATACACACCATCGACCTACCTGACTTTTTCAATCCACCTCGATGGCAATAAAGAGCGTCACGATGAATCGGTGTGTCAGGAAGGGGTATTCGAGAAGGCAGTGGCCGCGATCAAATTGGCGCGGGACAAAGGTTTTCGGGTGACCGTGAATTGCACGCTGTTCAACGGCGAAGACCCCGATGATGTAGCCGAATTCTTCGATACGGCGATGGAGCTGGGCGTAGAGGGCATCACGGTATCCCCGGGCTATAGCTACCACCATGCGCCGCGCCAGGACGTATTCCTCGGCCGCAATGCCAGCAAGCAGTTGTTCCGCAATATTTTCAGCCGCCGGCACCGGCCATCAGGCAAGCCCGCGTGGTCGTTCAACCACTCCGCCTTGTTCCTGGATTTCCTGGCCGGGAATCAAACCTATCAGTGCACGCCGTGGAGCAATCCGACGTACAACGTTTTCGGCTGGCAAAAACCGTGCTATCTGTTATCCGACGAGGGCTATGCCGCGACCTACAAGGCGCTGATCGAGGACACCGAGTGGGAAAAATATGGCGTCGGCAAAAACCCGCGCTGCGATAACTGCATGGCGCACTGCGGCTTTGAGGGAACGGCGGTCAACGATGCATTCAGCAATCCGATCAAAGCGCTGCTCACCTCGCTGCGAGGACCGCGGGTTGCGGGACCAATGGCGCCCGAGCTGCCCTTCGAGTACACCGATGGCGGTGCGCGCTTCGCTGCCGTGACTTCAATTCCGGTCAGTGACATCAAGCGCGTGAGCCGAGGGCCGTGACCGAGTCTGCTGATCGGCGCCTGAGACAAGATGATGTAGAAGACTTCGGCGCGCAGCTGGAGAGTTGGCGCCTACGCATGGAAAGTGCGCTGGCGGCCCGGATTCCCGAAGCGGATGTGGTGCCCGGCCGCTTGCACGAAGCGATGCGCTACAGCGTTCTAGGTGGCGGCAAGCGGATTCGCCCAGCTCTGGTGTTCGCTACTGCGCGAGCGGTGGGGCTATCCGAAGACGATGTCGAGGCGCTCGCTTGCGCCATTGAACTGGTGCACGTGTATTCGCTGGTTCATGACGATCTGCCGGCCATGGACAATGACGACTTGCGCCGCGGCCGACCCACCTGCCACAAGGCTTACGATGAGGCCACCGCGCTTCTCGTAGGAGACGCACTTCAACCCTTGGCTTTTCAGTTGCTGGCGCGCGATCCAAAGTTGCCGGCATCTGCCGCCATACGGTTGCGCCTCATCGACATGCTGGCGCAGGCGATCGGTACGCTCGGCATGGCTGGCGGCCAGGCGATCGACCTGGCCGTACAAGGCCGGCAGCTCGACATTGGCCAAGTGGAGGACATGCACGCGCGCAAGACCGGCGCGGTGATTCGCGCCAGTGTGCTGATGGCGGCGGAGTGCGCGCCGCCGCTCGATCCGGCTCTCTATAACGCGTTGTCGAGATTTGCCAATGCAGTCGGTCTCGCATTCCAGATCCAGGACGACTTGCTCGATGTCACGGGTGATCCTTCAACGCTGGGCAAGGCTACGGGGGCCGATAGCGAACGGGCAAAGCCCACGCATCCTGCGGTCATTGGCATTGCCGCATCGCAGCAGCGAGTGCGTCTTTTGCACCATCAAGCCCTCCATGCGCTCGTGCCATTCGGGCAACCAGCGGAAGCATTGCGCTCCCTCGCGGATTGGCTCCTCTCGCGCCAATACTGACCTGTCGGACCCGACAACCTCGCCCTAACGCCTCGCCGGCCTAATTTGTCCGACGTCGCGCTATCGCGACTTTGGTTATTGCAACGCAATAGCGCCTAAGCTGGGGATTCGACATATTCAGTGCGCTCTTTCGAGCGCCGCTGGGGGATGGTACTGGTGCAACGCAGCGCGTTTAGTCATGCGCGACTCATGCGCGAATCCGCGAATCGGATCGAGGGCGCCGTACGTAGCCGTGACCCGAAAGAACAACTCATCGCGCAGCGCATCCTCGCCACGCCCGGTGCGTGGGCGTCCTGGGAACTCGAACATTCGGGGCTGATGCGCCAGGTCGCCGACTTCGTAGCCCTGCGCAATCAAGCGGTGGCTCTCAGGCATGCCTCACTGCGGCTCATTCACGGCAAGGCCCTGTTCGAATACCTGAAGAAACACAATGTGCGCGGCAGCGCGCGCGCCAGGATATTGGCGCACTTTCACCGCTCGTTGGTCTATGAACATGCGGTCGTCGCCGAGCATGCAATCTATGTGCGGAAGGCCTGCAGCTATCTATGCGCCAGCCATCTCGGCAGCGAGCTGGTGCGTGATCCTGCGTTTCTCGATCCTATGCAGCAATACGAGAGCTTGTACGGCGAATATTTCGAACTGTTTTGCTCGACGCTGCTGCCCGGCGAGGAGAACTCTGATGCCGAGCCCGCGCTCCTGCCGCTGCTCAAGCATCAACTGACACAATGGCGATGGGTGATATTGAATCCCAAACAGTCTGCGTCGCATGTGCGGCGTGAGAGTGAACTGCGCCGGCCAGTGGGCGATACGCAAAAGTTGCGGCTGCTTAAGTTCTAGAGCGCCGAAAAGTCAGGCGCGCTTCGCGCTGCGCGACCGCACCAACACGACAATCAATCCGATCAAACCGGAAAATACGCGCTCGAGGCCCATCAAGCATAAAAAGGCGATCAGTGCCGACACAAACGTGTGTAACCCTAAGCCGGCAAAGGCGAAGAGCGCGATTCCACTGAGCAGGGTCAGCATGCCCACCGTTCCTCTAAACCACCACATTTGTCCGATTTCCTTCTGGGCCATGAGATCTCCCTGGCAAAGCCATTTGCCATTATCATGCCCGATTCTATTACAACTCCTAAGTTGAATCCGGCCGTGCACTTGCTCCGAATAGAATCAGTAGGCAACTGATGGGTCCGTCCATGCTCCAACGCATTGCAAGCGGCGATCCCGCCGCCGTGCGGGAATGCATAGACCAATACGGTCCCCTGGTGTGGAGTATTGCGCGCCGGCTCTCGCGCACCCCATCGGATGCCGAGGACGCGACTCAGGAAATCTTTTTGGATATCTGGCGCAGTGCGGCCCGCTTCGACGCGTCGCAGGGCTCCGACAAGATGTTCATCGCGATGATTGCGCGCCGCCGCTTGATCGACCGACTGCGCAAGACCACCGCTGAACCGCCGATGGATCCTGTGGAAATGTTGGAAACCATCGCGTGGGCCGATCCCGGTACTGCGTCGGAAACCTCGGTCGAGGCTGAGCAGGCCACGCGCGCACTGGCTGAGCTGCGTCCCGAACAGCGGCAGGTCCTAGAGTTAGGTTTGCTGCATGGTTTGAGCCAGTCCGAGATCGCGGCTCGGCTCGGAATGCCCTTGGGCACAGTGAAATCGTTTATGCGCAGGGGTTTGATCAAAGTGCGTGAATACATGAACGTAGATGCCGAAGGCGTCTTGAGCGAGGGGTGATGTCAGACACACGCCCTCAAGGTCAGCCCGACGAAGCCATGGTGGACTTGATCATCAAGCAGGTCACCGAAGGCTTGTCTCCGGCTGAGCAGCGCGCGCTGGACGTCTTGGACAGCGAGGTGGCAAGCGCTTATGCGCGCGACCTCGAACGTGCGGCTGCGGCCGTGACCCTGGTCGGCAGCGCAGCGCCGCAGCCGATTCCCGCTGCCCTGGCCGAAGCATTGGCTCGGCAGGCATCGGAACACTTCGCATCGGTGGAGAAGGTGGTCGACTTGAACACGGTGCGGGGTGCGGCGGCCCCGCACAGCCTCTCACCGCCACGCGCCTCTCGATTTGGCGTCTACGGCTGGTTGGCGGCTGCGGCTTGTTTGGTGCTGGCCATCTTCGGCTGGCTCCGATCGCCTGCACCGCCCGTGCCCCTCCCACAGGTGGTTGAGGTGGTCCCGGGCCCGCCGGTAGAACCGATTAAATCGCCGACACCGCCGACGCCTGCCGAGGAACGCGCGGCGCTGCTTGCAAATTCCGATTCCCTCAAAATTCCGTTGGCCCCCACCAAGGATCCCGCTGCCGCCGGCGTTAGCGGCGATGTGGTGTGGAACCCAGCCACGCAACGCGGCTTCATGCACTTCACGGGCCTCAAGCCAAACGACCCCGCCGTACATCAGTATCAAATTTGGATTTTCGATGCGGCTCGCGACAAGCGATATCCGGTGGACGGCGGGGTGTTCGATGTGCCCGCGAACGCTAACGAGATCGTGATTCCAATTCGCGCGGAACTCATGGTGCTCAAACCGGCGGCCTTTGCCGTGACCGTCGAAAAACCGGGCGGCGTCGTGGTATCCGGCCGCGAGCACGTCGTTGTTCTCGGCGCCGCGGGCTGATCCGGCGCGCGCGGGATTTAGCTCAGTAGCGCCTTGCGCTCTTTTACCGGCGGGGGTACCCACTGATAGATCCAAGT
Organism: Steroidobacteraceae bacterium; assembly: GCA_036401515.1. Classification (GTDB taxonomy): domain Bacteria; phylum Pseudomonadota; class Gammaproteobacteria; order Steroidobacterales; family Steroidobacteraceae; genus Bog-1198. The sequence goes on from DASWUU010000084.1 coordinate 32,172, forward strand.
TTCAGTCAGCGGCCTGCCATCGATGCGCAAATAGAGGCGTAAATCGATTGCCTCGTTGCTATCGTCCGGCGGCCGCACGTCGAAATATGCTCGATAACCTTTGAACTCCTCGACATAGTGCACGGTGACTCGATCGTAGGTTCCCTTCGAGGTGTTGATCACGGCCTCGACGTTGGCGCTCTTCGAGAGTGCGCCGAGTTCACCGCCGTAAAAGTCAACGGTGAAATGCCACGAAAAGTATTGGCGCTTCTGACCGACGCCGCCGCCGATGCCGGTTCGGGTGGCGATGGTTTGCGCTAGGGGCGACTCATACGGCATATGCGTGCCCCAATAGAGCCGGTAGCTGTAGAGCATCTCGTCGCCGGCCTTGGTTTTGTCGGCTGGATTCCAAAACACGACGATATTGTCGAAGGTTTCATCGATCGTCGGGATCTCAAATAGTTGCACAGCGCCTTTGCCCCAGCCGCCATGACCGCTCGGTTTAGGTTCGACCCAAAGGCTTGGCCGCCGGTCGTAGTAGACGCCGTCATCCTGGTAGTGATCCCAATTGCGATCCCGCTGCAGTAGACCGAAGCCGCGCGGGTTTTCATCGAAGAACGAGTTCAAATGATTTTGCGCAGGGTTGGTCAGCGGCCGCCAGATCCACTCGCCGGCGCCGGTCCACATCGAGAGGCCATCGGAATCGTGGATCTCCGGCCGCCAATCATTGGCACCGCGTCGATCGTTCTCGCCATAGAAAAACATGCTGGTAAGCGGTGCGATGCCCAATCGATCGATGGGCTTGCGCGGATACAGTGCCGAGTCGATGTCCATCAGCAGCGTGCCGCCCGGTGCAATTTGAAAACGCAGTGCACCGGCAATGCTCGGCGAGTCCATGAGGGCATACAACGTCAGCGTGCTCTGGCCTTTCGACGGCCGTTCGAACCAAAACGCGGTGAAGCGTGGAAATTCCTCGGGCCGAGGATAGGCGGTGTCCACCGCCAACGCGCGGGCGGACAATCCATACTGACGGGTATCGCCGCCGACGGCCCGGAAATACGCTGCTCCCAGGAAAGCGGCAACATCAGCCCTCCAATCCGTCACGAATTGCACGCGAAATCCGGCGAAGCCGGGCTTATCACGCATGACGCTGGGATCGATACCGGCCTTGTCGAATTCGAACATCGATGGGTCGTAAATGATCTCGCGTGCCTGGCCGTCGCTGACCTCGAACATGTGCACGGCTTGCGAGAAGCCGCGGCCGACGGGGAAGAACTGCAGACGGAACATCAGTCCCGCATCGCCCCACAGCGCGTGCTCGCTGCGAAATCGCAAGGATTGGTACTGATCGTAGCTAAGCGTGGCCATTGCCGATGGCAAGGTGTCCTTGGATGTTTGATAGGGGCTGCCGGCGAGAAAGCGCGCTTGGCCTTTGAGCCACGCGAAGTCGAAAGGCCTCGCCTGTCCCGTGCCTGCCGCCGGGGTTTGTGCCGGCGCCGCTGCTGCAGCCACCTTAGCGTAGGACAGTTGCCCGGTGGCCAGCACCACCGCAGTCCTCAAAACTTCGCGTCGACGAACCATGGTTGCAATCCTAAATCGAGAATGAGGGTTGAGCAGAGTCGGGAAGCAGCGCAAGCTGGTTGAGAAAGCGTGCCACGCCCGCCACCTCGACACGTTCTATCGGCGTCAGCCACTGCAAGGCCTCATCCAACGACCTTGCATCCGCCAGTTTCTGTTCCGCCGTGAACACATGCGGATCCGGCTGGCCGCGGGGGTCGGCGGGACGCGGTAGATTGCTATTGATGTGGGCAACGCGCGCCTCGCGATCGCGGGCCAAGAAGCGCAAGCCATCGCTGGGAAGCCCTTCGCTGGTGCGCAGCAACTCCTCGCGTCGCAAAACCAGGGCCGGGGTGTCCAGTTCTTCGGGGGTTCGCAGCAGCGCGAAGCGCGATAAGAATTTTCCCAAGCTCTCGCTACCGCTTAAGCGCGATAAGGGCACTGCTAGAAATAATCCGAGCAGCGCCGGCGATACCCAAGCAAGAAGCGGAGGCGATATGAAATAGACGATGACGGCGGTGACACAGCTCAAGGCCATGTGCCGCCGATGAAAGCGCCAGGCATCAATCCACGACGTGCCCAGCGAGTCGCGCTGCTGTGGTTTCCACCCGGAGTCGCGCCCCATGAAAACCTCCAGCACGTGGCGGGATTGCACGATCATGAGTATAGGGGCGTAGAGCGCGGAAAGAATGGCTTCCAGAAGAAAGCTCGCGGTTACACCGATGATGCCGCCGGCACCGCGCCGAATACGTCTCGACAACAGGGCACGAACCAGGCCAATCATCTTGGGGATCAAAAGCACCACCATGCTGAACCAGAACAGGCCCATCATGAGTGCCACATCGAAGCGCGGCCACGTCGGGAACAATTGAAAATCATGGCTGAAGTATTCAGGGCGAATCAGGCGCGATTGAATGGCGAGCGCAAAGCCGATCCCGATCATCACCAGCCAGAGCGGCGAGGACAAATAGCTCATGATGCCGACGCCCAAATGCATGCGGCTGATGAACCTTAAGCCCGCGCTGCCGATGATTTTCATGTGCTGCAAATTGCCTTGCGCCCAGCGGCGGTCGCGGATGGCGATATCGATCAAGGTCGGCGGAGATTCTTCCCACGAGCCGCCAAACTCGGAGGTCAAGCGAACTTTCCAGCCGCCACGGCGCATCAACGCGGCCTCCACAAAATCATGCGACAGAACGAAGCCGCCAAAAGGCTTACGGCCTTTGAGCTTAGGCAGGCCGCAGTATTGCGCGAAGGCCGGCACGCGAATGATGGCATTGTGTCCCCAGTAATTGCCGCTGTCTCCGGACCACGCTGCCAATCCGCGCGTGATGACAGGGCCGTAGACGCAGGATGCGAACTGCTGCAGCCGGGCAAAGAAAGTTCTCGCCCCGATGAGCTGCGGCGCCGTTTGCAGAATCCCTAATTTTGGATCTGCCCGCATGGCTTGCACCAGTCGCTGCAGGGTCGGCGCATCGATCAAGCTGTCCGCATCGAGCACGATCATATAATCGTAGCGCCCGCCCCAACGCAGGACGAAGTCCTCCACATTGCCGGATTTGCGGGCGATGTTGAGCCAGCGCCGCCGATACCAGACCGGCATGACGGGACGCAACGCCGCGCGCAATCTCGCGATGGCCAGCGTTTCGCGAATCCATGAATCGGCATTTGTGGAATCGGACAGGATCACAATTTCAAAGCCGCCGTGGGCATCGATTTGCTGAAGCGCTTCGCCCATGGCCCGGAGCCCTGCCGCGGTGCGGGCAGGGTCTTCGTTGTAGATGGGCATGACCAGCGCGGTTAGCGAAGCGTCAGCCGGGGACTTATCCGGAGGAAGCAGATCGCGGTGTTTCGAGGCGGCGGCCAGCACCGAGCCTGCCGCGAAAGCAATCCAGCCCAAGGAAACGGCGAAGAAAAAAATCATCGTGCCTTGCAAGAATGTCATGCTGGCGAAGCGCACCACTTGAAGCATTTGATACACGCCGTAGGTGGTGACGCCGATGGTGACGGTGATCAGAATGAAGCGCGCATACAGCACCGCCGGCGAGATGAGCTGCCATCCTTCCCGCCAAGGCTTGTAGCGCAGGTCCTGCGCAGGCATAGCCATCGGCGCTTCCGGCGGCATGCCGCCCGGCGGGTCAGCCGGTACGGAAGCGGCGGGAATTAGCTGGACGTCCATCGATACAGCCAGGTTTCGCTAACGGGTGTGTCGCCGCGCATGACGCGCAATCGCATTTCGATCAAGTTGGCGTCCTTCGGATCTATTTCGAAGCTCGCGCGAAGGCCGTGCAGCTCGCGATTGGAAATGAGGCTGGCATTGGAGATCGCGCCCGCCGAAGCGCCGAGGTCGAGGCGCAATCCATCGAGCTTTTCACCGGCGCCCACGATATCCACTAAAAACATACGCCGCTTGCGATCGATGGTGGCCCCGGAGCGAGTGGCGATGACTTTCCCCACGCCCTTGGGAAACGGCGGTTCATCGCACCAGGTGAGCCTATAAGCGTATTGCGCCGGATGTCCCGGCGTGAAGTTCTGCGCCGGACGAAAGAACGCGACGATGTTGTCGTTAGTCTCACGCTCCGAGGGTATTTCCACGAGTTCCACACCGCCGGCACCCCAGTCTCCTTTTGGCGTGATCCAGGCACTGGGCCGCCTTTCATACTGCATGTCGAAATCCTGAAAGTCGCTTTGTTGCCGCGATCGTTGCACCAGCCCGAAACCCTCCGGCGCTTCTTTCGTGAAAGTGGAAACTTGAAGCTTCAGTGGATTGGCGAGCGGCCGAAATAGGTGTTCGCCCGACTTGGTGGTGATCTGGAGCCCGTCCGAATCGTGCACCTCCGGCCGATAGTCATCCAGCCGCCCTCGGTTCGATTCATCGAACAGAAACATCGAGGTCAGCGGCGCCAAGCCCACCACGCGCATTTCAGTCCGCGGAAACAACGTGAACTCGACGTCGGTTAGAGTTTCGACGCCCGGCTGCACCGTGAATTTGTAGGCGCCCGCGGCGGACGGGCTTTCGAGTAATGCGTAGATGACGATGGCCGTCGCATTGGGGGCCGGCCGCTCGATCCAAAAGTGCGTGAAGAGAGGGAACTCTTCGCCTGCCGGTTCGCCTACATCGATTGCGAGGCCCCGGGCGGACAACCCGTACAAGAGCTGCTTCGGCACCGCACGGAAGTAGCTCGCGCCCTGAAACACCAAAAATTCATCCCAGACTTTAGGGGAATTGATGCGGTAACGTATCCTAAAGCCCGAAAGCGGCAGCGACACTCCGCCGAGCTGAGGCGGCGTGGCGCCCGACCTTTCGAACATGGCGGGTGTTGCAACCAAGTCCTTGGCAACGCCGTCTTCGACGGTCGAGACGGTGACGGATGTCGGCATGTTGTAGGCCGCCCGCAGCAATTCGACGCGAAATGGTAGGTTTTCCCCGCGCCAAGTACCCGCGTCGGGATTGAAATGAATGCTGCGATATTGCTCCGGACTCAGTTTGTCGAGCGCCGCAGGCAAGCTGTTGCGTTGGGGGGCGTAAGGGGCCGCGGCGCGGCGCTTGGCATCCTCCAGCAGCGTTTCAAAGGAGAAACGGTAAGTGACCGGCCGCGCCGCGGCGCCCGGCGTAGCGGCGCCCGCTTGCGCGGGTGCGGCTGCAACCTGCGCTTGGAAGGCTGTGATGGCGAGCGCCATCGCCCCCACGAATTTGGCGAATGATCCCGACAAGGCTTACCCCAAAAAACAGCTAGTATAGTGCCTGCCCTATGTCGGTCGCTGATCATCCTCACCCGGAAATGCAAAGCGCCAGGTCCGTCCTCATGGTGCGGCCGGCCCGATTCGGCTGCAATCCGCAAACAGCAAGCACCAATGCGTTTCAGCGCACCCCCGAGGCCACGGTCCGAGGCGAACTGCAAGCCGCCGTCCTACAGGAATTCGATGCACTGGCCGACGCCTTGATCCGCGCCGGCGTGGAAGTGCTGGTTGCCCCCGATAGCGAGGAACCGGCGAAACCGGATGCAATATTTCCCAACAATTGGGTCAGTTTCCATCACGATGGCACCGTGGCGCTTTACCCCATGCTGGCGCCCAATCGGCGCTTCGAACGGCGCGAAGAAATTCTCGAGCACGTGGTGCGCGAAGGCGGCTTTCGGGTTTCGCGCACCTTCGACTTGAGCCATCGTGAAGCTGAAGCGAAGTTCTTGGAAGGCACCGGCAGCGTCGTCCTCGATAGAGTGCATCGGATTGCTTATGCCTGTTCGTCGCCGCGTACGGATCTGGACGTGCTGGGTGAATTCGCACAGCTGTTGGACTATGACCTGATGACATTCGATGCCTTGGATGGCCACGGACGCCTGATCTATCACACGAATGTAATGATGGCGATCGGCACCGGTGTTGCGGTGATCTGCGGAGAATCCTTTGCCAATACCGAGCACCGCGCCGCCGTGTTTGGGCAACTATGTGCCACCGGCCATGAAATCGTCGATATTACTCAGCAACAAATGGCGCAGTTTGCGGCCAACGTGCTGGAACTTGCCTCCCTTCAGCATAAAGTCCTTGCACTTTCGACGACCGCCTTGGCGAGCTTGAACCCGACGCAGCGTGGCATTCTGGAGGCACACACGGATCTTCTTCCGGTGTCCATACCCACGATCGAGCACGTGGGCGGAGGCGGCGTGCGCTGCATGCTGGCGGAAATCCATTTGCCGAAGCGCCATGCGGCGCGCGCGCCCACGGCTCGAGTTAAGCCATAATTGCCGGATGCTGGAACTCGGCGTCAAATTGGTTTTTGCGTACCTGCTCGGCACCCTCGTTGGCAGCTTGATTTTAGGAGGCCTACGCGGTGTGGATATCCGCAGCATGGGCAGCGGCAATGCCGGAGCGACCAATGCGCTGCGCACCCAAGGCAAGCTGTTCGGATTGCTCGTGCTCATCATCGACATCGCGAAGGGCGTCATCGCGGTATGGTGGCTGCCGATGGTGTCCTTGCCCGGCATCGGCATCGATCCGGCGCTATCGCGCGAATGGCTAGCCGTGGGCTGCGGATTTGCCGTCATCGTGGGACATGTGTATCCGGTGTGGTTCGATTTTCGCGGCGGAAAAGGCGCCGCCACCGTAGTGGGCGTGGTGGCAGCAATGGACTTGCGGTTGCTGCTGCCTCTACTGGTGAGTTGGATCGTTATCGTGTCGTTGTCCGGTTTTGTGAGCCTTGCCACCATGTTGTCGACTGTCGTGCTGGCTGCGGTGGTGCTGATGCTGGAACCCGGCAATGTTCCCCTCTGCACGTTCTGCGCTACGGTTGCACTGTTCGTGATATTTACTCATCGCAGCAACATCGCCCGCATGCGCGCGGGCGAAGAAAATCGTGCACGGCGGCTATGGTTGTTTCGATCCCGAGCGGCATAAAGCCCCCTGCGTTGCTGTTGCTGCTGGCGGACGGCGAAACGCACTCCGGGGAATGGCTGGCTGCCGAGTTGCGCCAGACGCGCGCGGCTGTCTGGAAAGGTGTACAGCGGCTGCGCGCGCTCGGAATCGAGGTTCAGGCGTTGGCGCGCCGCGGGTACCGGCTCAATCAGCCTGTTGAATTGCTGGATGCGCAGCGCATCCGTGCCGAGCTTGCGCCGGAATGGCAACCCCATTTGCACCAGCTGGAATTGCTGTTCGACGTCGATTCCACCAACACGCATTTGCTCGGTGCGACACCGCCGCCGCCCGGCACTGCCGATGTCTGTCTGACCGAGTTGCAGCATGCGGGCCGCGGCCGCTTGGGACGGCGTTGGATTGCCCCTTTTGGGAGCGGCATCGCGATGTCGGTCGGCTGGACGTGTAGCGACGTGGTGCGCACCTTGCCCGCCTTGAGCTTGGGTGTCGGCGTCGCGGTGTCGCGGGCGCTGGCGCGGGCAGGCGCCGACGGGACCTCGCTTAAGTGGCCCAATGACCTTTGGTACCGCGACCGCAAGCTCGGGGGTGTGTTGATTGAAATGCGGGCCGAGGCGGGCGGGCCCGCTCATGTGGTGATCGGCGTTGGGCTCAACGTGTGGCTGCCCGAGGAGGCCCGGCGGCAAATCGAGGCGAGCGGGGCGGCGGTGGCTGCGGTGGCAGATGCCTGCCGAGAGCCGCCGTCGCGCAATTTGGTGGCCGGGGCCATCTTGGACGAACTTTTGAGTATGCTGCTGCACTACGAACGCTTTGGATTTCCTGCATTTCGGGATGCGTGGACTGCCCTGGACGGTTTAAAAGACCGCCAGGCCCAGGTCGTGGTCGGCGGGGCAACGATCAAAGGGATTGCCCGAGGCGTCGATGCAGATGGAGCGCTGCTGCTCGAAACCGGGGATCGAATGCAACGATTTGTTTCTGGTGAAGCCAGTTTGCGGTTGCCACATGGCTGAGGGCGGAAGCTTGATGATATGGAAGACCCTGGTCGTGTGCTTGGTGCTCGCCAACGCGTGTTATTTCTTGTGGGCGCGTGCTATCGGGAAACTCCCGGAAAGCGCCGCAGCACCGATGCCTGGTACGCTTAGGCTCGCCTCCGAGGGGGGCGCGGACAGCCCGCGCAGCGCGGCCAGTACCGCCGCCGTCCCTGCACTTCCCGCGGCCGCGGACCCGCCGAGGCCCGGCACTAACGCCGCCGGGTTGTTGACCAATGTGAAGCGCTGCATCAGTGTCGGGCCATTTCGCGATGTATCGGAGACGGCACACGCCGCCTCGACACTGCGCGCCGGCGGCTATGACCCGCGACAGCGCGTGGCCGAGGGTGAAG